>NVTR01000033.1 GCA_002732955.1 Marinosulfonomonas sp.
GCCGATAACAGCACCCGTTGTTGCGTCGCCGCCCAGAACGATCGCCGCGCCTGCGCCGGCACCGGCGCCCAAAAGACCCTGTTCCAGCACTGTGTCGCCACAGGCTGCCAATACCAGAAGCCCGGCAACTGCCACGGTCCATAATTTATTCTGCATGCTCGTAACCCTTTTCCATAGTTATCTGTACCCTCACATGCCCCATATGGCCCTATATTTGCAAAGGTTTTTTTCGAATATGTCGTGATTTGGGCAATCCCCCGCCATATCCTGGAAAGGTTAAGAGGCCTGACCAGAAACTGATCAGACCTCTTAGAAGGGGAAGGGTAACGGTTTTGACAATTCGCAGCAGGCTTTATGTTGGAGGGACCCGCTACAGGACTAACACTGACCCGAGTCGCCGATTCTGGCAAACGGCAGTTTACGTTAGGGTAAATTTCGGCGAAAATCCGCCAAAGTTGTATTTTCCAAAGCGTGATCACGCCGAATATTCCTCATCAAACGCTTCCGGAAACGCTGCACGCGCCCGCGGTACATCAATTTTCAGCATAGATTCATAGGATTGCGGGTCGAACGGGTCTTCAGCTGGAATTACCTCTCGCCCGAACAGCCAGGACAGGCGTCCCGCGTCAAGATTGCCACGTTCAAACGATTCATCTTTAAATTGTGTCCAAAGTGCGGCCATAAAGCCAGAATCCGCCTTTTTATCGGCAGGTTTCCGGTCAGCATGGCGTTCGCGCCGAATTATAGGCGTAGCCCCTTTTGGGTTGGCCCGGCGCAGGGTGAACTGAAAATCGGTCCCCGGCAGTCGCCCCGGAAATCCTCGGTGTTTAAGCATGTAATCAAGCGCCATTCAGAACGCCTCCCAAATACAAGTGTCATTTTCGATGCTATAGCTTTCAAACACCTGGGTGGCATCCGGCGTAGCCACACCAAATTCTGTCGCACGATCCGCAAATGATATAATCACCCGCCCGGCAACATCGCCACCCTGCGCAATCTGAGGCAGAGCAAATTCCTGGCAGAGGTGCACCATGTCGCCTTCCAGCATATCAATATTTTGCAAGACATCCGAACCGGCGATGTCCGGCGTCAGAAACCGAAAGCGATAATCGTTTGCCTGATCCGTTGTTTCAATCATGATATCTTGCAGCGTTACCGGCTGGCCCGAGGGCACCGTGATGTTTTGCGCAACAATCGGCGACGCAATCAATATCAATAACACAACGGGTACATATTTCATCCACTTGCCCCCTCGGGGCGACGTGCCACACAATCTATTTCCACCAACGCCCCAACCGCCAGCGCCGTCACGCCGATTGTTGTGCGCGCCGGGCGGCGGTCTTTTGGGAAATACGCCTGATAGGTGTCGTTGAATTCCGCGTAGTCACGCTCAAATTCTGTCAGATAGCACCGACACTGCACCACATGCGACAGATCCAGCCCCAGTTCACCCAGTATCAGTTCCAGATTATCCATCACCCGTCGGGTCTGTGCATTGATCGCCTCCGGCAAAGGGGCATCGGGTGCGTCCGGGTCCGTTGGCATCTGGCCAGTCAGGATAACCCAGCCATCTGCCTCGACGGCGTGTGAAAACGGCGCGACAGGGCGTGGGCCTTTGGAAAACAGATGAAAGTCAGGCATTTGTGGTGTTCCTTAATCGCCGAAAATCAAAGCTCTACAGCGGAATATTATCGTGCTTCTTCCACGGGTTTTCCAGCCGCTTCCCCCGCAGAGACGCAAACGCCCGGCAAACCCGTTTTCGGGTTGAATGGGGCACGATGACTTCGTCAATAAAGCCCCGCTCCGCCGCTACAAACGGGTTGGCAAACCGGGCTTCATAATCGGTGGTACGCTGCGCGATCTTGTCAACATCCCCCAGCTCTGCGCGATAAATAATCTCAGTCGCACCCTTGGCCCCCATCACCGCTATCTCGGCAGTTGGCCAGGCATAATTGAAATCACCGCGCAGATGCTTGGACGCCATCACATCATATGCGCCGCCATAAGCCTTGCGGGTGATCACCGTAACCTTGGGCACCGTTGCTTCGCCGTAAGCAAACAACAGTTTTGCACCGTGTTTTATTACCCCGCCATATTCCTGACTGGTCCCCGGCAAAAACCCCGGAACATCAACCAGCGTCAGGATCGGAATTTCAAACGCATCACAGAACCGCACAAACCGCGCCGCCTTGCGCGAACTGTCATTGTCGAGACACCCGGCCAGCACCATCGGCTGATTGCCAACCACACCAACGCTACGCCCCTCCARCCGGATAAAMCCRGTGATGATRTTCTTGGCGAACTCYTCCTGWATTTCGTAAAAATCGCCCTCATCCGCCAGCTTGATRATCAGCTCTTTCATATCATAGGGSGTGTTMGCRTTTTCGGGGATCAACGTATCAAGGCTGGMYTCCAARCGTCCCGGATCATCGAAAAACGGTCGCACTGGTGGTTTGTCTTTATTGTTGAGCGGCAGGAAATCCACCAACCGGCGCACTTCGGTCAGGGCCTCGACGTCGTTTTCAAATGCCCCGTCCGCGACTGATGATTTGCGGGTGTGAGTTGTGGCGCCGCCCAGTTCTTCCGCCGTTACCACCTCATTGGTTACGGTCTTCACCACATCCGGCCCGGTGACAAACATGAAAGACGTGTCTTTCACCATGAAAATAAAATCAGTCATCGCCGGTGAATAAACCGCGCCGCCCGCACATGGCCCCATGATCAGGCTGATCTGCGGCACAACACCAGACGCCATGATGTTGCGCTGAAACACCTCGGCGTATCCGGCCAGGGACGCGACCCCTTCCTGAATACGCGCGCCACCGGAATCGTTGATCCCAATCACCGGTGCGCCGTTTTGCATTGCCATATCCATGATCTTGCAGATTTTTTGCGCATTGGTTTCAGACAGCGAGCCACCGAACACGGTGAAATCCTGACTGTAGACATAGACCATGCGMCCATTGATTGTTCCCCARCCRGTGACCACCCCGTCCCCCGCGGGTCGGTGTTTTTCCATTCCGAAATCGGTGCAACGRTGCGCCACGAACATATCAAATTCTTCAAACGATCCTTCGTCCAGCAGCAGCTCTACCCGCTCACGCGCAGTCAGCTTGCCCTTGGCATGCTGGGTTTCGATCCGCTTTTCACCACCACCAAGCCGGGCCGTGGAGCGGCGCGATTCCAGCTCTTGTAAAATGTCTTTCATGGGCGGATGCTCCCTATGGAATTTTCGTTAATCTACAGCGGGGCGGCGATGTCTGAAAGGGAAATTGAGAAAATTTGCAAACWATGTAACWGTATCTCTTTGAATATTGCAAATATGCAAAGTATCAGACCAAAATGCGGGTAATCGAAATCACCTCAGCCCATGCAGAGGGCGAGGTTGGCAACGTCATCACCGCGGGCGTCGCGCCGCCGCCGGGTGAAACTCTTTGGCAGATGCGGGACTATCTTCATAGCGATGGTTTGCTTCGAAATCTGGTGTTGAATGAACCCCGCGGTGGCGTATTCACCCACATGAACCTGCTGGTGCCCGCATTCGACAGCCGCGCAGAAATTGGTTTTCTGACCATGGAGCCAGAGCACACTCCGCCTATGTCCGGGTCAAACGCAATGTGCGTGGCGACRGWGTGTCTGGAAACCGRGATAATCAAAATGCAGGAACCGTTTAGCGAATTCTATCTGGAGGCAGCCGCCGGRCTGGTTCACATCCGGGCCCGGTGTCAGGACGGCAAAGTTCTGTCCGTCGAAATTACCAATGTGGCGTCGTTTGCTGATCAGATAGATACCCCGCTTGAGGTGCCGGAATTTGGCACGTTAACTGTTGATACGGCTTATGGCGGTGATAGTTTTGTATTGGTCCCCGCTAAATACTTTGGCCTGTCGCTAACCCCGGACGAAGGGCGCGAAATCGCTGATCTTGGGGCGAAAATAACCGCAGCGGCGAATGAACAGATCGGTTTTTCGCATCCGACACAGGACTGGAACCACATMTCATTTTGTCAATTTACGGGYGAYCTCGAAAGTCAGGACGGCATTCTAAYTGCCAAAAGTGCWGTGGTTATTGAYCCCGGAAAAATTGACCGCTCCCCCTGTGGCACCGGATGYTCRGCGCGGATGGCRGTGATGGCTTTKAAGCAGGAAATGAAGGTCGGCGAYRAATTCATAGGCACGTCAATTATTGGCGGACGGTTTGAGTGTCGCATCAAATCKGCCWTAAWKCTCRCAGACCGCGGCGCAATAATTCCACAGATMAAGGGCMGGGCATGGCGAACCGGTGAGCACAAAGTTTTTGCAGATCCCACTGACCCGTGGCCGCAGGGATACCGCGTCACCGATACCTGGCCCGCCATGCCCTGACGCTGTGGTGACTGGACATCACCCGCGCGCCGCCGTAATGGCAATTTATGTCTTCTGAACCCACCAGAAATTTTCTGAACCGCTCTACCCCGCCCCATATCATCACCCTGGTGCTGATCACCGGCATGGCTGCGATGGTGATGAACATGTTTTTGCCATCGCTTCCGGCGATGACGGAATATTTCCATGCCGATTACCGGGTGACACAGCTATCGGTCGCGCTCTATCTGGGTTTTGTAGCGATATTGCAGGTTTTCATCGGCCCGCTTTCCGACCGATATGGCCGCCGCCCGGTATTGCTGATCGGCATGGCGGTATTTCTGGTCGCAACAGTCGGCTGTATATTTGCACCAAGTATTGAGATTTTTCTGGTCTTCAGAATGGTGCAGGCAACGGTTGGTGTGGCGATGGTATTATCGCGCGCCATTGCGCGTGACATGTATAGCCAGGCGCAAGCGGCCTCGATGATTGGCTACATCACCATGGGCATGGCAATCATCCCGATGTTAAGCCCTGCAATCGGCGGGTTGCTGGATGAAAAGTTTGGCTGGCAGGCGAATTTCTGGGTGTTTCTGATCCTTGGTACGGCTGTATTCTGGCTGACCTGGGCGGATGTTGGCGAAACCAACACCAATCAGTCGTCCAGCTTTCGCCAACAGGTGTCGCAATATCCGGAACTGCTGCTATCACCGCGATTCTGGGGGTACTGTCTGGCCGCTGCCTTTGCTTCTGGCGCGTTCTTTGCCTATCTGGGTGGCGCTCCTTTTATCGGCAACGTGGTCTATGGCTTGCAGCCTTCGAAACTGGGCTTATTCTTTGGTGCCCCGGCCCTTGGTTATATGGTTGGCAATTTTCTTACCGGGCGGTTTTCAACCCGTTTCGGCGTTAACCGCATGGTTCTGTGGGGGGCAGTCATTTCTACCACAGGTGTCTTTATTTCATTGGCGCTGTCGCTGAACGGTCTGGGATCAATTTATACATTCTTTGGCTTCATGATCTTTGTGGGACTCGGCAACGGGTTGATCCTGCCCAATGCCACCGCCGGAATGCTTTCCGTTCGTCCACATCTGGCCGGAACCGCCAGCGGGTTGGGTGGCGCAATCATGATGGGTGGCGGCGCTGCGCTGTCGGCGCTGGCCGGATCATTGCTGGGGCCTGAAAGTGGTCCATTTCCGCTGCTGTGGATCATGTTTATTGTCTCGCTCCTATCGGTGATTTCGATCTTGCTGGTCATCGCGCGGGAAAAGGTAAAAAGGATTGCCTGACAGGGTTTGCAAAGGTTAACTAAGCAAATAGCAAACTTGCAAAGGTGCCCCGATGGCGACCCAGAAACTCTATGCCGGTGCCAAGCTGCGCGAAATGCGCAAGCGTCTGGAGCTGACACAAAAAGCCTTCGCTGAAAAGCTGGGCGTATCGCTGCCCTATCTGAACCAGATGGAAAACAACAACCGTCCCGTCAGYACTGGGGTKGTWYTGGCACTGGCACAGGAATTTGGCTTTGATGTTACAGAGCTTTCCAGCGGTGATACCGAACGCATGGTCACTGACATGCGTGAAGCGTTGGCAGACCCGGTTTTCGCCGATGGCCCGCCACCACTGGCTGATCTTCGCCTTGTGGCGTCCAACGCCCCGGCCCTGACCCGCAGCTTTCTGGAATTACACCGGGCCTATCGCCAAACCCATGAACGGCTGGCATCTTTGGATGAGGCATTGGGACGTCAGGACAGCTCGGTAAAGCCATCGGCCTGGGAGGAGGTGCGTGATTTCTTCCACTATTGCGACAACTACATTGACGCTGTTGATCGCGCCGCAGAACATTTCGCAGCCCCCAATGGAAATCGCCTGGACCCCCAGGCTGCCTGCGTTAACGCGCTTGAAAAACTTGGTGTTGATGGCATCTTTGCCGATCAACCAGAGTTGCGAAAATTTGATCCTGAAACAATGCAACTGAGTATTTCGATAAACGCACAGCCCTCAACACAGCGGTTCCAGATGCTGCACCAGATTGCGTTGCTCACACAGAATGATCTGCTGGAAGCAACCCTTGATCTGGCGCGGTTCCARWCMGAASARGCSCGCGMYATYKSCAAGATCGGKYTGGCSAAYTACTTTGCYGGYGCSRCCWTSCTYCCCTACAGYRCCTTTYWKMAWRSYGCKSKTSAAACCCGCCATGATCTGGARMRGCTNGGCGRACRYYTTSGKGSMYYMYWKNGAACARGTYGCSCAYCGCYTRTCSACRYTKCAACGSCCSGGYRCCAAGGGSATWCCGTTYTTYTTTGTGCGCGTTGATCAGGCCGGAACCATTACCAAACGCCACTCTGCCACCCGTTTACAATTCGCCCGTTTTGGTGGTGCCTGTCCACTTTGGAATGTGCATCAGGCCTTTGAAACACCGGGGCGGTTCCTGCGCCAACTGGCGGAAACACCGGATGGGGCGCGTTATTTTTGTCTGGCCCGCGACGTATCAAAACCSGGTGGTTCGTATCGCGCACCGGTGCGTCGTTACGCTATTGGGCTGGGTTGTGAAGTCAAACATGCAAAACAGCTGGTCTATGCAGACGAACTGAATGTCAGCAACACCAATGCCTTTGAACCAATCGGAATTTCCTGCCGGATATGTGAGCGTAAAAACTGCCACCAACGCTCAATTCCACCGTTGGAACAGGGGCTAAGTGTGAATCATGACGTGCGCGGACTGGTACCCTATTCGATAGAATARTAGACTAGATCAGGGCATCTGGACTGAAAGTGCACTCAGTGCACTTTCAGAGTTTTTTAAACAATCTAACTTGATTTYCCCTTGCCTAATCCTCGGCAGATATCATCCCCCAGATTTCGTCCTTAAGTGACAGGCGGACTTTGCGCATTTCCACAAGGTGCAGATCATCCGTTGGCTCAACGTCGGTTTCGGCGCGGTGAACGTTGCGGTTTATTTCGTGGTATTCGTCAAACAGTTTCGCAAAATGAGCGTTCGACTGTTTCAGTGCGTGGATACGTTCTATTTCCTGTGGAAACTCTTCTGCCAGTTCATTGGGGGTATGGCTCATTTATATCTCCTTGTTTTTGGTTCAACCGCAGTTTGCGCGTAAGAATTCCCTTTCCGCTTTGATCGGCGTCAAACCAGCCGTCNTTTTTTACTGTCGCTAAGCAAACACACYACGGCGTAATTTTCTGGACATAACGCCAAAATTGATCCTAATTTGATCCATCAATCAGGAAAAACCTTTGGGGGGTCGCATTATGAAACTCAGAACAACGATTTCAACACTTGCATTAATCACAATCGCCGGGCCGGTTCTGGCTGCCGGATGTGACACGGTTACATTCTCAGATGTTGGCTGGACCGACATCACCGCCACKACCGCKACRACCAGCATCGTGCTGGAAGCATTGGGTTATGACACCGACATCAAGGTGCTGTCCGTTCCCGTGACCTATATTTCTCTGGAACAGGGGGACGTGGATGTGTTTTTGGGCAACTGGATGCCGACAATGGAAGGCGACATAGCCAAGTACCGCGAAGCGGGCACTGTGGACACCGTGCGCGCCAATCTGAACGGCACCGCCTATACGCTGGCAACCAATGCCGCCGGTGCTGCCCTTGGGATCAAGACATTCGCCGACATCGCCGCCAACGCTGACGCGCTGGAAGGTAAAATTTACGGCATTGAAGCCGGTAATGACGGCAACCGCATCGTGATGGACCTGATCGAAGCCGACACGTTTGGCATGGGTGCCGTTGAAATGGTTGAAAGCTCTGAACAGGGGATGCTGGCGCAGGTTGACCGCGCAAGTCGCAAGGATGAGCCGATCATCTTCCTTGGCTGGGCGCCGCATCCGATGAACTCAAATTTCGCAGTCACYTAYCTGACCGGCGGCGAAGAATGGTTCGGCGCCGAGGGTGATGTATATACGAACACCCGCGCCGGATACGTCGAAGAATGCCCCAATGTTGGCGCATTCCTGAACAACCTGGCCTTTTCGCTGGATATGGAAAACCAGATCATGGGCGCGATACTGGACGAAGGTGAAGACGCTGAGGATGCAGCGACTGCCTGGCTCAAGGCTAACCCAGATGCGTTCGCGGCCTGGCTGGACGGTGTGACCACCAAAGATGGTGGTGAYGCRGTGGCGGCYGTTTCGGCRGCACTGGGTCTSTGATCCAACTAAATTGGCCCTGGCATTCGTCGGGGCCTTTTTCTATCTGATAAACGTTTGTGGGTGGGGCAGATATGGAATGGCTGACAGGCACGAAAATCCCGATCGGGAAAACTGCAAAATCCGGCTTTGAATGGCTGCGCGAAAACGCCGGCTGGTTTTTTGAGAGCTTTGAAGACGGGCTAAGCTGGCTGATCGAGATTGTCCTGTTTGTACTGAACTACCCAAATCCACTGGTCATCGTCGCCCTGTTCGTCGCCCTGACATGGCTGATCCAGCGCAACTGGAAAACCTGTCTGCTGATCCTGCTGGGGTTTCTTTTCATTCTCAATCAGGGCTATTGGGAAGAGACCATGGAGAGCCTGACCCTGGTCGCCTTCGCATGCCTGACCTGTATGGCGATCGGTGTGCCCATTGGTATYGCCGCSGCGCATCGGCCCCGGCTGTATTCGGCGATGTCGCCGGTACTGGACCTGATGCAAACCCTGCCGACCTTCGTCTACCTGATYCCGATGATCGTTTTCTTTGGCATCGGTATGGTGCCGGGTCTGGTGGCCACAGTGATATTCGTGGTCCCGGCCCCGATCCGGCTGACCTATCTGGGGATCAGCGCCACACCCAAACCCCTGCTGGAGGCAGCCGAAGCCTTTGGGTCCACCCCGCGTCAAACCCTGTGGAAAGTTGAATTGCCTTACGCGTTGCCGCAAATYATGGCCGGGCTGAACCAGACGATCATGCTGTCACTGTCGATGGTGGTTATCGCGGCGCTGGTTGGCGCGGACGRGCTGGGTGTACCAGTGGTGCGCGCACTGTCGCAGGTCAATGCAGCGCTTGGWTTTGAAAGCGGRTTRGTGATYGTRGTGGTYGCGATCATGCTGGACCGAATGCTTAGGGTGAGGCGCTGAACATGGGGGTAGCGGTAGAATTTGACAAAGTTTCCATTGTTTTCGGTGATAAGCCCAAAGCCGCGCTGGCGATGATGGATGAAGGCCATGAGCGCGCTGAAATCCAGAAAAAAACCGGCCAGATACTGGGGGTGCATGATTGTTCGATCACTGTTGAAACCGGCGAGATTCTGGTTCTCATGGGGCTGTCCGGTTCGGGAAAATCCACGCTGCTGCGTGCGGTGAACGGGCTGAACCCGGTGGTGCGCGGCTCGGTTCAGGTGAATACCGGYGACGCCATGGTGGACGTCACTAAAACCTCAGCCGCCAAGCTGCGCCATATCCGCCAGCACCGCGTCGCGATGGTGTTTCAACAATTCGGCCTGYTGCCGTGGCGAAGTGTGCGTGAAAATACCGGGCTGGGGCTGGAACTGGGTGGCATGGCCAGGGCCGAGCGTGACGCGAAGGTTRATGAACAGCTGGAACTGGTCGGCCTGTCGGACTGGGCCGATCGCAAAGTYGGWGAGCTGTCRGGCGGGATGCAACAGCGGGTCGGGCTGGCGCGCGCTTTCGTCACCGACGCCCCGATCCTGTTGATGGATGAACCGTTTTCCGCACTTGATCCGCTGATCCGCACGCGGCTGCAAGACGAACTGCTTGATCTGCAAAAGAACCTKAAACGCACGATAATATTCGTCAGCCACGATCTTGATGAGGCGTTCAAGCTGGGTGACCGCATCGCCATCATGGARGGKGGYCGCATCGTGCAAAGCGGCACGCCGCAGGAAATATTTTCAAAGCCCGCCAGTGATTACGTCGCCGATTTTGTCGCCCATATGAACCCGCTTGGTGTGCTGTGCGCGCGCGATGTCATGGAAAAGGCGGGGAAATTCCCGGTTCTTACCGTCGCGCCGGATACCGATATCCGTGAGGTTATGGAAAAGATCGGCAAAAGCGGCAAACCGGTTGGTGTGGTAAAAGATGGTGAATTGATCGGGCAGGTCAGCAAGGACCGTATACTGGCCAAATTGCTCGACCCGCGCAGTTGAACGCGAATCAAAAATGTCTTGCGGGCGTCAGCCCGCGCCGCTGAATTACGCTAGACTTTGGTTGCCGGTGCGGGCGGCGTCAGGCCGCGCCGCTTCAGAACCGCTTCGCGCCAGGTGATAAACGTCACCGAAGCCAGGATGATCACGCCACCAAGTACAACCCAGTTGTCCAATGGCTCACTGAAAAACACCACCCCCAGCAGCACCGACCAGACCAATTGCAGGAAGGTTACCGGCTGCGTAACCGTGATCGGAGCCGCCTGAAACGCCAGCGTCATCGTGTAGTGACCGGCGGTGGCGAAACAGGCTACCAGAAAAATCCAGCCAAGTTGTGTAATTGTCGGCGTCACCCAGACAACCGCCGCCATAGGGGCCAAGCCGATAGTCACGGTAATCGACAACATACCGACAATCACAATCGGGCTGGTGCGCCCGGTCATATGCTTTGCCACCAGATAAGAAGTGCCAAACAACAGCGCGTTGGCAAGCATCGCCAGATGCCCGCTGGTGACTTCTCGAAAGCCAGGGCGCAGAATGACCATCGCCCCAAGCAGCGCTGCCCCAACCGCCAACATACGCCTTGCCGCCAGCTTTTCCCCCAGAAACAGCGCGGCACCTATGGTCACACAAATCGGCGCCAAATACCCCATCGCCGTCACTTCCGCGATCGGGATTTGCGTCATGGCKAAAAACCAGAACGCAACGCCAAGCGAGTGGGTGACCCCGCGCAACCCGAACAATAACAGGTCTGTGCGGGTAAGATTTGCCCGAAGAATGGGACGGATCATCGGGATCAGGAAAACCAACCCCAGAAAATACCTTAAAAACGCGGATTCTGCCGCMGGCAGAGCATCGCCAAGGCTTTTGACAATCGCAATAACCGCCACAAACAGCGCCCCGGTCAGCAGCATGTAAAGGATACCCCGGACGGGGCTGTCAGTGGATGTGGTCATGAGGCGCAAAGAACCGGAAAAACCGCACGCCTACAAGCCCGAAATTAAGCACTCAAAGCTGCTCCATCACCTCATCCGAGGCTTCAAAGTTTGACGTCACCCGTTGTATGTCATCGTCGTCTTCCAGCGCATCAATCAACTTCATCAGCTTTAGCATGCCTTCCAGATCCATCTCGGTGGAAAGGTTCGGCTTCCAGATCAGTTTGGTCGAGGCACTTTCACCCAACTCAGCCTCCAGCGCGGTGGATACYTCGTTCAGATCGGTGTCGGCGCAATAGATGGTATGACCATCCTCGGAACTTTCCACATCCTCGGCCCCGGCCTCAATCGCCGCCATCATTACCGTGTCGGCGTCGCCTGCTTCTACCGGGTAGGTTACTTCGCCAACGCGATCAAACATGAACCCAACCGAGCCGGTTTCACCCAGATTGCCGCCGTTTTTGGTAAAGGTAGAACGCACCGCCCCCGCTGTACGATTTCGGTTATCGGTCATCGCTTCAACAATTATCGCAACCCCGTTTGGCCCATAGCCTTCATAACGGATTTCTTCATAATCATCCCCCTCACCGGCTTGCGACTTTTTGATCGCACGATCAATCACGTCCTTTGGCACTGAAACCGATTTGGCCTCTTTTACGGCCATCCGCAGGCGCGGGTTCTTATCCGGGTCCGGTTCACCCATTTTGGCGGCTACAGTAATTTCCTTGGAAAGTTTGGAAAACAGCTTTGAACGCACCGCGTCCTGACGCCCTTTACGATGCTGGATATTTGCCCATTTCGAATGGCCTGCCATGGATAACTTTCCTCTAATATGTCACTGCTCTGCCTCTATAGTGCAGGGCTGGCACACGGGGCAACCCGGCAAGGCGTTGCAATTTGATGCCTGATCCGGTTCTTTAGGGACAAACAGGTGGACCTAGTATGACCAGTGATCAGATTATTCTTTTTTCCCTTTTCGGCGGCGTATTCGCCATGCTGCTTTGGGGGCGTTTTCGCTATGATCTGGTCGCGTTCACCGCCCTGATGATTGGCGTGGTTCTGGGGGTCGTCCCCAAGGCCGACGCTTTCGCCGGTTTTGGTCACCCCGCCACGCTGATCGTGGCCTTCGTGTTGGTGGTATCGGCCGGATTGGTACGCTCTGGTGCTGTCTTCCTGATTACCCGCACATTGGTGGACTCCACCCGTTCCCTCGGCGCGCACATTGCCCTGATGGGGGCTATCGGCGGCATCCTTTCGGCGTTCATGAACAACGTCGCTGCCCTCGCCTTGCTAATGCCTGTGGATATCCAGACCGCCCGCAAGGCTGGCCGCCCGCCCAGCCTGTCGCTGATGCCCCTGTCCTTTGCCACCATCTTAGGCGGAATGGTCACCCTGATTGGCACCCCGCCAAACATAATCATCGCCACGATCCGCGAACAGGAATTCGGCGAACCTTTCAGTATGTTTGATTTCGCCCCGGTCGGTGGCATCACCGCCCTCGCCGGGCTGATCTTCGTGGCGCTAATCGGCTGGCGTCTGATCCCGGACCATACCGGCGGCAAAGTTGAACGCAACGCGATGGACGATCTGGCGCAATATATCGCCGAGCTGACAATCCCGAAAGAGTCAAAGCTGATCGATACCCGGCTTAGCGARCACTAYGAAACGGCTGAAAAAAACGACGTAGCTATCCTTGGGTTGGTGCGGGATGGCAAGCGTCGCTATGGCACCCAGAAGAACACAAAATTGCGGGCYGGTGACGCATTGGTTCTGGAAGCAASCCCTGACGCKYTSGAYGAAATTCGCGCCGCCCTGACAYTGGATTTCGCCGAYMAGRCCCGKCAGGAMMGGCTKCGCGCCGACGGTGAAGGTCTGAACGTGATCGAAGTAGTCGTGACCGAAAACTCACGTATCAGAGGAAAAACCGCACAGGCAATCGGCCTTTCATGGCGGCAGAATACCGTACTTATGGGGATTTCCCGACGGGGTAAAAGGATTTCCAACCATGTGCGCCAAACCAAAGTACACGCCGGGGATATTCTGTTAATTCTGGTGCCMCAGGAYCAAAGCGAYGACGTRATYGAMTGGCTYGGCTGCCTSCCACTGGCSGATCGYGGKCTGGCGGTCACCGAAAACAGCAAGGTSTGGCTGGCYATCGGCCTGTTCGGTGGCGCAGTCRCTGCCGCCAGTTTCGGGTTGGTTTATCTGCCKGTCGCCCTTGGACTGGTTGTCGTGGCCTATGTGCTGGCCAAGATCATTCCAATCTCCGAAATYTATACCCACATAGAATGGCCRGTKGTKGTWTTGCTYGGCTCRATGATCCCRCTNNGGGCGSSRCNNTGGACAGTTCCGGCGGGACAGAACTGATCGCCGGCGCACTGGTTGGCCTGACCGAAGGCATGCCTGCATGGGTGGTCCTGACSGTGCTGATGGTGGTCACGATGACRYTGTCCGATGTGCTGAACAACACYGCCACTACAATCGTCGCYGCCCCGGTCGGAATTCAGATGGCACAAGCTCTGGAAGTTTCAGCAGAYCCGTTTTTGATGGCCGTCGCGGTTGCCGCGTCCTGCGCTTTTCTCACCCCGATTGGCCACAAAAACAACACCCTGATCTTAGGGCCCGGCGGCTACCGCTTTGGTGACTACTGGCAAATGGGCCTGCCACTTGAAATCCTGGTAGTCATCGTGTCGATCCCGTCGATCATGTTCTTCTGGCCGATGTAGGAGAATGAGGGGCGATCAGTAGCCAGAGGGAGCCCCTTAAGATGAACGATACAGGCACACAGATCCCACAAAGGATGCCGTTGGCGTTCTCTTATATTCGCTTTAGTTCTAGTGCCCAGAAGGATGGGAACAGCCTTGAGAGGCAGACCACTGCTGCCAAAGATTGGGCAGTCGCAAACGACTACAGACTTTCGACAACTTCATTTCAAGACCTCGGGATTAGCGCATTCAAGGGGAGCGACGCCGAGGTAGGTACCTGATACCGCATCAGAGCCCTCGCTGAATTCATCTTGGCGCCAATCAAGCAATTCGATTGCCTTGTCCTTGGTGCCCAAATGCCGCTCCCTCATAGGCGTGGGTGTGAACCCGCCCTTTCACCTTTTTCCCCGCACCTAAAATGTATGGGGCAAGAACGGCAAAATAGGCGGCGATACGCCTGTTTGCGACAGGCTAAGTAGGCGGCGACATGCCTGTAGGCGGCGATGCGCCTGTTTGCGATAGGCTAAATAGGCGGCGATAGGCCTGATTGCGGTATTCGTGGGTGGGGTATTTGACTGGCCAAGGGCACGGTGTCTTGGTTATGGGGCGGGATGTCGCAATCGCAGCGTAAACCGGGGACGGCGAACTTATCGCTGGCCTGCTCAACAAGCACTTTACGGAATAGGTCCAAACAAATGAACATTCAATTACTTGTACTGGCCGCTTTGATTTCGGCACTATTTACAACAAGCACGCTGGCGTCAGAAGATCGCTTCAAGCGTTCTGACAACGGGTATTGCGGTATCCTGTGTAGGTTCGGAGAAACCTTGGATGACGATGACGATGACGATGACGATGACGATGACGAYGAYGAKSRCRRYGASGRTRAMSACAGACGTGAAAAATAGGACCCTATTAACTCCCCCGCCAAGCTAGGAATGGGGCCACTTTCGCTCCGTAGTAAAATCGCGGTTTAAATATTGCGGTCCCCTTTTACGCATAAGCAACAGGTGGTTGCTTAAACGCACATTCTTCTGTTCATAAATACTCGCGCCGCAGGCAAATCGCCCGAAGGGCTAAAGGAAATGCGCCCGTAAGGGCGCCCCTTTGTTTTACAAAGGCCAGAGAAACGGAATGACAGCCGAGGCCAGCAAACCSACGGACAGATTAAGCGGGATGCCCACCCGCATGAAATCGGTGAATTTGTAACCACCCGGACCGTAAACCAGCATATTTGTCTGATAGCCGATCGGCGTGGCGAAAGAGGCCGATGCCGCCACCATTACTGCGATTACAAGCGGACGCGGGTCGATGCCGAGCTCTGCCGCCAGTCCGATGACGACCGGCGTTATCACAACCGCGATCGCGTTATTGGAAACCAGTTCGGTCAGAACCGACGTCAACAGATAGATGGCCCAGATGATCAAAAATGGCGACAATGCGCCGAGGTATGGCGCAACCGCTGCAACAATAAGCTGCACGGCACCCGACGCGTCCAGTGCGGCACCAACGGCCAGCATTGCGAATATCAGSGCCAGAAGGCGACCGTCGATGAAAGCAAAAGCCTCATCTGAATCGATGCAACGTGTCAGAAAGACCAACGCCATCGCCAACACCGCCAGCAACAGAATTGGAGCTACCCCCATTGCCGCCAGCACAACGATGCCCGCAAGCGCTACCAGAGCAATCGGCGCGTGGCTGCGCCGGTACGCCCGGTCCGACGGCTGAGAAATATCTACCATGTCCATATCCACCGCCAAACGGCTTATATCCTCTGCCGCCCCTTCGAGTAGTAGCGTATCACCGACGCGAACGGTCAATTCMTCCAGTGCCTGACCAATATTCTGGTCTCGCCGGTGCGCCGCCAGCGTATAGATTCCGTAGCGCCGTCTAAGGCGCATTTCGCCCAATTTACGCCCGACCATACGGCACCCCGGCGTTATCAGTACTTCAACCGTAGAGGTCTGCACCGAAGAAACCTGATCCGCCGGACGCAGGCTGCGATCCCGTTGCAGGCTTAGCAGTTCGGCCATCGGGGTGCGTAACACCACCCGATCACCTGCCTCCAGCACTACGTCTTTCATGGTTCGCCGTAGTGACAGATCACCGCGCAGCACATCCACCAGCCGCACCCCGTCGCGGCGAAACAGCTCAATCTTTCCCGGTTCCTTGCCAATCAGAGTGCTTCCGGCGGGAATGACCAGCTCGGTGAAAAACTTCAGACTACGCTTGTCCGACAGCAGGCTCGCCAAACTGTTGCGATCCGGCAAAAGCCGTGGCGCAATGAACCGCAGATAAAGCCCGCCCCAGATGACCAGAATAATCGCCAGTGGYGTGATTTCAAAAATCGTAAAGGGTTCCAACCCGCGCGAGCGCGCCACCCCATCAACCAGCAAATTGGTGGACGTGCCGATCAACGTCAGCGAACCGCCAAGAATTGCTGCATAAGACAGCGGGATCAATAACTTACTCGCCGATATTTTCAGCTTGCGCGACAGCTGTACAAAGACCGGGATCATCACCACCACAACGGGTGTGTTATTCACAAAAGCAGATGCAACCACGACGAATGCCATCAGGCCGCCAATGGCCAGACCAGGCCTTGTATCCGCCTGCGCGCTGGCCTGACGGGTGAACCATTCCAGCGCACCCGTGCGTACCAACGCCCCCATGACAATAAACATCGCCACAATGGTCCAGGGGGCSGGGTTCGCCARAACYTCAATCGCGCTATCGTAGGGCAATACSCCAAGGGCCAACATCGCAGCCGCACCGGCGATGGCGACGACTTCAGCCGGATAAACCTCTCGGGTAAAAAGTAAAAACATCACCGCGACGACGCCAAGTGTCACATAGGCTTCGCCATTTGGTCCCAGCGAAAGCAGTTCAATCATCTCGCCCACCTGTTTTTTCCATCATCGCCCAGCACTGGCTGTGGATCAAGCGTTGGTATCACGCAGGCGYGGCTGAACCAGAAACAGACCCGCAAGGATCAATACCAGTGCAAACCAGACCCAGCTGGAATAGCTTTCACCCAGCAGCAACATTGAAAAGATCACGCCAAACCCCGTCACCAGATACGATACCTGCGCCGCAAAAATCGGCCCGGTGCGCCCGATTAGCCAGATATAGCCGCCATAGGCAAAGGTGCTGAATATTGAGGTCAGCAGAATTCCCCATTCCGGCATGTTCCACGGCTTTATCGGGTCAATAAACTGGCCAGACCCCAGRGCCAGCGGCAGGGCCACGCTTAGGCCGACAACACTTGAGCCAAACAAAATCTGGAACGGATCAGGCATCGGATGCGAAACACGCCTGTWGAACCATTCCAGAAAATTACCTTCGGCCCCATAGGCAAGGGTTGCCAGCATAGCCACCAATACAAAAACCGCCTTTTCCGGCTCCGGCAGGCTGGCATCCGGTCCAACCAGTACCACCACAGCGGTTGCCCCGAAAATCAGGCCAAATATGCGTTTAACCGAGAGTTTCTCATACCCCATCGACAGCGCAATCGGCATCGCAAACAGYGGTACCAATGCGATAACTATCGCCAGAATCCCAGCCGGRAGTTGCGCCGCCGCCAAATAGGAAAAGTAGCCAGATATTACTGAGCCAAGCAKCGCAACGCCGATATACAGTCCAAGGAACTGGCGCGATAAACGCAACGTTTTACGGCGTAAAACGGTAATAGTTCCGGTCAAAATTAGGGTRCCGATGATTTGCCAGACCAGAATTCCATAGGGTTGATACCCTGTTGAGACGACAACTTTGGATATTGGGAACGTCACCCCCCAAGCTGCTCCGATGACGACCAGAGCCAGATAGAATGTGCCTTGCTTTCGCAACCCTACGGRCCTGACTGTTGCAACAAACCGCCGCTGCGCACCATTTCCACGCGGGTGGCTTTACCGCTGCGATCATCRGTTTCGATATAAAGCCCGGACAGTGTCGCCTTACCCTCAGCCGGGGTAAAGCGGCCCTTGCCCATCCCGGTGACAAACCGGCGCATCGGTTCGGTTTTTTCCATCCCAATCACCGAATTATAGTCGCCGCACATGCCGGCGTCGGTCTGATAGGCCGTACCACCGGGCAGGATCATTGCATCCGACGTCGGCACATGGGTATGGGTGCCCACCACCACGCTGCAACGCCCGTCACAATAGTGCCCCATGCCCATTTTCTCCGAGGTCGCTTCGCAGTGCATATCCAGCAGGCTGGCATTCACCAACCCGCCAAGYGGRTGGCTGCGCAGCACCTGATCAATCGCWGARAACGGATCATCAAACGGGCGTTTCATAAATACCTGCCCCAGGACCTGCGCCACCAAAATTTTGCGCCCGCCCGGYACATCAAACACCCGCGCACCTTTGCCGGGGGCGGTTTTCGCATAATTCAGGGGGCGAATGATCCGTGGCTCAGTTTCAATGAATTGCGCCATATCGCGCTGATCAAAAGCATGATCACCCAGGGTCAGACAATCTACCCCGGCACCCAGCAACAGCTTTGCATGCGCCCCAGTCAGGCCCACACCATTGCTGGCGTTTTCGCCGTTCACCACGACGAAATCCAGCCGCCATTCGATCCGCAAACGCGACAGGTTTTCTATGATGGCCGTGCGTCCGGTACGGCCAACCACATCACCAAGGAAAAGTATTTTCATGTAAACCGGCCTAGAGCGCTGGCGTGGGCTTGGCAATGTCAAACCACCGGATGCCCTTTTCGGTCACGATGGCGTTCATTATCTGGTCAGTCGGTTCGATTGGCACGCTGTCGGCTTCCTGCGCCGCATAGGCGAACCCCACGGCCAGAACCGGGCCGTTCGCGCGTAAAACTTSCAAAGTGCGGTCATAAAACCCACCGCCGTAGCCCAGCCGAAAWCCCAKTTTGTCAAACGCAACCAGCGGCAGGATCACCACCTGCGGGACGACCAGTTCGGCGTTTTTGGGGATACGCGCGCCAAACGGGCCGTCCTGCATCTCCGTGCCGGGCTGCCAACGTCGAAATTCCAGCGGCTGACCACGGCCCAAAATAACCGGAACCCCCACGACACAATGTTGCGAGACTTCACGCATCACCGGCATCACATCAATTTCAGTACGGATCGGCATATAGGCGGCAACCCGGTTCCCCCGGTGAGGCATCAGAAATTCCAGCAAATTTCCGGCGGCATCCTGCGAATCATAGCCACTATGCGCCRCTTTCCTGCGCGCAAAAGCCTCTCGGCGGGCCTCGGCCTTTAGTTCTAAAATATTGCCTACCATACCCTGCCTCTCACATCAGCATCAACGCTGCCAGCCCCAAAAATGCAAAGAAACCAACGACATCCGTTACCGTTGTCACAAACGCCCCGGACGCCAATGCCGGGTCAATTCCAATTTTCTCCAGCCCCACTGGCACTACAATCCCGGCCAGCCCGGCAACGATCAGGTTGGCGATCATCGCCAGCGCAATAACCAAACCCAATATCGGTGTGCCAAACCAGATTGCCCCGACGAACCCCATTACCACCGCGAAAATCAGCCCATTTACCAGCCCCACCAAAACCTCTCGCCGGATCACCCGCCAGACGTTGGCGCTGGTCAAATCCCGTGTCGCAATGGCCCGCACTGCCACGGTCAGCGACTGCGTCCCGGCATTTCCCCCCATCGACGCCACGATCGGCATCAGCACCGCCAGTGCCACAAACTGCGCGATCAACTCTTCAAACTGGGCAATCACCAATGAGGCCAATATCGCTGTCACCAAATTAACCGCCAGCCATGGAAACCGGCGTTTGGTGGTATCGAAAACCTTRTCCGACAGGCTGTTTTCGCCAACCCCGGCCAAACGCATGATRTCTTCTTCGTGCTCTTCATCCAGAATTTGYACCGCGTCATCAATGGTRATCATYCCCACCAGTCGCTGRCTGGTATCCACCACAGGTGCGGAAATCAGGTGGTACTGGTTGAAGGCATAAGCCACGTCAGCCTCGTCTTCTGTAACATCAAAGGTGCGRAAACTGTCTTCGGTAATATCGCGCAAGGGGCATTTACGATCTGACGAAAGCAACCGCCCCAACGTAACATAAGCCACCGGTTCCTGCTTGGGATTGACCAAATGAAGATGATAAAACTGTTCTGGCAAATTTTTGGAATTCCGTAGAAAATCAATGGCTTGCCCAACATTCCAGTGTTCTGGCGCCATCACGACTTCGCGCTGCATCAGACGCCCGGCGGAAAACTCCGGATAGTTCATTGCCTGCTCAACCGCGACGCGGTCAACGTCTTCCAGCGCCTCAAGAATTACACCCTGTTGCGGCGCGTCCAGATCTTCCAGMAGGTCWACAACGTCGTCYGATTCMAGTTCCCGCACCGCGTCTGCCAGAACCTCTGGGTGCAAGGCATCAATGACTTCTTCACGCAGACCTTCATCAAGTTCCGACAGGATTTCGCCGTCAAACTCGCGGTCATAAAGCTGCACCAGCTCGCGGCGTTCGACCTCTGAAATCTGTTCCAGAAGGTCAGCAATATCGGCCGCGTGCAGCGGCTCCATCAATTCAGTCAGACTGACGGCATCGCCAATTTCCACCGCCGCACGAATTGCGAGAACCGTTGCCTTATCCAATACATAGGCGTCTTCAAACTGTTCATCGTCCGTCATGATGTCCGCGTTCATCTGAGAGCCCCTTTTAGCCGGCACATTAGGCAAAACTGTTTCAAAGAAACAGAGCTAATGGGCGATTTACCGATCGAATTTACATCCCTACAATAGGGGCGCGGAGGATCACAAAAACATGCCAGATATTAGCCTGCTCCTGGGCCAGACCCTTTCATATGAAGGTGACCCGTTCCATACGCCAATCGACGATTGTACCAAYTGGCGGCGACGCGGTGGTATCGCGGTRCRGGGTGGTAAAATACTGGATACCGGCGARGCRGACGATATGCGCGCGGCYTATCCGGGTGCAAAGGTTTTTGATTACGGTSACGCCCTGATTTCGGCCGGGTTTATCGATGCGCACGCCCATTATCCGCAAACCGCGATTATTGCCAGTTGGGGGAAGCAACTAATTGACTGGCTGAATACCTACACTTTCCCCGAAGAAATGCGGTTCGGTGATCTGGACTACGCCGCTAATGCTGCCAAAAATTATTTTGATTTCACATTGGCGAACGGAACCACAACCGTTTGTAGTTATTGCACAATTCACTCCGAAAGTGTTGAGGCCTTCTTTGCAGAAGCTAAAAACCGCAATGTTCGTGCTGTCGCCGGTAAARCCTGYATGGACCGWAATGCGCCGGRCGGGCTGYGCGATACRCCTGCTTYRGCWTATGACGACAGCAAGCGYTTGCTGGAWARWTGGCATGGRRTSGGGCGGYTATCYTATGCMATCACCCCGCGGTTYTCGCCCACTTCRACACCCGAACAACTGGAAGCATTGGGCGCGCTYTGGGCTGAAAATCCCGACTGCCTGATGCAGACCCACCTGTCCGAACAGGTGGATGAGGTCAAATGGGTCGCTGACCTGTTCCCGGATGCCCGAGATTATCTGGACACWTATGARCAGTTCGGRCTGGTCGGCCCCGGCGCAATGTTTGGGCATACGATCTATCTGACCCAGCGCGAACGTGACCGCCTGAAAGAAGCGGACGCCGCGCTGRTCCATTGCCCCACCTCGAATACCTTCATCGGTTCCGGSYTGTTTGATATGGCCGGGYTRATGGCKGAAAAACAGCGCATTGGGCTGGCCACCGATACCGGCGGCGGGTCTTCGTTTTCGATGCTGCGCACCATGGCTGCGGCWTACGAAATCGGYCAGCTTARCGGCACGRCWATTCATCCGGCRCAGCTWTAYTGGCTGGCAACCGCAGGATCGGCGCGTGCAATGCGGATGGACGATAAAATCGGCAATATCCGCAAAGGGTTAGAGGCTGATATGGTCATTCTTGATCTCGCCTCAACGCCGGCAATTGCACAGCGTTCGGCACGCGCGGAAGACATYTGGCAGGCGCTGTTTCCAACCATCATGATGGGCGATGATCGGGCGGTAAAAGCGGTTTGGGTAAACGGACAGGAACTGGGTTACTGAGGTTTAGCCAGYACCATGACCCAGTAGTTTCCAGGCGCCCTGGCAAGAGCGAATTCAGTTGGTACGGACGATAACAATATTGCGTTGTGAGGAGGTGAAGCTTTCCAACCGTTCAGTGCCTGCGTCGCTGTAGTTTGTCCCTGCGCAATATTTTCACCAATCCAGGCCCAGTTATAGCCCTGATCCGAGACACGATCTGACACGGTTCTACCGTCGGACCCGGTATGGGAAAAGAAATTGTTGGCAGACATGTCATTGGCATGGGTTTGCGCCGCGCCTTGTAGCTGAGAATTATAGCTCAGAGGGTTCAGTGCGGGGGCCCGATAGGAATTTACATCAACGCTAAACGAAGAGAATGGATCACTGACAAGGCCGGTCGCCATTGGAACYGARCTRCCGCCGGATGGGGCAGCAATATTTGCCAAGGGGTCAGATGAACATGCACCCAATACAGCCAGCGCAGCGCTCGCAATATATACCGAGAATTTCAATTATTGCTCCTATTCCGCACCAGCATCAGGATCGCTGCCCTGTATTACCGGGGAAATAAGGAAAAATTCTGGCAGCGCACTGTGAAAATTTCGTCTAGGCGGAATGCCGCNTTTTCAGCTGCCCGCCAACTGCCGCGCCAGCCTGTTTTGCTGCTCAATCACCACYGGCAAGTCAATGGTCGTTATCATGCCGCCACTAACCACCCGGCRCCCTTCAACCAGCAGATCACGCACCTTGGTTGGTCCTGCCAGCAATATCGCCGCCGGATCCCAACTGCCCGCACTTTCAATGCCCGAGACRTCCCATATGGCAATATCCGCCCGCATCCCCGGYGCRATYTGMCCRCAATCRCTRCGCCCCAGCACCTCGGCCCCGCCTCGGGTGGCAATTTCCAGCGCCTCACGCGCGCTCATYGCGTCKGCRCCRTTWKCMACSCGCTGYAACAGCATCACCTGCCGGGCCTCGGCCACCAGATTTCCMGCATCATTTGAGGCCGAGCCATCCACCCCAAGTCCAACCTTAACCCCCTGATCCCGCATCTTGCGCACCGGCGCGATACCAGAACCAAGGCGGCAATTCGAACAGGGGCAATGGGMCACACCGGTGCGGGATCGCGCAAAAAGATCAATCTCAGAACTATCCAGCTTTACGCAATGGGCGTGCCACACATCGTCACCGGTCCAGCCCAGATCCTCGGCATACTGCCCCGGACGGCAGCCAAACTTTTCCAGCGAATAGGCGATGTCTTCGTCATTYTCMGCCAGATGGGTGTGCATCATCACACCCTTGTCCCGCGCCAGAATAGCCGTGTCGCGCATCAATTCTCGGCTAACCGAGAACGGCGAGCAGGGCGCCACACCGACGCGCACCATCGCGCCGGGCTTTGGGTCATGAAAGGTATCAATCACCCTGATACAGTCTTTCAGAATATCGTCTTCAAGTTCCACCAGACCGTCAGGTGGCAACCCACCATCGCTTTCGCCAATAGACATTGAGCCACGCGTCGCATGGAACCGCACACCGATTTCGCGTGCTGCATCAATGGTATCGTCCAGACGCGCCCCATTGGGATAGAGGTACAAGTGGTCCGAGCTCATCGTGCATCCCGACARCGCCAGTTCCGCCAGCCCAACCAGCGCGGAWATCCGCATTTCTTCCGGCCCAAAGCGCTGCCAGATCGGATAAAGAGTCTGCAACCAGCCAAACAACAGCGCGTCCTGCCCGCCGGGAACCGCGCGGGTCAGGGTTTGGTAAAGATGGTGGTGGGTGTTCACCAAGCCGGGTGTCACAACGCAGCCTTTTGCGTTGATATGTTCACCGTCGCTGGCCAGCCCCTGCCCCACCTGCACAATTACGCCGTCGCGGATCAGAATATCGCCRCCGGTAATTTCCCGACGCTGATCATCCATGGTCAGGATGAAATCCGCGTTTCGTATCAGAACCTCGTTGGTCATTTGTCCCTCGCACTTCAAAACTGCCCGGTTCGGATGGGGTAGTGCAGGCGTGACAGAACGGGGAAGGACTCGAAGTCGCCTGATAAGAACGTAAACCGGACAGACCCAATCGGGCAAGTGCTAGTCCTACAGGGACGCTTGAAGCACTTTCATGGCACTTGCATGTAATTCGGCGCTGGCCGCAGCCAGAACACGGCCACCTTCATGGGCCGGGTTGCCGTCCCAATCGGTGATTATACCACCCGCGGCCTGTATTACCGCAATCGGGGCCTGAACGTCATAGGGGAACAAACCTGCTTCAACCACCAGATCAATCGTCCCTGCCGCCAGCAATGCGTAGGCGTAACAATCCATCCCATAGCGCAGCAGGCGCACATTTTTTGCCAGAGCATGAAACGCAGCCTCTTCCACTTTGGAACCGATACCGGGATGCGTGGTATAAAGGATCGCTTCACCAAGAGACGCCGCCGGGCGTACCCCCAGGGGCGTCACGTTACCATTGTGGTTCAGCTCAGACACGCCAAACCCGCCGAAGAAACGCTCACCTATATGGGGTTGATCGATCAGGCCCATGACGGGGCCGGTTTCGTCGCGGATAGAAATCAGCGTGCCCCATGTGGGTGTTCCGCTCATGTAACCGCGCGTACCATCAATCGGGTCCAGTACCCAGGTCAGCCCTGATGTTCCGGGCTGATTACCATGTTCTTCACCCTGAATGGCGTCCTGTGGGCGCAGCTCTTGCAGAATATCACATATCGCGGCTTCTGCCTCCCGGTCGGCCTTAGTAACCGGGTCAAATCCTACACCAGCCTTGTTTTCAGTCGCCAGTTGCTGGCCGCGAAAATACGACAGCGTAACTTTCCGCGCTGCATCCGCCGCCCTATGAGCCACCGAAATCAGGAATTCCTGATCTGTTTTTGAAATATCTGTCATCKCTGCCCGCCACCTGAATTACCCGTTCCGGGTATCCGTGGCGCTGGCAGTGGTCAAGGGCCGATCAGGCAACGTCCGAAAGGACGCGTGCCAGTTCAAAAAGTCGGCGGCGCTGGTTTTCCGGGATCGCGTAATAGGAACGAACAAGTTCCAACGCTTCCTTGTCAGCCATARTGTCACCGGGGACAGCAGAGCCGGCAATCCTTGCTTCGGTCTCATCATTTTCAAGACCTTCGAAGAAAAAACTGACAGAAACCTCCAGCGCTTCCGCGATGTCCCAAAGCCGGGACGCGCTGACGCGGTTCATACCGGTTTCGTATTTTTGAATCTGCTGAAATTTAATACCAACTTTTTCAGCCAACTGTTGTTGAGTCATCCCAACCATCCAACGACGGTGCCGTACTCTTTTTCCAACGTGTACATCCACAGGATGTTTCATAGGCCGACTCCATATTCGTTAAACGTGCGTAACGGTGTCCATCTTTCGGTTGAAAACCTCAACCTGTCTTTTTGTATAGGTCACAGCGGAATCTTTATTCCATTATGTATTTCAGTTAGTTACCGCACATCATTGCAAAAATGTTCCCCTTTTTATCGAGAAAAGTGCAGTTTTTTCGATTCTACTTGTGGGAGAACAATCAAAAAWCTAAACAATTCAAAGTTARGRCACCTTCTGATTCTTCTCGCTCAGGGGTTGTATTTTTCCARGCAAAAGAAAGTAGCCCCAATTGYACAAGCCCGGTTCCAAGCCGTGCAAATGGGCTCCAGACAACCAGGTCGCACACCTAGTAGACAAATGAACATCATTTGAGGGGAATTTTTCAGGAATTTTCACCAGAGACAATAATGCCCCTCAGAAACTCCTGGCAGTACATCAGTCGCTTATCACGCCACTGCCTGTACCGCGCGGGGCTTGAACGCCTGACGCACAAAATTCGCCAGATCATCTGCCATTTGCCCCTTGGRCGACGCGGCAACGTACAAATTGATATTGACCGACGCCAATTCCGGCAGCGCACCACCATGCTGRATGACCTCGCAWTGCGGTGTTACGGTCCCTTCTATCATCGTATGGATTGCCAAATCGGCACTAACAGCGGCTTCAATCGGGCGCGATTGTTCAGATTCAATCGCCATTTCCCAGGGTATTTCATGTTTATTAAGCGCTTCCTGAACCAATTTTCGGAAGAAACAGCGATATTCAAACGCYARCCTTAGCGGGCGTTGCTTCCACGCCACCCCCCCTTGCGCCCCGACCCAGACCAGCGGCAGGCTCACCAGTGTTTCACCACCTTCGCCAACGTTGTCTTCTGTCGTCAGAATAATATCGCATTCACCACGGGCGAACTGTTCCTTCAGCCCGCGGGTATACGACGATAACAGCTGAATTTTTACACGCGGATATTCGGCATTGAACCGTTTCAGCACATGGGGGATCGCGGGRTAGACAACGTCATGGGGCACACCAAGAACGATCTCACCTTCAAACGCCTGATGTGTCAGGCGTCCGTACACCTCATCATTCAAGGCCAGCATCTGGCGCGCGTAACCCAGCAACTGCTCACCCGAAGCCGTCAGGGAAATTGTGCGTGCTGAGCGATCCARCAATTGCAGACCCAGCGATTCTTCCAGCCGCTTCAACTGCATCGACACCGCCGACTGGGTCAGGTTCAAAAACCCGGCAGCCCGCGTCACCCCACCGGAATCCGATACTGCAACAAATGAACGAAGGGCGGTCAGGTCCAGATTTCTTGGCATATCACAATCCTTGATGAAACAGAGAACAAACATTCGTTTTACTTATTTGCCACATATTGCGACACACATCAAGGAAATTGATCGGTACCGGTCAACACATCAGCAACTGGAAAGGACGAAACCATGACAACCTTAGAAAACACAAGCTGCGCAACAACACATAACCGCAAGAGCAGCCTGGGTCTGTT
The DNA here is from genome assembly GCA_002732955.1 of Marinosulfonomonas sp. Lineage (GTDB taxonomy): Bacteria > Pseudomonadota > Alphaproteobacteria > Rhodobacterales > Rhodobacteraceae > NVTR01. Next base: position 26,984 of record NVTR01000033.1, read on the forward strand.
CACCCGCATTCGTCTTGCCATCGCCCTGAAAACGCAACGGAAAACTCTGTCGGGCCTGCCGGATAACAGATTGCATGACCTCGGCATCACCCGTGACCAGGTGGACCGCGAAGTCGCCAAATCTTCCTGGGACGTACCAACGAACTGGCTCCGATAGCCCTTTGCGCGCAAAAACACGTCAAATGTGTGCGGAAATCCTTGAAAACCGGGCCGTTCTAACCAATATAGATTGGGAGAGCGGCCCATTTCGATTGGCCGTACCCATTGGAATTTTCAGGAGGCAGTTAAAAAATGGCTGACTATCAAACGGCACAGATCGGTGCAGGCACCCGCTCGGCCGAAATAGACGCGGGTCTTCGCGCACATATGAATAAGGTCTACAGCACCATGTCCGTTGGATTGTTGCTTACCGCAGGCGTTGCCTGGGCTGTTGGCACAAATGAGGCGATGCTGGCCACGATATTCACCGGGTTCACCCGTTACATCGTCATGTTCCTGCCGCTGATCATGGTTTTCGCCTTTGGCGCAATGATCAATCGCATATCAGCTGCGGGTGCGCAGCTGTTTTTCTACGCATTTTCGGCGGCTATGGGCCTGTCGATCTCCTGGATCATGGCAGTCTACACAGGCATATCAATTGCCCAGACCTTCCTGGTCACATCCATCGCTTTCGCCGGTCTGTCGCTATATGGCTATACCACCAAGAAAGACATTTCYGSKTGGGGTTCATTCCTGATCATGGGGGTGATTGGCCTGATTGTTGCGATGATCGTAAACATATTCCTGCAAAGCCCGGCGATCATGTTCGCGATTTCCGGCCTTGGTGTGCTGATATTCGCTGGTCTCACCGCCTACGACACCCAGAAGATCAAGAACGACTATTTGCAGCACGCCCATGCAATGGACAACGAGTGGCTGGGGAAGTCGGCRATTATGGGGGCCCTGAACCTCTATCTCGACTTCATCAACATGTTCATGTTCCTGCTGATGTTTTTTGGCAACCGTAACTAGAACCAACTAAAACCGATGTGCAAAAGGGCCAGCAATCGCTGGCCCTTTTCAATTGCTCAATCACCCGCAGCGCTATCCGGCGGGCGTGATAAAACCGCAATACTTACTGAGTATTGTAAGAACCGAATCCAACACCATTGTTACGATCGGTATTATTTGTCACGGAACAAGCCGCCAGTGACAGAATAAAAGCTATGGCAATAAAACGCATGGCGTCCTCCGATTTGAATWTGTACTGCAACTCATCTTAGCACAGGTTGCCAATCTTGGGGCGCAAATAGGACCATATTCAGGCAAAGTCTGAGCACTTAACCCACCAATCCCCAACAAAAAAGCCGCGCTAATTTGCGCGGCTTGCTTTGTTCGTCTGACGAAAAGACCTATTTGATCTTGCCCTCTTTGTATTCAACATGCTTGCGCACAACCGGGTCGTATTTATTCACAACCATCTTTTCGGTCATCGTGCGGGCATTCTTTTTRGTCACATAAAAGTGGCCGGTACCGGCTGTTGAATTCAGGCGGATTTTAATCGTGGTTGGCTTTGCCATGGTATTTGCTCCTGCGTCGGGGCACCAATTGGTACACGCCCGTGAAATCTGTAAGACACGCCTTTTACTGTGATAGGCCCCCGAGTCAATACAAAACCTACCCAAAGCAGACCACAGCAACACATATTTCGAATAATACGCTTAGTGCTTGTGGCAGACCAAATTCAGACTGAAACTGGGCGCAACACAATAGGGGCACAACATGGCGCTGGCACATCGAAACTGGGTTCCGGAAACCTGCGAAAAACAAATATGCAAACTTGCAGCGCGGACGTCAAAACAGTCATCCGGCGACGTGGCCACCCGGTTAGCAGAACTGGCGGCAGAAAACCGCAATATCCACGAACACCGGTGCTTTAACCTGAACCCGGCCACCAACGTGATGAACCCACGGGCTGAAGCAATACTATCGGCTGGCCTCGGCTCTCGCCCGTCGCTTGGTTACCCTTTCGATAAATACGAAATGGGAATGGAAGCGATTGAAGAAATCGAGGTGATTTGCGCCGAACTATGCGCCGAAGTTTTCCAGGCCAAATACGCCGAAATTCGGGTGCCGTCCGGCGCTATCGCCAATCTCTATGCGTTCATGGCAACCTGTAAACCCGGCGACACGATCATTTCGCCCCCGGCCTCCATCGGTGGCCACGTCACCCATCACGCAGGCGGCTGCGCTGGCTTGTACGGGCTGAACATAGTTCCTGCCCCAGTGAATGCCGACGGCTACACGCTGGATGTTGAAGCACTGGGTGACCTCGCGCGAAAAGTGCGGCCCAAGCTGATCACCGTGGGTGGCAGCCTGAACCTTTTCGAACATCCGGTGCGCGAGGTGCGCGCCATCGCCGATGAAGTCTGCGCAAAGGTTATGTTCGACGCCGCGCACCAGTGCGGCATCATTGCCGGACGCGCCTGGAAAAACCCGCTGCATGAGGGCGCACATGTGATGACCATGAGCACCTACAAAAGCCTTGGCGGCCCGGCCAGCGGCTTGCTGGTGTCCAATGACGCGGAAATGGCAGAGCGGCTGGATGCCATCGCATATCCGGGGATGACCGCAAATTTTGACGTGGCCAATTCGGCGGCCCTTGCCCTGACCATGCTGGACTGGCGCGAATACGGGCAGGCATATGCTGCCAAAATGATTGCGGTAGCGCAGACATTTTCCGGGGCATTAGAGGGCCGTGGTTTAAAGGTTTTCGCCAGCGAACAGGGTTTCACCAATTCCCATCAATTTGCACTGCAAGCCGCCCCTTTTGGCGGCGGGCAGACAGCGGCCAAAAAACTACGCAAGGCCGGGTTTCTGGCCTGCGGCATTGGCCTGCCCATTGCAGACGTGGCCGGTGATCTGAATGGCCTGCGGATTGGCACACCGGAACTGGTGCGTTTTGGGGCAACCCCGGAAAATGTAGTTGAAATTGCTGATCTGGTGGCGCGGGCATTGTTGTCAAACGATCCTGAAAGCCTGGCGCCCGAAACAGCGGCCCTGCGGGCAAAGTTTTCGAGCCTGCACTACATGATCCAAAACTAACGAAATGATCCAAAACTAACGAAATATGCGCGGATGGCCTGTAAGCCGGATCTTGTCCATGGCGGGTTTCCCCACCACTGGATGACCATTCATCTATGTGTACTGTTACCAGTACACTAAAGCTGCCAACCCGGGCCTTGCGGGCTAAGACGTCCCTCGTGTTTGCACACATAAGGCCCCTATTTGGCATTGCTCCTGGTGGGGCTTGCCGTGCCGGTCCTGTTGCCAGTCCCGCGGTGCGCTCTTACCGCACCTTTTCACCGTTACCGCCCGAAGACGGCAGTCTGTTCTCTGTGGCGCTTTCCCTGGGGTTACCCCCGCCGGGCGTTACCCGGCACCATTGCCTTATGGAGTCCGGACTTTCCTCGCGGCTTTCGCCCCGCAGTCATCCAGCCATCCGCGCGAATTCAATTTAGGTGTTCAAGAGCGGTTGGTCAACGGRGAAGCGTTTCGCAAGGTCGCTGATCAGGCTCATATCCGTTGCATCAAGTGGACCATCAGCCCAAGGTCGAAACCGCTGGCGAAAGGCGCTCARAAGCGTTTCAAATTCGCCGGTCGCACAATATCCAAAGCTCTGCGCATCTACGGTAAACTGTGCAATGTCAGTCGCTTGCGCTGTTCCACTCTCAGGCCAAACCGACAACCCGTTCAACGCCAAACGTCGCCAATCAAATCGCTGACCTGGATCAAATTTGCGCATCGGGGCCATGTCCGAATGTCCGATCACCCGTTCAGGCGGAATCGACCAACGCCCGATAATYTYTGCGAGCAAACYWTCCAGCGCATCCATTTGCCGGGCCGAAAACGGCGAWCTTCCATCGTTCGCCAGYTCAATCCCAACWGAACGTGAATTGACATCGGTACACGCCCCCCAGGCCCCTGCCCCGGCGTGCCAGGCGCGTTTTTTATCCGCAACCAGTTGGRYMAWWTCSCCWTGMGCAGAGATCAAATAATGTGCCGAAACCTCACATTCCGGGTCACATAACCGCGCCAAGGCGTCATCCACCGATCCCATCGCCGTATAATGAATGACAATTAAATCAGGGATTTCACCACGCCGCCGTTCACCAAAGTTCGGCGACGGGTGCTGGTGGATTTTCACTTAGCCCCCGGTGGCGCGGCGATACGGCGAAGGGTCCCAGAAACAGGCAAATCCATCCCCGTCCGGGTCCAGCCCCTGACGGTCCCGATCTGGCCCGCCAGCCTTCAAAAATGCCTCTTGCGCCATATCCGGCGACGGATATTTGGCACAGTTTCGATCAAACCGGTTCTGTGCCAATATGGTCGAGCGGCGGTAAATCGACTGGCCGACAAGATTGGTTGTCGACAGTGCGAATTCGACAATCGAAGCCCCCGATGCCCGCCCACGGGTTGGCAGTGCAGTGGGTTCAATCACCTGATAGGCCTGCTGTTGTGCTGCGCGACGTTCGGCGTCACTTTCGATGGATTCACGCGAGGAAACCGCGTCAAAATCCTGTTCATCTGAAATTCCGGGGTTGTTGCGGTTAATCTGAAACGTTGACTCAGCAACTTGCTCGGACTCAGCAACCTGCTCGGTCGGACTTGCGGTATCAATATTAACATTTGTGTCAACCGCTTCGTCAGAAATTGTTGCGCCAGGAACGAGCGGGCCTGTACCGCCCAGTTCGGCTTCGCGCTGGTTTTGGTAGTTCGAATATTCTTCAAACCCAACACCCGCACCAGAATCCGGCACTGGTGTTTCACACCCTGCCAGCGTCAATGCTGCCACAAATATATATTTAAACCGCATCAATTGACCCTCTGAGTGTTGTTTTGCAGGCGTTTTTACCACCATTTTGCCGGTTTGGAAACAAACCCGGCTGCGCGTTCCATCACGTAGGCGGCATTTAGCAGTTCACCCTCTTCCCAGGGCCGCCCGATCAATTGCAGCCCAAGCGGCAGACCCTGCTTATCAAGCCCGGCTGGAACCGAAATCCCCGGCAGGCCAGCAAGATTCACGGTGACCGTGAACACGTCATTCAGGTACATCTGAATTGGGTCGGCATCGGTCATTTCACCTAAGCCAAACGCAGCCGAAGGAGTAGCCGGGGTCAGGATCGCATCGATCCCTTGTTCGAATACATCTTCAAAATCCTTTTTGATCAACGTGCGCACCCGACGCGCGCGGTTGTAGTAGGCGTCATAGAATCCTGCCGACAACACATAGGTGCCAATCATCACCCGGCGCTGAACTTCGTGTCCGAAACCTTCTGCGCGGGTCTTTTCGTACATTTCGGTGATGCCGTCGCCCCCGGCCAGCTTGGCGCGGTGACCGTAGCGCACGCCGTCATAGCGGGCCAGATTGCTGGACGCTTCGGCTGGTGCGATCACGTAATAGGCAGGTAGCGCGTATTTGGTGTGGGGTAGCGAGATGTTGACAATTTCAGCGCCTGCGTCCTTCATCATTGTGGTGCCATCGGCCCAGAGTTTTTCAATCTCATCGGGCATACCGTCCATCCGGTATTCCCTGGGAATACCGATCTTTTTGCCCTTGATGTCGCCGGTAAGAGCAGCTTCAAAATTAGGGACGGGAATGTCGACAGACGTGGAGTCCTTTTCATCATGGCTGCACATGGCTTCCAGCATGATCGCCCCGTCACGCACGGTTTTTGTGATCGGCCCGGCCTGATCCAGTGATGACGCAAACGCCACAACGCCCCAACGTGAGCAGCGCCCGTAGGTCGGTTTGATCCCAACTAGCCCTGTAAAAGCAGCTGGTTGGCGGATCGAGCCGCCAGTATCGGTTCCGGTTGCCGCAAGACACAGATCAGCCGCCACCGCGCTGGCGGAACCGCCCGATGAACCGCCGGGGGTTAATGCTGCTTCGTCATTGCCGCGCCGCCAGGGGCTGATCACGTCGCCGTAAGTTGAGGTTTCATTGCTGGAACCCATGGCAAATTCGTCCATGTTCAGCTTGCCCAGCATCACGGCCCCCGCATCGAACAGGTTTTGGGTGACGGTGCTTTCATATTCGGGGGTGAAGCCCTCCAGAATAGCCGACCCGGCCTGACTTGGCACACCTTTTGTGCAGAATAAGTCTTTGATTCCAAGTGGAATTCCGCACATATCGGGGGCATCCCCCGCCTTGATCCGCGCATCAGCCGCCTTGGCCTGCGCCCTGGCAATTTCAGGGGTGTCATGGACAAAGGCGTTCAGGGTCTTGGCACCCTGTACAGCATCCAGACAAGCACTGGTCAGGTCCACCGATGTAACTTCACCCGAGCGCAGTTTATCACGGGCATCCGCGATGGTTAACGTGTTGAGATCAGACATTATTCAACCACCTTTGGCACTGCAAAAAAGCCTTCCCGTGCATCGGGCGCGTTGGCCAGAATTTTGTCCTGAATTCCGCCATCTGTAACCACGTCTTCACGTCGCTTCAGGCGCATCGGGGTCACCGAAACCATCGGTTCCACGCCTTCAACGTCCACCTCATTCAACTGTTCAATAAAGCCCAGGATCGCACTGAATTCCTGCGCGAGCGCGGGTAAGTCTTTGGATTCAACTTTAATTCTGGCAAGCTTGGCCACATGGGCGGCTGTTTTAATATCTATAGACATGGGGACTCCGAGTGTTCTTGAGCGCGGGTTTAGCGCCGCTGAAGCGGACCCGCAAGCATGGGGTGTTTTCAATCACGAAATCTGCGTTAGAATTCGTTTGAATCAACAGGAGAACACACATGAAGATCATCTGGCTGGGCCATTCGGGGTTTCGCATTGAAATAGGCAATCAGGTGCTTCTGGTGGACCCATGGTTGACCGGGAATCCGATGTTTCCGGAAGATCGGCGCGACGAGGCGATTTCAGGTGTTACACATATATTGATCAGCCATGGCCATGGCGATCATTCCGGAGATGCCATTGGGTTGGCTAAGGAACTTAGCATTCCTCTGGTTGGTATCTATGACCTGATGAACTGGTGGGAAAGTAAGGAAGGCGTGCAGGTCATTGGATTTAACAAGGGCGGCACAGTGGCCTTGGGGGATGTTTTGGTAACTATGGTAAACGCAGTGCATTCGTCCTCTATCCCGAATGCAGAAACCGGGCCAGCCTATGCCGGGGCGGAAGCCGGGTTCATAATTGCCGGTGAGGGTCACACAATCTATTT
>NVTR01000034.1 GCA_002732955.1 Marinosulfonomonas sp.
CACTTCTTTTTCGTCGATATGGGTTTACCCGGTGGTGGATGAAAATATTGATATAGAAGTGAATACAGCYGACATYCGCGTWGACACCTAYCGCTCAAGCGGGGCGGGTGGTCAGCACGTCAACACCACYGAYTCAGCWGTGCGRATAACCCACCTGCCGACAGGTATTGTGGTAACCAGTTCGGAAAAATCCCAGCACCAGAACCGTGCAAATGCGATGGCTGCGTTGAAATCGCGCCTGTACCAGATTGAGTTGGAAAAACGTACCGCTTCTATTCAGGAGGCCCACGCTGCCAAAGGAGACGCTGGTTGGGGKAATCAAATCAGGTCATATGTCCTACAGCCCTACCAGATGGTGAAAGACCTGCGTTCCAACTATGAGACCTCTGATACCAAAGGCGTGCTGGACGGTGATCTGGATGGCTTTATGGCCGCGACTTTGGCACTGGACCTGTCGGGAAAATCGCGCGCCGATGCGCAATCAGACAACTGAGCTGATAGAGCGCCCTGACGGGCGCATTTCTTTTAGCCCTTCGGGCGATGCCCCCGGCGGGAGTTTTTGTGAACAGAAGAAGAWGTTTGACCGGCGATTTGATTACCGGCACGGCGCTAAATTGCAGGGGTGAATATCTTTTATTGTTGATCCGGAAGCACCCTGCCGCTTAGGTTAGCTTTCTGACGCGGGCAGACAGGAAATTTACCTTTGGAAGATGCAAAACCACCATCACCGATCCCAGAAGTCGGAAAAATCACCATAGCAGAGCTATTTTCGTCGCTCAGCGCCGGTTGGTGCGATTTCAAAACCGCCCCGGCATTTGGGATATTTTTCAGCGCATTTTACGTTTTGGGTGGAATGGCGCTGGTCGGGCTGGGGGCGGGAACTGTGGTCTGGACGCTGGCGGTATCCCTTGGGTTTCCACTGGTTGGACCGTTTGCGGCTGTTGGTCTTTATGAGGTAAGCCGGCGGCTGGAAGCGGATGAGCCACTGATCTGGCGCAATGTTCTGGGTGTCGTTGCGGCGGAAAGGCGCCGTCAGATCCCGTGGATTGGTGCGATTGTGGTGATTTATTTTCTGATCTGGACGTTATTGGCGCATCTGGTTTTTGCCCTGCTGCTGGGCCCCTCTGCGTCCCTGAGTGTTTCTAACCTGCTTGGTATTGTGACCACGAAACAGGGGTTGATTCTGATCGCGGTRGAACTGGKGCTGGGGGCAATTCTGTCGTTCTTTTTGTTTTCAATTACAGTGATGAGCCTGCCTTTACTGCTGGAAAAGGAAATTGATTTTGTGACGGCGATGATCCTGAGTGTGCGAACCGTTACATCAAACCTGTTTGTTATGTTTATCTGGGCGGCAATTTTGGCGATATTGATGTTTGCAGCGATGCTGCCGTTCTTCATCGGTTTGTTTATCGTGTTGCCAATCCTTGGCCACGCGACCTGGCACCTGTACCGGCGTGCGCTTTATGATCCGGTGTGAAGGCCTGATCCGGAATTCGAAATCACACCACTAAAAAGGCCCCGGCAACAATGTCACCAGGGCCTCAATACTTTAGAGCWGCTGAGCGAGTTCAGCTTTTTCCCGAGTTGGCCGGAGCAGCGGCCGCTTTGTCGGCGGTTTTCATAGGGTCGTCCTGCCGCTGGACTGTACCTTCGAAATGCGCGCCACTTTCGATAGCGATGGTTTTGTGGATGATGTCACCCTCAACCCGCGCGGTGGATGTCAGGCGAACCTTCAGCCCACGCACCCGGCCAACGACGCGGCCATTTACAACCACATCATCTGCCAGACATTCACCTTTAACAGTGGCGCCTTCGCCGACGGTCAAAAGATGGGCGCGGATATCGCCTATTACGGTGCCTTCGATCTGGATATCGCCCGTCGTCTTGAGATTACCGGTGATCGTCAGATCGGCCGATAGCTGTGAAGCGGGCGGCTTGGCCTTTGGCGCCGAAGGGGTGAATTCCGGAATCGGTGCTTTTGCTGCCACGTCATTTGCCTTTGATTTCTCATTGTCACCGGTTGATTTGGGTCCGGGTTCGTTGATTCTGCTTTTAGAAAACATTTTTTGCCGCCTTGATAAACGTCATCGGGTTTACGGCCTTGCCGTCGACCCGTATTTCATAGTGAACATGCGAACCGGACGAGCGACCAGAATTCCCCATATCACCTATTCGGTCGCCGCGCGAGACCCTTTGGCCCTTCTTCACGCGTAATTTTGATTGATGGGCATATCGGGTTTCAATGCCAAATTTATGTTGGATGATCACCACCCAGCCATAACCGGACTGTTTGCCGGCAAATTTCACCACCCCGTCTGCGGTGGCATATAGCGGTGTCCCCATGGGGGCGGCCATGTCAGTCCCGGCATGCAATCGTCCGTTCCGCGGCCCATAGCCGCTGGTATAGCGCACCGCCCGTTTGGTTGGCATCGCAAAGGGCACCTTTTCCGCSGCGATACGATAGAGGTTCATCCGGTCCATGCGCTCAAGGATAGAATTGGCCCGCAAGCTGTCTGCGTCTGGTTCTTCACCTTTGGTCGAAAAAGTCAGCGGCATCAGCGGGCCACCCTGGCCGGAATAGCCGCGGCGCACCGTGTTCAGGATTTGCTCGGTCGGCATGCCGGCGGCTTCGAACATTTTGTCCAAAGGTGCCAGTGACAGGCTGACGGCATCTTCGAGTTGCTCAAATATGCGGTCGTTACGCTCAAACATTAGTTTGCGTTCCAGCTCCAGCTCGGCGGCGTAGGTTTCTGCCTTGGTGGCAATCTCTAGCTGTTCGTCACGTTCCTGCGCAGTATTGGCCAGCGCGGCGGTCAGGAAATCCAATGTGCTTTCAGTATCGCCATCAGACACTGCTGCCTGCAAATCTGCGCCGATATCGCCCCGTAACTGCGCTGTCAGTTGTTCAGAATCATCCAGTGCCGAGTCACGCTCTTTCATCGTGCGCTGAAGTGTGGCCTGGATAATCTCGATCCCGGTTTCCATTTCTTTTCGCCGATCTTCGGATTCCAGCAAAGATACCTGCATGTTCGAAATCTGTTGCAAAGCGACGTTGAATCTTTCCTGCGCCATCAATGCTTCTGAAGTGCGAGTGTCACGTTCGGCTGAAAGATCGTTCAGCCTCATTTCATACAGCACCTGTTCGCGTTTGGCCTGCTCACGCACCGTTCCGCTGCCGATGCTGTCCATCAACAAAAATGCGGTCGCAATGATGGACCAAAGCACAAATACGGCACTACCAGTCCAAGCCATGATCTGACTGGCAGGGGTAAGGCGCACAAAGCGCGTTTCCTCGTCAGATCGCAAAAACAGGCGTTTTTCCGGAAAATGGCGTTCCGCCGCAGTTGATATATTTCGCAAAATTCTGTTCATCAAAGCCTCTGTCCCCGAAAGACCCACCCAAAAACCGTAAGTTGATCGATATCCCCAGATACCAGTCAACCAGACGTGTTTACAAACTGACCTGAGTCGCTGCAAGAATTTTGGGTGCATAGGTTCGAAACAAGCCGGAAAACGTTGAATATAGGCGATTTTTCGCCGAGTTCCGCTGGTGCYGCGACCCGGATAAATTGTCAACGGTGCAGAACGTCCCATCTATAGKWGSRKRWSGYMSYAWYWWTMGGGTTTGTTGGCCAACTCTGGGGCTGGTTCGGCTTGAACATTGCACCGGTTTCAGGGCCTAACGGGTACAGACAATTACTGTTACACGGCAAAACTGCTGTGCAACGCCCGAATGCGGAAATCTGAATGAGCGACGAACCAGAAGATATTGAAGGGAAACCAAAGCGACAGCGCCGCCCTGTCCGCCGCTTTGGGTTCTGGAAATTTCTGAGCATCATTTTATTGAGCAGCCTGTTGTTTTTGGCGGGGCTGTCGCTTACCGGGCGCAAGCTGACCATGCCAGCCTGGGTGACTGCACAGTTTGAAATACGCGCCAATGGCGGGCTGGAAAACGGCCATATAACCTTGGGGCGGTTGCAATTTCAGGTGGATGAAACCGGGATACCGCGCGTGCTGCTTGGGAACCTCGGGGTTTTTGACGATCGCGGAGTTGAGCTGGTGCGTTTGAATGATGTCGGTGTGCGGCTGTCGTTTCCGGCGCTTTTTCGCGGGCAAATAAAACCGGATTCGATCTTTCTAGCCGGTGCGCAGATGACGTTGCGCCGTCTGGTGGACGGACGTTTTGATATCTCTCTTGGGGCCGGGACGGCGGCCAGTGGCACATTGCCCGGCGTGCTGGATATAATTGATCAGGGGTTTAGCAGCGGACCGCTGGATACGCTGAACCTGTTGGATGCCACTGACCTGACAATCACCCTGGAGGATGCCCGCTCGGGGCGGCTTTGGCAGATCACYGAAGGGGCGCTGCAATTGCGTCGCCTTGAAGATGGGCTGGATATTTCAGTGGCGTTTGATGTTTTCAATGGCACCGAGGAACTGGCCGAAACCGTGGTGGGGGTGCGAACCAAATTCAGTGATTCCAGTGCGACCTTTGGTTCCTCTTTCAAGAATGCCGCGGCCGCTGACATCGCACTTCAATCCCCGGCCCTTAGCTTTCTTGGGGTGCTGAATGCGCCAATTTCCGGCGCGGTGCGGACCGAATTTGATTTAAATGGCGTCTTGGGCAGTTTTGCCGGAACACTGGAAATTGGCGCCGGAGCCTTGCAACCCAACGCGGATGTTGAGCCGCTGCATTTCGACAGTGCCAAGGCGTACTTCGAATTTGACCCAGAGGCGCTGAAGCTGGAATTCTCGCAGGTGTCGGTTGTGTCAGATACGATCACGTTGGTGGCGCAGGGCCAGGCCTACATGCGTGATTTACAGGACGGCTGGCCGTCGACATTGCTGGGGCAATTCACCCTGTCTGATCTTAAAGCGCACCCAAAGGGGTTGTACGAAGAGCCGGTCGAATTTTCTCAGGGGGCCGCGGATTTTCGGCTGCGATTGAACCCGTTTTCGGTGGATGTCGGCCAGTTTGTTCTGTTGCAAGGTGACGAAAAACTGGTGGCAAATGGCAAAGTCAAAGCCGGAGCCGACGGCTGGGAAGTCGCCAGCGACTTTACCCTGAATGAGATGAGCCTGGAACGTCTGCTGACCCTCTGGCCAGTATCGGTCATTCCAAAAACCCGAGGTTGGTTGCTGAAAAATATAAATTCGGGCCTGTTATCCGACATACGGGGCGCAATCCGGGTATTGCCGGGTCAAGAGGTGCGCAATTCTGTTGGCTGGAATTTCAACAACACGTCGGTGCGTTATATGCGGGCGCAGCCGGTCGTCGAAAACGCCCAGGGTTACGGCAAGATTGATGGCAAGATGTTTACCATCGTGCTGGAAGGCGGATCAGTCACGCCGCCATTGGGGGGGGAAATTGATCTGAACGGCTCGACTTTTCAGATCCCCGATCTGACGATCATACCGGCGGACCTGAAGGTGCGCCTGAAAGGTTCCTCTACAACCACGGCGGCTTTGTCATTGATGGATGAGAAACCGTTTCGAATACTGCGCAACGCAAGTTTTGGCCCTGATCTGGCCGADGGGCGGGTGAATTTCAGTGCGGATGTGGACTTTAAGCTAAAGGGTYTCGTTGAGATGGAAGACGTTACCTATTCGGTGAACGGTGTTCTAAGTGACGTTCGCACAACCAAACTGATACCAGGCCGCATCTTGTCCGCCAACCGGCTGACATTAATGGCAAATAATGACACTGTTGAAATTGGTGGACCAGTCCGGCTGGGGTTGGTCGCAGCGGATATAATCTGGCATCAGGACATGGGACCGGAATACGCTGGCAAAAGTTCGGTCGATGGGACAGTTGAACTAGGCCATGCCTTTGTAAAAGAATTTAAAATCGGCCTGCCTGACAATTCGGTTCGGGGTAAAGGGCTGGCGCAGTTCGATATCGCGTTTGAAAAAGATGTAGCACCGCGYTTTACACTGACGTCTGATCTGAACCGCGTCGGCCTGCGGATTGACCAAATCGGCTGGTCGAAACCGCGAAACGGCACCGGGAAACTGGATGTAGCCGGAAACCTCGGCGCTCGGCCCGGCATTGATAGGCTTGAAATCAGGGCTGCGGGGCTGAACGCCAGTGGCGGGCAGGTGACGTTGGCTCCGGATGGATCAATGCAATCGGTAACATTCAGCCGCGTTCAGGTTGGCGGTTGGCTGGAYGCCCCCATATCGCTGCGCGGGCRTGGMGCCAATGTTGYRCCYGCAGTATCMATGATTGGTGGKACAWWSSMCKKNCGCGWWAMCACTATTGGTGGGGCTAAGACCAGTACCAGCGGGGCAGGCGGGCCGATCTCGATTTCAAAGGCAAGTGTCATTGTTTCACAGGGCATGACCCTGACTAATTTCAACGGCGAATTTAATAGCGCAGGAGGTCTGTCGGGAAACTTTACCGCGCGGATGAACGGGAACACCCGGCTGAARGGTCAACTAGAGCCGGAAAAAAATGGTACAGCCGTGCGCATCCAAAGCTCAAATGCCGGTGGTGTGATACGCGATGCAGGAGTTGTGGAATATGCTAATCGCGGTGAACTGGACCTGACGCTGCGCCCGCAGAAAACCAACGGCGTATATATTGGCACGATGAAAATCACTAACACCAGGGTCCTGAACGCGCCGGGGATGACAGACCTTTTATCGGCGATTTCTATCGTCGGCCTACTGGATCAATTAAGTGGAGAGGGCATCAGCTTTGACAAAGTCGAGGCCAGGTTCCGCCTGACCCCGAAGTATGTGCACCTGACCCGATCCAGTGCCGTTGGCCCGTCTCTGGGGGTGTCGCTTGACGGGGTATATGACCTGACCACATCAACAATGGATATGCAGGGGGTGGTCTCACCGGTTTATTTTCTAAACGCCATTGGCCGGATATTTTCGCGTAAAGGCGAAGGCTTGTTTGGTTTCAATTTCCGTATCACCGGCACTTCTGAGGCTCCTAAAGTCGGGGTCAATCCGCTTTCGATCCTGACCCCAGGGTTGTTTCGTGACATTTTTCGCGCCCCGCCACCGGAATTACCGCAATGAAACTGTCAGACTTTGACTTTGACCTGCCCGAAAACCTKATAGCCACYCGSCCCGCCCGCCCGCGTAGCGCATCTAAGATGCTGGTGGCGGGTCCAGACGCGATTGAAGACGCAAACGCATTTGATCTGCCGCGCTTTCTTCAGCCCGACGACCGGTTGATCCTGAACGACACCAAAGTTATCCCGGCGCGGCTTTTTGGCACCCGGAACCGTGGGCAGGGTGCGGGGCAGACCAATGCGCGGATGAACGTCACACTGCTGGAACCTCTGCCCGGTGATCACTGGCGCGCGTTGATCAAGCCGCTTAAAAAAATACGCATTGGCGAAGAAATTCATTTCAAAGGCGGATTGATCGCGGCATTGATTAACAAAGAAGATGGTGTTGCGACACTGGAATTCAACCTGTCCGGCTATGCCTTTGACGCAGCTTTGTTAGAGGTCGGGGCAATGCCTCTTCCGCCATATATCGCTGCCAAACGCGCCGCAGATGCTTTGGACATGGATGATTACCAAACCGTCTGGGCGCGCCATTCGGGCGCTGTGGCGGCGCCGACTGCGTCGTTGCATTTTGACCATGACCTGCTGGAACAACTGCGCGCCAAAGGCGTCAAATTCACCCATGTCACCCTGCATGTCGGGGCAGGGACGTTCCTGCCGGTGAAGGTGGACAACATCAAAGATCACAAAATGCACGCTGAATGGGGCGAGGTAACGAAACAAGCCGCCGATGAAATCAACCAGACCCGTGCATCCGGCGGGCGGATAATCCCTGTCGGCACCACCGCTTTGCGTCTGATCGAAACAGCTGCCAATCAGAACGGAGAGATCACCCCTTGGGCAGGGGATACTGATATTTTCATCTCACCCGGATACCGCTTCAGAGTAGCYGATGCTTTGATCACCAATTTTCACCTGCCAAAGTCAACTTTGRTGATGCTGGTTTCRGCTTTGATGGGATCAGAGCGCATTCAGGAAATTTACGCCCACGCTATTGCAGGAAATTACCGGTTCTTTTCCTATGGCGATGCTTCACTATTATCACCACGGGCTGAAACGCGACAAAGCTAAGTCGTTTCTAAAACATACTTTTTGCGCGCTTTCCGATTTGGTTAAGCACAGCGAACAGCCGGAGATTTCCATGCTTCAAGTWCTSAAAACWTCCTGGGCWTTGCTTCTGGGGATACTGTTGCTGATGGTTGGCAACGGTTTGCAGGGCACGTTGCTGGGCGTTCGTGGTGAGATTGAAGGCTTTTCCACCCTCCAGATTTCTATCGTGATGTCTGCCTATTTCGCCGGTTTTCTGGGCGGMTCCCGCGCCGCGCCGGAACTGATACGCCGCGTTGGACATGTCAGGGTGTTTGCCGCTCTGGGGTCGCTGATCTCGGCGGCGCTGATCCTGTTCCCGGCGATTACCGAACCCTGGGCATGGACAATATTACGTTTCATACTCGGGTTTTGTTTTTCCGGCGTGTATGTAACGGCGGAAAGTTGGCTGAATAACGCTGCCAGCAATGAAAATCGCGGCAAAGCTCTGTCGGTTTACATGATCGTGCAAATGACTGGCGTTGTCGCGGCGCAAGGGATTTTGGTGCTTGGTGACCCTTCGGGTTTTGTGCTGTTCATTATTCCGTCGGTGCTGGTTTCTATCGCATTCGCGCCGATCCTATTGTCGATCAGTCCAACCCCGGCCTTTGACACCACCAAACCCATGAGCCTGCTTGCACTTTACARCGTGTCCCCTCTKGGCTGTGTCGGTATGTTTCTGCTTGGCGGAATATTTTCGGCGCAATTCGGGATGGCGGCGGTGTATGGCATHCAATCCGGGCTTAGCGTCGGCCAGATATCTACGTTTGTGGCGACAATTTATATCGGTGCATTGGTGTTCCAGTACCCGATAGGTTGGATGTCGGACCGGATGGACCGGCGTTTTTTGATCCTGGTGGTCGCCATTCTGGGCGGGGCCGCTGCGATGGCCGGGGTATTTTTGGCGGGTAGTTACACAAGCTTGCTGGCGGTGGCATTTGTCGTTGGCGGCGTGTCAAACCCACTTTATTCBCTGTTGATTGCCTATACCAACGATTTCCTGGAACACGACGATATGGCTGCGGCTTCGGGCGGATTGATTTTCATCAACGGTCTGGGCGCAATTGCCGGCCCGGTGATTACGGGTTGGCTTATGGGTGTGATTGGGCCGGGTGGGTTTTGGCTGTTTATGTCTGTCCTGATGCTTGTGATGTCGCTCTATGCGGCCTACCGAATGACACAGCGCCCGGCGACCCCCGTGGAAGACGCCACAGCTTATGTCGGTGTTTCGCCGGCCGCGTCCGTCGTTGCGGTGGAAGCTGCGCAGGAATGGGCAATTGAGGCGGCAGAAGAGGCGAATTTGGAAACAACCGAACCCTAAATGCGTCATAATTACATAACATAGAAACAAACACGTTTCGGTCTTGCTAATAACAGAAACCTTTGTAACGGTAACCTTATCAAGGGGCAGAACACCAAGAGGAGGGTGGTCATGGCTAACCCTGAAGATATACTGGCTTATTGGCTGGATGAGGTGGGACCAGACGGTTGGTATCGGGGGGGTGAAGACCTCGATCAGGACATTCGTGACAGGTTTGAAAGAACCTGGGTTGAAGCTCAGGACGGCGCTTGTGGGTTGTGGTTAACACACGCCAGCGGAACCCTCGCCTACATCATTCTTGCAGATCAGTTTTCTCGCAATATGTTTCGCGGTTGCAGTCAGGCGTTTGCCTCAGACCGATCCGCGCGCGCCGCTGCAAAGGTGGCAATTTCCCGCGGGTGGGACATRAAAATTGACGAACCCGCCCGGCATTTCTTTTACATGCCATTGGTGCATTCTGAAAATCTGTGTGAYCAGGACCGCTCAGTCCGGCTGATGAAAGACCGGCTGCCGGAAACTGGTGAACTGCAACTGCTGCACGCCAAGGCACATCGCGAAATYATMCGYCAGTTYGGMCGNTTTNCCGTTTCGAAATGAGGCCATGCGCCGGGAAACAACTGAACCCGAAAAGCGTTTTATGGAAAACGGCGGTTATGGTGCGATAATTGAAGCACTGAAGGCTAAGCAAGCGGCCTGATGTCCGATATTAAACTATGGAATGATCGATCTCTGCCAGATGACTGGCAGTCAGCGCCGCTTCATCGCGCAACCAATCACAAAATCKCCGTAACTGYGGACGTTCCGGGTTCTGGCCCTCTATTTTCAAAATATAGGGGAGGGGTGCCTTGATGTATTGATCCTTTGCGAAGGGTAATACCAGGCGTCCCGTGTCAAGATCGTCCTGAACCAGAGAAAAACCGCACACTAGAAAACCCACATACTGACGCGCCGCTTCCAAAGCCAGACGCATGTTGCGGTAATGAACTCCGCGATCACCGCCCTCACGGCGCAACCCGTATTTGTTGAACCAGTCGATCCAGCCGGGTTGATAGGGGTCATCACGCTGCCCCTGCGTGTGCAACAGGGGCATACCTTCCATTGTCATCTCGGCGTCCCAATCCGAAATCCGTCGCAGGTTATCGGTCGCGACCACAGGCAATAATATATCGGCAAACAGGATTTCTTTGGCCCCGGGATCCCCGTATTCTATCCGACAATCAGGCGCGCCAATGCGCACCGGCACATCCCCCGCGCCGTTGATGCAAAATAGAATGTTTGGATGTTTGGCGCGAAACCGGGGCAGGCGCGGCAGCAGCCACAGTTCTGACCAGTCCGGGTCAGCCACGATGTGAATTTCGGTGATGCGCTGAAAGTYCAGCGTCCGGGTGACCCGTTCAAGCGCGCCAAATGCAGTCTTTAGATCAGATAGCGCCGCCACGAGTTCCCCGGTCGGTTGTAACCCTGAACGACCGCGCAGCAACAAATCGGTGCCTAGGTAATCCTCAAGCGAACGTATCCGTTGCCCAATCGCCGCCGGGGTTATCGCCAGCTTGTCCGCCGCCCCGCCAAGCGACCCTTCACGTATCGCCATTTCCAGCGCTTGCAGCGATTTCAGGTGTGTAGTGATTACCATTACTAAAGCTTACCTTTATAGAGAAAAAGAACAAGTGCTGATGAAAAAGGTTTTCTTTATTACGCTAAAGATTATTGAATTAGGATTTTCAGATCCCCCGTTGCAAGATCAATTTATCAACAAAGGAGAACGAAGAAATGAATACTCTGAAACGTTACATGATTGAACGCCATGTGCCTGGAATCGGYAATTTTTCGATCACCGAACTGTGCGGTGCGGCGCGGGCGTCCAATCAGGCATTGTCTGAGCTGGAGCATATTCAATGGCAGCACAGCTATGTTGTCGGGGATAAGACTTTCTGTGTCTATCTGGCCGACAGCGAAGCAACAATTCAAAAGCATTCGGACCTGAGCGGGATACCGGTAAACAAGATCACCGAAATACAAACCATCATCGACCCGCTGACCGCCAATAACTGAAAAAATACCCCGGCGTTCACGCATCGCCGGGACTTGCCAGCCATGCKCATACCGCAAGGCGGGTTCCCGTCTATGTCATTGATGGATTTTCCCAGATGGTTTAACGTTCAACGACATTGAATTTTAAGGCGGGAGTTTGACCCATGGCATCCAAATCTTTTGATATGATCGTGATCGGCTCCGGACCGGGGGGCTATGTGGCGGCTATCCGTGGCGCGCAACTGGGCCTGAACGTCGCCATTGTTGAGCGTGAGCATCTGGGCGGCATTTGTCTGAACTGGGGCTGCATYCCSACCAARGCGYTGTTGCGMTCATCTGAGGTGTTTCACCTGATGGGCCGCGCCAAGGAATTTGGGCTGTCGGCGGGTAAGATTGACTATGATCTWAAGGCMGTCGTTCAGCGCTCTCGCAAGGTGGCGGCGCAGCTTTCGGGGGGCATCGGCCACCTGATGAAGAAAAACAAAATCACTGTATTCATGGGCGCGGCAAGCCTGTCCGCCAAGGATAAGGTATCAGTGAAAACTGACAAAGGCACCGAGGAACTGACATCCAAGGCGATCATCGTCGCCACCGGTGCGCGGGCGCGGGAATTGCCGGGGCTTGAAGCCGACGGCGATCTGGTCTGGACCTACAAACACGCGCTTGATCCGGTGCGGATGCCGAAGAAACTGCTGGTGATTGGCTCGGGTGCTATTGGTATCGAGTTTGCCAGTTTCTACAATACGCTTGGAGCGGACACGACAGTGGTCGAAGTCATGGACCGCGTTCTGCCGGTGGAAGACACAGAGATTTCAAAGTTCGCTAAAAAGCAATTTGTGAAACAGGGCATGAAAATCATGGWGAAATCCMTGGTCAAGCAACTGGACCGCGCCAAGGGCAAAGTCACCGCCCACATTGAAACTGGCGGTAAGATTGAAAAGCTGGAATTTGATACAGTGATTTCCGCTGTTGGTATTGTTGGGAACGTCGAAGACCTCGGCCTGGAAGGTTTAGGTGTGAAAATTGACCGAACCCATGTGGTGGTGGACGAATACTGCCGCACCGGGGTCGACGGGCTTTACGCCATCGGYGATATCGCYGGCGCCCCGTGGTTGGCCCACAAGGCGAGCCATGAAGGGGTGATGGTTGCAGAGCTGATTGCAGGTCTCAGCCCCCATTCGGTGCGACCCGAAAGCATCGCTGGCTGTACCTATTGCACGCCGCAAGTTGCGTCCGTCGGCTATACCGAGGCCAAAGCCAAAGAGCTGGGATATGAAATAAAGGTCGGTCGATTCCCCTTCATGGGCAACGGCAAAGCCATCGCATTGGGTGAACCTGAAGGCATGGTCAAAACCATATTTGACGCCAAAACCGGTGAATTGCTCGGCGCCCATATGATCGGCGCCGAGGTGACAGAACTTATTCAGGGGTATGTCGTCGGCCGCCAGCTGGAAACAACCGAGGCCGATCTGATGAACACGGTCTTCCCGCATCCGACCCTTTCAGAAATGATGCACGAGTCGGTGTTGGACGCTTACGGGCGTGTCATTCACATGTGATCAGGCGACGATTTTACCGCCAGCCGACGCCCAGTTTGACAAACCACCAAGGTTGTAAACCGTCTGAAAACCCAGTTTGCGCATCATCCGCACAGCCATGCCCGAGCGCGCGCCTGTCGCACAATAGATCGCAACCGGCTTTTCCAGATCCAGTTCAGCGTGGAATTCCGAGCTGCGCGGGTCAGCGTGATGTTGCAGCATCATCAGTGAAATATGCAGAGCACCTTCGGCTTTGCCGGATTGACGTACCTCAGTGATATCGCGCACATCAATTACCGTCAGCTCACCCGAGCCAGACTTGGCGATGGCATCCGCAGTCGATATCTGCCCATTTGTATTCGCAGCCATACGGGATTTCATAAAATTTAACATAGCCGTTTCCTGTTCGCAATTAATGTCAAAATTTGGGCCTGTCACCAAGCGTTGCCTCTATATATTCTAACAAACGAATATGACAACCCCCGGGGCTGGTATTCCTTCGAATCTGGCTTTTTCTGGTAGGTTAGTTTAATTGAATGCGCCACCAGTACACTGCTATCCCTGCCGATGTTACCGCAGTTAATACAGTGTTTCCTGACCAAACCGGCGACAGGCCCATAGAAGCAACATGTTCCCCAATTGTTCTCATTTTTCGGTTGGAAACTCAGCTACGATCAACTATCTCTTAACAATTGGACCCAAGGGGCGATGATGGCCGAGCTAAAATACATCGAGGTGCGGGGTGCGCGCGAACATAACCTCAAGAATATTGACGTGGACATTCCGCGCAATCAGTTGGTGGTGATCACTGGCCTGTCGGGATCTGGCAAATCCAGCCTGGCGTTCGATACAATCTACGCCGAAGGTCAGCGCCGCTATGTCGAAAGCCTGTCGGCATACGCGCGCCAGTTCCTCGATATGATGGAGAAGCCCGATGTGGATCATATCAGCGGGCTAAGCCCGGCGATTTCGATTGAGCAGAAAACCACCTCAAAAAACCCGCGTTCCACAGTTGGCACAGTCACCGAAATCTACGACTATCTGCGCCTTTTGTTCGCCCGTGTCGGAACACCGTTTAGCCCAGCCACCGGCAAACCGATTGAGGCCCAGCAAGTGCAGGACATGGTGGATCGGGTGATGAAGATGCAGGAAGGCACACGCGCCTACCTGCTTGCCCCGATCGTGCGCGACCGMAAAGGGGAGTACCGCAAAGAATTTCTGGAACTGCGAAAAACCGGCTTTCAGCGGGTCAAGGTGGACGGCGAATTTCATGATCTTGATGATCCACCGACGCTGGACAAAAAATTCCGCCACGACATTGACGTGGTGGTTGATCGGATCGTGGTTAAGGAAGGCTTGGAAACCCGGCTTGCCGACAGTTTCCGCACYGCCCTTGATCTGGCCGACGGTATCACCGTGCTGGAAACCATGGTGGCTGAAGGTGACCCCGAACGCATCACATTCTCGGAAAAATTCGCCTGCCCGGTCAGCGGCTTCACCATTCCGGAAATCGAACCCCGTCTATTTTCCTTCAACGCSCCGTTTGGCGCTTGCCAAACCTGTGACGGGCTGGGCGTGGAATTGTTCTTTGACGAACGCCTCGTGGTTCCTGACCAGACACTAAAAATATACGATGGCGCGCTGGCCCCGTGGCGCAAAGGTAAATCCCCGTATTTCCTGCAAACCATTGAAGCYATCGCCAAACATTACAAATTTGACCGCCAAACCAAATGGAAAGACCTGCCGGATAACGTGCAGCAGGTGTTTTTGTACGGTTCAGGCAAGGAAGAAATCCAGTTTCGCTATGATGAAGGCGGTCGGGTCTACCAGATAACCCGTTGCTTCGAAGGCGTTATTCCCAACATGGAACGACGTTACCGCGAAACTGACAGCAACTGGATCCGCGAAGAATTTGAACGCTACCAAAACAACCGCCCCTGCGGTGACTGCGGTGGTTTCCGGCTGCGCCCGGAAGCGCTGGCGGTAAAAATCGCCGGTTTGCACGCTGGCGAAGTGGTGCAGATGTCAATCCGTGAGGCGTTGACATGGTGCAAGGATATTCCCAATCACCTGAGCAAAACCAAAAACGAAATTGCGCAGGCGATCCTGAARGAAATCATTGAACGCCTTGGTTTCCTSAACAATGTCGGGCTCGATTACCTGACGCTCAGCCGCAATTCCGGCACGCTGTCTGGCGGTGAAAGCCAGCGTATTCGTCTTGCCAGTCAGATCGGCTCGGGCCTGACAGGGGTGCTTTATGTGCTCGATGAACCCTCAATCGGGTTGCACCAGCGCGACAATGGTCGCCTGCTGGTGACACTGAAAAACCTGCGCGACCAGGGGAATACTGTGATTGTGGTTGAGCATGACGAAGAAGCGATCCGTGAGGCGGACTATGTGTTCGACATCGGCCCAGGCGCCGGTATCCACGGCGGCGAAGTGGTCTCAAAAGGTTTGCCGGAAGAAGTCGCCGCTGATCCAAATTCGATCACCGGCCAGTATTTAAGTGGCACCCGTGAAATATCTGTACCCAATACCCGGCGCARRGGAAACAAGAAAAAACTAACAGTATCAAAGGCRACCGGTAATAACTTAAAGTCAGTTACCGTRGATTTCCCRCTGGCGAAATTCACCTGCGTCACGGGTGTTTCGGGGGGCGGCAAATCTACACTGACGATTGAAACCCTGTTCAAAACAGCCTCAATGCGCCTGAACGGTGCCCGCCAGACTCCGGCACCCTGCGAAAGCATCAAGGGGCTGGAATATCTGGATAAGGTGATCGACATCAACCAGCGCGCCATTGGCCGCACACCGCGTTCCAACCCGGCGACCTATACCGGGGCATTCACCCCGATCCGCGACTGGTTCGCCGGGATGCCGGAAAGCAAGACGCGCGGCTACAAGCCGGGGCGGTTTTCCTTCAACGTCAAGGGTGGGCGCTGCGAGGCCTGCAAAGGCGATGGGTTGATCAAGATTGAAATGCACTTTCTRCCAGATGTTTACGTCACCTGTGAGACCTGCAACGGYGCGCGCTACAACCGTGAAACTTTGGAAATACGGTTTAAAGGCAAAAGCATAGCCGACGTTCTTAATATGACTGTTGAGGATGCGCAGGTGTTTTTCAAGGCGGTTCCAAGTATCCGCGAAAAGATGGACGCACTGGTGCGGGTCGGGCTGGGCTATATCAAGGTCGGCCAGCAGGCCACGACACTGTCGGGGGGCGAGGCGCAGCGCGTAAAACTGTCCAAGGAACTGGCGCGCCRCTCCACCGGGCGAACATTGTATATTCTGGATGAGCCCACCACGGGGCTGCATTTTGAAGACGTGCGCAAGCTGCTCGAGGTGCTGCACGAACTGGTYGATCAGGGCAACACTGTCGTGGTGATTGAGCACAATCTTGACGTTGTAAAAACTGCTGACTGGATAATTGACATCGGCCCCGAGGGCGGCGATGGCGGTGGTGAAATTATTGCCACCGGCACCCCTGAACAGGTAGCCGAAGTGGCCGATAGCTATACGGGGCATTATCTCAAGGCGATGCTCGAGGGGCGTAAGGTCGCAGCGGAGTAGGAACCGGTATGTCGTCCTGATCTGCGATCAAGCGTCCAGTTCCACCCAAACCGGCACATGATCCGACGGTTTTTCGTGGCCCCGGATATGGGCGTCAATCTGACAGCCTTTCAGCAGGTCCGCACATTGTGGTGTCAGAAGAAAATGATCAATCCTGATACCATCATTRCGTTGCCAKGCACCCCGTTGAAAATCCCAGAARCTATACTGTTCTGGCGCATTATTTCGGGCGCGAAACGCTTCGGTAAATCCAAGGTTCAGGATGCGACGGTAGGCAGTGCGGCTTTGCGGTCTGGCCAGAGCATCCTCAATCCAGTTTTCCGGGTGTGCGGCGTCAATGTCTTGCGGTATTATGTTGTAATCCCCTGCCATTAGCGCTGGTTCTTCATCTRCTAATAACTCCTTAGMGCGGGCAAACATCCGCTCCATCCAGGCCAGYTTATACTCATATTTTGGCCCCGGAACCGGGTTGCCATTTGGCAGATACAGCCCACAAACCCGCACGGCYTTGTCACCAATCACCGTCGCTTCTATCCAGCGCGCCTGCTCATCCTCGTCGCCACCGGGTAGCCCCCGTGTCACATCTTCAAGTGGTAATTTTGACAATATCGCCACCCCGTTGAACGATTTTTGTCCATGGGTTTCGACGTTGTAGCCCAGGTCTTCGAAATGTTCGCGGGGGAAATTTTCGTCAACCGATTTGATTTCCTGAAGCAAAACAACATCCGGTTTTGCCTCTTCCAGCCAGGCCGTAACAGCCGCCAAACGCGCCTTGATTCCGTTGATATTATACGTGGCAATTTTCATATGCGCCCCCAATTTACCCCCTGTCTAATCCGGCACGCCCGCCRAGTGCAATATCAGTTACCGTTCGCAATCGCGGTCCCTGCCGCCCAAGCTGATGACCAGGCCCATTGAAAATTATAGCCCCCCAGCCAGCCGGTAACGTCAACAACTTCGCCAATGAAATAAAGGCCAGGGACAGTTTTACATTCCATGGTTCTGGCGCTCAGAGCATCTGTATCAACACCACCAAGGGTTACTTCGGCGGTGCGATACCCTTCCGTTCCGGCCGGGGTTAATTGCCAGTTTTGTAGCCTGTCAGCCAATTGATTTAGGGACTTGTCCGACTGGTCGGCGATATTTCCTGAMAGTCCCCAATGGTGCGCCAACGCTGCGGCAAGTCGATTGGGCAGGAGATCCCCCAAAACATTCGAAACGCTGCGCCGGCCATTTTCACGGCGCTTCTGAYGTAAWCYCYCAAAGACGTCCTGATCAGGTAACAGATTGATATTAATCTGATCTTTCTCGCGCCAGTAGTTGGAYATTTGCAAAATTGCCGGGCCCGAAATTCCACGATGTGTGTATAAAAGCGCCTCGTCAAAACTGGTCTGGTTGCAAGTGACACGCGCCTTTTGCGATACTCCTGACAGAGGTTTGATCAAGGCCAGATCGCTTTCGCCAAATATAAAAGGAACCAACCCGGCGCGGGTGTCAGTCACTGGGATATTGAATTGATGTGCGATCTGATACCCAAATCCGCTTGCGCCCATTTTTGGTATCGACTTACCGCCGGTGGCGACAACCAGGTTCAGGCAATTAAGSGTTCTGTTGTCGTTTAGCGACAGGGTGAACCCTGTATCGGTTTTGACAATAGTTTTCACGCTGGTGTTCGGGCACAAATCCGCGSYGTTCGCCTCTGACAACAGCATTTGAATGATTTCYCTSGMCGAAYCGTCACAGAACAACTGGCCAAGGGTTTTTTCGTGATATGCAATGCCGTGGCGCCCCACTAAATCAATGAAATCATTCGCTGAATATCGGGCCAGTGCCGACTTTGCAAAATGCGGGTTATGCGACAGAAAATTTTCCGGCCCGGTGTAAATATTGGTGAMATTACAACGCCCGCCACCTGAAATGCGGATTTTTTCACCGGGGTTCTTGGCGTGATCGATGACCAGAACAGACCCACCAGCCAAGGCCTGCGCCGCACAATGTAACCCCGCCGCGCCGGCACCAACTATAATGGTCGTATAATCCATTTAACTGGCTACAACCGGATTGCGGGTCGTGTTTGAACCTGAGAATATCAAATTCTTTTCAGTCAAAATATCCTCCGAGCGAAGCGGAAATCGCCCGAAGGGCTAAAGAAAATGCGCCGTCAGGCGCTCAACCAGTCTACATCGAAAAAGATGTGCCACAGCCGCAGGAACTGGTGGCGTTTGGGTTTTCAATTACGAAACGTGCGCCGATGATTTCCTGAGTGTAATCAATCACCGCGTTCGACAAAAACGGCAATGATACATCGTCGATCACTACTTTTTGGCCTTCGCCCTCAAGAATTACATCACCCGCAGCCGGATCATCCAGCTTGATGTCGTACTGAAAGCCAGAGCAACCGCCGCCCTCTACCGCGATGCGCAGGGCTTTGTTCTCATCCGCGTTGGCATTGATCTCAGCCAGGCGCGCGAATGCGCGCTCAGTTACTTTCGGGGGCAGGGTCAGGTCCATGGTGTGTACTCTGGCATTTCCGTTTCTTTACGGATTCAATATAAGCAGCGTGGGACAGTGCGGCAAGGTTGGTTAGAAAAATGTTGAAAACATATGCGTGCGACCCGGATAAAAGCCGGGGAAGACAGTTTAAAGAGGTTATAAGCACGTTCCGCTCGCCGTTTCAGCGCGACCGTGACCGGATCATCCATTCCAGCGCATTCCGGCGCTTGAAACACAAAACCCAGGTTTTTGTTGAACATGAGGGTGATTATTACCGCACAAGGCTGACCCACACGATTGAAGTGGCGCAGGTGGCGCGCACAGTTGCCGGGGCTTTGGGGCTGAATGGCGAGCTGGCAGAAGCGGTCGCACTGGCCCAYGATCTCGGCCATCCGCCGTTTGGTCATACCGGGGAAGACGCGCTGGCGGTCTTGATGGCGCCTTACGGGGGCTTTGATCAYAATGCACAGGCGATCCGTATTCTGACGAAGCTGGAAAGGCACTACGCGGATTTTGACGGGCTGAACCTGACATGGGAGACTTTGGAAGGCATTGCCAAACATAATGGACCAGTGGTTGGGGAAATTCCTTACGCATTGAAAGATTTTAATCAAATCTATGACCTCGAACTGGATGGCTATGCCAGTGCCGAGGCTCAGGTGGCCGCATTTTCCGATGATGTCGCCTATAACCACCATGATTTACATGATGGCCTGCGCGCCGGACTATTTAACGAGGCCGATCTGATGGAACTGCCGCTTACCGGTCCAGCTTTTGAAGAAGTGGACCGGCTCTATCCCGACCTGGACCCAATGCGACGACGCCATGAAGCATTACGCCGGGTGTTTGGGGTGATGGTTGAGGATGTGATTGCAATAGCGCGCACGCGGCTGGCRGCRGCTGATCCRAAATCGGTTGAGGATATTCGGGGGTTGGGCAAGCCAATGATCCGGTTTTCTAAAAARYTRTTTATGGARATCAARGCGATAAAAGGTTTTCTGTTTGAACGYATGTACCGCGCGCCAAGTGTGATGGTGGAACGCGCGCGGGTGACCAAGGTTATTGAAGAGTTGTTTCCCTTATATATGGCGCGCCCGGAATTGTTGCCGCAGACTTGGCGGGCAGATGTMGAGSTRGCYTCCGATGAAACTGTCCTGGCGCGGATTGTACTGGATTATGTAGCCGGGATGACAGACCGATTTGCCTTGCAAGAACACGTGCGCTTGCTGGGTAAGTGATCCAACAGAGGCGCCTTGCGGCGCCATTACCTTTACTCACGCCCTGTCGGGCGTTCGGATGCCTCCGGCGGAAATATTTATGAAAAGAAGAAGGGGTGGGTAGCGTTGACCCTGACCGGGGGCGTGATACACCCGCGCGAGACCAATTGGGACCGACATTATGAACTTATTYGCTGATATTCGTRTGCTGGTGATTGACAGCCTTGAAGCCATGGTGGCGAACGGCGATTTRSCAGCTAGTCTGGATTTTTCCARTRTAAGTGTCGAGCCGCCGCGTGATAGCAGCCACGGCGACATGGCGACTAATGCGGCGATGGTTTTGGCCAGGCCAGCGGGCATGAAACCACGCGATATTGCCGATGTTCTGGCGGAAAAGCTGCGCGGCGACGACCGTATTGCCAGTGTTGAAGTTGCCGGGCCGGGTTTTTTGAACCTTCGACTGGCAAGTGAGATTTGGCAGGGCGTTGTTGGCGCTGTTCTGGCGGCAGGGAGTTCCTATGGGCGCTCTGGCCTCGGGGCTGGAAAAAAGGTCAACGTTGAATTTGTATCTGCCAACCCCACGGGGCCACTGCATGTGGGTCATACGCGGGGCGCTGTTTTTGGTGACGCGCTGGCGGCATTGCTTGATTTCGCCGGGCACGATGTGACGCGGGAATATTACATCAACGATGGTGGTGCGCAGGTCGATGTGTTGGCGCGCTCGGTCTTTGAACGCTACCGCGAGGCTTGCGGGCTTAGCCCGGAAATTGCCGAAGGCTTATACCCCGGCGATTATCTGGTCCCGGTCGGTGAGGCGCTGAAAGCCAAATATGGTGACAGYCTGATTGACGCGCCGGAGGAGCAGTGGCTGGCAGATGTGCGCGAGTTTTCRACMGAKWMRATGATGGAACTGATCCGCGCTGATCTCGCGGCTTTGGGCGTTGAGATGGACCTGTTTTACAGCGAAAAGTCGCTATACGGCACCGGACGGATTGAGGCGGCGATCGAGGCACTTGATGCCAAGGGGCTGATTTACGAGGGTAAACTGGACCCACCAAAGGGCAAGTTGCCGGATGACTGGGAGGCGCGCGAACAAACGCTGTTCCGTTCAACCGCGCATGGCGATGACGTGGATCGCCCGGTGAAGAAATCGGATGGGTCGTGGACGTATTTCGCGCCGGATATTGCGTATCACTATGACAAGCTGGACCGGGGCTTTGACCATTTGATCGACGTTTTTGGTGCTGATCATGGTGGCTATGAAAAGCGATTAAAGGCCGTTGTGTCGGCGTTGTCCGATGGCAAAGTGGGGCTGGATGTCAAGCTGACGCAACTGGTGCGACTGTATAAAGATGGCGCRCCWTTYAAGATGTCTAAGCGGGCAGGGACGTTTGTGACCCTGCGTGAAGTGGTCGATCTGGTCGGCCCGGACGTGGTGCGGTTCGTGATGCTGACCCGTAAAAACGACGCGCCACTGGATTTTGATTTTGACAAGGTACAGGACCAGTCCAAGGACAACCCGGTGTTTTATGTGCAATACGCCCATGCACGGGTTTCTTCAGTATTGCGCAAGGCCAAGGAAGCCGGTGTGACACTAACGGACACCGCGCATATGGAAGATGAAGCCGAATTCGCTGTGGCCAAAAAACTGGCCGAATGGCCGCGTTTGGTTGAAATTGCARCGAAGGGCTATGARCCGCACAGGATCGCRTTTTATCTCTATGAYCTGGCCTCAGAATTCCACGCACTCTGGAACCGGGGMAAYGCMAARCCCGAGCTTCGYTTCCTKCARGACGRYGATCCGGCGGCCTCGGCGGCGAAAATTGCCCTGCCAAGGGCGGTAGCCGTTGTTATTTCCTCAGGTCTTGGTATTCTGGGGGTAACTCCGGCGACGGAAATGCGCTGAATAACAAGCGCAAACGTCGAAAATAACCGGAGGAGGCATAGGCAAGGTAAGCCGTGCGCGAAAACTTCGCGGCGCGGGCAGTGAGGCAAAATGGCGGATATAGAGTATGGCGAAGCCGTGGATGGGGTTCCYCCCCTAAGCGGTATCAACGTGACAGGCATGATGAACTGGCTGGGGGCGCTGGTGTCTGTGGCGCTGATCTCGGGGCTGGTTTACTGGGGATACCAATTGATGGTGCGCGACGTTTCCGGGGTTCCGGTGGTGCGTGCGCTGGAAGGGCCGATGCGTGTCGCCCCGGCGGACCCCGGTGGAACATCGGTAGATTATCAGGGGCTGGCCGTGAACAATATTGCAGCCGTAGGTGAGGCWGAGGCCCCGGCGGATCGCTTGGTACTGGCCCCTAARCCAACGGTTTTGACACCRGAAGATCAGACAGCCGGSGWWTTGCAGGCSCTRCAGGTWSAAGAAAGYGYYGTKGCRCCRGTTGAAAYWGAWSYGRWTKYWGCGCCGGAAGTGGTCGCTGACGTTCAGTCGCTGACAAATTCGGCAGAAGAAGAAGAATTGCCTGCGGCCGATCAAGCCACAATGATTGCAGCGGCGTTGCAAGAAGCCAGTTCGGAAATCACGGTTCCTGCGATCAAGCCGCAAGGGGGGCCAGATACTATTGCGGCTACAATTGCAGGTGTTTCACGCTCACTTCGGCCAACTTTACGTCCTGCCTTGCCAGAGGGCGTGCAGTTAGCGTCGTTACAGGTCGCACCAGAAGTACTGTCGGGAATATCAGATGTTTCGACGGTTGATCCGGATACAATTCCGGTTGGTACCCGYTTAGCCCAGCTGGGTGCTTTTGAATCCGTAGAGATCGCCGAAAGCSAATGGCTGAAAATATCGGCCCGGTTCGAAGAATTCATGGTCGATAAATCCCGGGTTATTCAAAAGGCCCAGTCGGGTGGCAAGGTTTTCTATCGTCTGCGTGCCCATGGATTTGACGATCTGTCMGAYGCCCGTCGGTTCTGTTCGGCATTGCTGGCTGAACAGGCAAACTGCATTCCAGTCGTCACCCGGTAAATGGGGCAGGGCGCGTATATTTTCGGATGYGYGGGCCCGCGTCTCAGGGCTGAAGAGGCGGATTTTTTCAAWGAAGCCGAGCCATGGGGYTTTATTCTGTTCGCCCGGAATGTCGAGAACCCTGAACAGCTTCGCCGACTGACCCGTGATCTTCGCGCCTGTATAGGTCGGGATGCCCCCATTCTGATTGATCAGGAAGGTGGACGTGTCCAAAGAATGCGCGCACCACACTGGCGCGAATGGATGCCTGCCCTGGATCAAATTGAAAAGGCAGGTGAAAATGCAGCGCGCTCAATGTGGCTGCGCTACCGTCTGATCGCCGAAGAACTGAAAGCCGTGGGAATTGACGCCAATTGTGCACCTTTGGGTGATATTCTAACCGCCCGGACTCACCCGGTAYTGGCAAACCGGTGTTATGGCAGCGAATTGGACAGTGTCGTAGAARTATCGCGCGTTGTAGCCAACGGGTTGATTAGCGGCGGTGTTTTGCCGGTGGTCAAACACTTGCCGGGACACGGCAGGGCAATGGTGGATAGCCATCTGGATTTACCCCGGGTGAACGCGAGCGCGCAGGAATTACAGAACACTGATTTTGCTGTTTTCAAGGCATTGGCAGACCTGCCATTGGCAATGACGGCGCATATTGTGTACAGCGATCTGGATGAATTACCCGCGACCCAGTCGCCAAAGATCATAGCCATGATCCGCGAGAAAATAGGATTTTCAGGCCTGCTGATGACCGACGATATTTCGATGCAAGCATTGGGCGGACTGCTGGAAGACCGCTGTCTCAAATCGATCGATGCGGGTTGCGATATGATCCTGCACTGCAACGGTGATTTGGCCGAAATGCARCGGGTTGTCGGTGTTGCCGGTCAGATGTCCGATGTTTCCCAAAACCGCGCCGACAACGCGCTAAAATCGTGCGTTGAAGCCTTGCCKTTTGATATACCCGCAGCTGAAGCAGAGCTGGAAGCAATAATGCGGGGTAGCCCCTATGTCTGACGACGCATTCGAGCTGAACGTGGTCCCGCTGGATGAACGGCTTGCAGCAGAGGCCCTGATCGTCGATGTCGACGGCTTTGAGGGGCCGCTTGATCTGCTTTTGATGCTGTCGCGCACCCAAAAAGTAGACCTGCGCAAGATCAGCATTCTGCAACTCGCCCAGCAATATCTTGGCTTCGTCGAAAAAGCCAAAACGCTGCGTATTGAACTGGCCGCAGATTATCTGGTGATGGCCGCCTGGCTTGCCTTTCTGAAGTCTCGCCTGTTACTGCCGCCAGACCCCGCCGACGAAGGGCCGTCAGGGGCCGAACTGGCCGCGCATCTGGCGTTTCAGCTGGAACGCCTGCACGCAATGCGCGAGGCGGCTGCAAAAATCATGGCGCGCGACCAGAAGGGGCGTGATTTCTTTGTGCGCGGCATCCCTGAAAGCGTGTCACGGGTGCGYCGSATCACCCAYACYGCRACCYTGYTGGACCTGATGCARGCCTATGCCCGTATTCGCACCAAGGATGAATTYCGCCCHTACACCATGGACCGYGAWAARGTGATGACCATGGAGRCRGCGCTGGAGCGAATGCGCGGGTTGATYGGWTAYGCCGGGGACTGGACTGATCTGGTCAGCTACCTGCCGGAAGGTTGGGAAAGTGACCCCAAAATGCGCCGCTCGGCCACAGCGGCGACTTTCGCAGCTACATTGGAATTGGTGAAAGCCGGATCGATTGAATTGCGGCAAGGTGAAAGCTTTGCGCCGATTGAAATACGAAAGAAGAATGATGCCCGAGGAAATTGAAGAGAGCCTTTTCGAGGCCCCGGAAAAGGGCGAGCAGGTGCGCATGGTCGAAGCCATCCTGTTTGCCACTGCCGAGCCAATAACCGTAGCYGAACTGAACGGGCGTATGCCCCATGGTGCGGATGCGGCAGAGGCATTGGTTGAACTGCAAACCCGCTATCAGGGGCGCGGGGTACAAGTAGCAAAAGTTGGTGACGCATGGGCCATCCGTACCGCAGCTGATCTGGGGTTCCTGATGCAAAAGGAAACCSTCGAGGTGCGWAAGCTTTCGCGTGCSGCAGTCGAAACGCTGGCGATTATCGCTTACCATCAACCAGTTACACGCGCTGAGATTGAAGAAATCCGCGGCGTCTCTGTCAGCAGGGGCACGGTTGATCAACTGTTGGAACTGGAATGGATCCGCTTTGGGCGGCGCCGGATGACGCCGGGGCGCCCGGTTACATTTGTGGTAACGCAAGGTTTCCTTGATCACTTCGCACTGGAAAATGCCCGCGATCTGCCGGGGCTGAAAGAACTGCGCGCCGCAGGCCTGCTTGAAAATCGCCCCGCTCCGGGGGAAATGGCTTTGGGTGATGACGACGAAACCGAAGATGAAGAAGATCAGGTTGATATGTTTGAAGATGAATAGACCATAGGAGGGCTACTAAATGAATATGAACCAATTGGTGAACATGTTTGTACGCCTGTTCATGCGAAAGATTATGAACCGCGGGATTGACGCCAGTATCAATTATGCCAGCCGACGACGCGATGGTGACGAAAAACCGACCCCAGAGGATCGCCAGCAAGCGCGAGACGCAAAGCAAACCGGGAAAAAGGCAAAAAAGATGGCGAAACTTGCGCGCCGATTAGGGCGGTTTTAGGTAACCGAGACCAGTACCCAACCAAGGGCAGCAGATATTGCCAATACCCGGCCCAGCCCCATGTGCAAGCGCAACAACAAGAAGCCACACACCGCTGCTAACAGCACAACGTGCCAGTTCAGCGACGCCAGATCGGGTGTCCAAAGCGTAAGTATCCCGAAGGTTTCGCGGCTGACGTCGTTGAAAAATACATGCAGGCCGAACCAGATCGACAGGTTGGCAATAACGCCGACAACGGCCGCCGTAATCGCTCTTAACGCGCCGCTTAACCGGG
Source organism: Marinosulfonomonas sp. (assembly GCA_002732955.1). GTDB lineage: Bacteria > Pseudomonadota > Alphaproteobacteria > Rhodobacterales > Rhodobacteraceae > NVTR01. The sequence goes on from NVTR01000034.1 coordinate 26,191, forward strand.
GCTGGGCAGAAATCCATTCAATGTAGGGCGCACCGGTGAATATCCACAGGAAACACGGCGCAAATGTCGCCCAAAGYGTGATTGATGCCGCCGCCATCGCCAGCCCCAGWCCACCTTCGCGAAACCCCGCAAGAAAGCCAACGAACTGTGTGACCAGTATCAGCGGCCCCGGCGTTGTTTCCGCCAACCCCAGCCCATCCATCATTTCGCCCGCACTCAGCCAGCCAAACCCGGTAACCACATCCTGTGCCATATACGCCAGAACGGCGTAAGCACCTCCGAACGTAACCACCGCCAGCTTTGAAAAGAAMACCCCGAGTGTCGCAAGAATTTCTGCATCCATCATGCCGGCCACCAGCGCGATCGGCAGCAGCCAGATAACCAGCCCGCTGGCAATGGTAACGGCGGTTTGGCGCGGTGAAGTTTCGATGACTTGCGCAGGTATATTCTGATCTTTGGGCTGGCCATCGAAGAAAAACCCGTAAAYCGCCGCCAGCAAAATRATYAGSGGAAACGGCAATGACAGGAAAAATATCCCAACAAAAGACAGTGCTGCAATGATCCAGTGCGCAAACCCCGTCAGCGCACGTCTTGAGACACGTAGCAATGCCTCCAGCACGATGATCAACACAGCCGCCTTGACCCCAAGGAACAAAGTGGCCAGCAGTGGAACGTCACCAAACAACGCGTAAATCGTCGCCAGAGCGAAGATCACCAACGCGCCGGGGATGACGAACAATAACCCGGCAATCAGGCCGCCAAGCGTGCCATGTAACCGCCAGCCGGCGTAGGTTGCCAGTTGCATCGCCTCGGGTCCCGGCAAAAGCATGCAAAAACTGAGCGCGTTCAGGAACTGGCGTTCACTAAGCCACCTGTGATCTTCGACCAACTCACGGTGCATCAATGAAATCTGTGCGGCAGGACCACCAAAGGACAACAGGCCAATTTTCAGAAAAATCCGAAATATCTGCGCGATGTCAGGGGCGGGTGCGGTTGTTTCCATCACATCACTTTCGCCCATCTGGCCTTCTTCTTTTCGTAAATACTTCCCAAGCGGAGCGGAATTCGCCCGAAGGGCTTATAGAAATGCGCCGAGAGGCGCTCAATTTTCTTCGGCTTTGAAGTGTTTGGACAGTTTCAAACCCTGCCCCTGATAGTTGGACTTTATTCCGGCGCCATAAAGCGCCTCGGGTATCGATTGCATACGCTCATAGACCAGCCGTCCGACAATCTGGGCATGTTCCAACACAAATGGAGCCTCGTGGCAGCGAACTTCCAGCACGCCTCGTGAACCCGAACCACCGGCGGTACTATGGCCAAATCCCGGGTCAAAAAATCCGGCGTAGTGCACCCGGAACTCGCCTACCATTGTCAGGTAGGGGGCCATTTCGGCGGCTACGTGGGGCGGGATGGTAATTGCTTCGCGGCTCACCAGAATATAGAACGCACCGGGATCAAGGATGATCCAACCTTTTTCAGTGTGCACTTCTTCCCAAAATTCTGCCGGGTCATAATAAGCAAGTCTAGACAGGTCAATCACTCCGGCATGGGGTTTGGCGCGATAGCCGACCAAATTGCCAGTTTGTGGGCGCAAATCGACTGAAAACCCGAGCCCGTCTGAGATATGCGCATCACCGTCCACAATCGGGCTTTCGGCGTGCAGTGCGCGCAAATCATCGTCATTGATCTGGGTTTTGCCAAGCCGAAAGATGATCTGGTTCAGCATCTGCCCGGTTTTAGCAACCACGGAAAACGAACTTGGACATATTTCGACATAGAGCGGACCATCATAACCCTCAGGTACGCGGTCAAACTCTACTCCGCGGTCAGTTATGATCCGGGTCAGCAGATCAAGTCGCCCGATTGAGGATTTTGCACTTGCGGCAGCGGTCATGCCCATAGGCAGGTTCAGCCGCTCGATCAACGGAACAAGGTACACGCAACCCTTTTCCAGTACCGCACTGCCGGTCAGGTCAATTTCGTGCATTTTGAAATCGATCAGGCGCTCGGCCACCGTCCGGTTACGTCCGCTCAGGAATGAGGCCCGAACCCGGTAAGCCTTAGTTCCAAGACGTAGATCGAGCGATGCAGGTTGAATTTGTTCCGGCAGGATAGTGCTGTCAGCCGATATCACCCCGGTTTTGATCAATTCCCTGATGCCGTGATCCGGAAGTACGCCGCTGGTGTTCACACTTGTCCCCCTAAGACGCAAACACGCCCGATGCCGGATCGACAGGGGCGTGATGTGGTGTTGGTCGGGCTAGCAGGACTCGAACCTGCGACCTTCCGTCCCCCAGACGGACGCGCTACCAGGCTGCGCCATAGCCCGACACCGGGCTCTAAATACTGCTTTTGCGCGCGGGGGCAAGCGGGAATGATCATCCGGTCCGGGTTCAGTCCGTCTGATCGGCATTATTCGAGCTATCCATGCGATCACGCAAGTTACTAAGCCGGTTGTAAAGCTCTCCAAACACTTCGGGTGAGGTTTTTCTTGCGGGTTCGGAGCTGGCAGCGCGACGCAGGGCGGCGGCAACACCTAAAATTCCCAGGGCAGGGGCTTCATCGGTTTCAACAGGGTCATCCGGAACATCAATTTCAAGAACCGGTACTGGTTTTTTGCCGCCTGCTTGCATTTTTGCGGCCATGTAAGACTGATATTTTTCAGCGGGCTTTTCTGATTCAACAGGGACATCACCACGAGGACCCGTTTCAGGTAGCTTGGTTGTTTTTGCTTCAGCTGCAWYCTTTGCCCGCTGYTTTTTCTTGGTTTGGATTTYGTCAGTGTTCAGCGGCAATACATTGGTGGRTTCTTCAGCAATTGCGTCCAGTTCAATTGGTGCATCGCCAATTTCCATATCAATGACGTTGGTCACATCAATCGGTGGTGACATGGCGGCAACATGTTTTACACCTTCTTCGCGTAGCAACTTTTGCACACCACGAATGGTCATGCCATCGCTGTGCAACAGAACTTTGATACCGCCAAGCAGTTCCATGTCACGCGGTCGGTAATAACGSCGCCCGCCGGCGCGTTTAACCGGCTTCACCTGGGTAAACCGGCTTTCCCAGAACCGCAGTACATGGGTCGGGGTATCAAGCCAACTGGCGACTTCAGATATTGTTCTGAATGCGTCTGGAGATTTATCCATTATTGTCCTTCAAAGGTACTTTACCCTTTGTTCCCTGCCGCAACGCGGTCTTTCATAAGGTGGGAAGGACGGAACGTAAGAACACGTCGTGGAGAGATCGGAACCTCTTCCCCGGTTTTCGGATTTCTACCTACTCGGGCTGCTTTGTCACGGACTTTAAATGTCCCAAAAGATGAGATTTTTACAGACTCACCTTTCACCAGCGCATCAGACACATGGGCCAGCACATTCTCAACAAGCTGGGCAGATTCATTACGTGAAAGACCGACTTCGCGGAACACCGCTTCGGACAAATCCATTCTGGTCAAAGTACTCTCGCTCATTCCATCCCCCTGTTCAGCTTTAGGCAGCATAGGGCGATGGCGAATTCCGAGTCAATATCAATGCCTTGGGTAACGGGGTTAAAGGGTGGTTTTAACCGCTTACCAGCGTAAAACCACTGATCCCCATGCTAAACCTCCGCCTATTGCCTCTAATAGCAGCAAATCACCGGGCTTAAACTTGCCTTCGGACTTGCCGATAGAAAGCGCCAAAGGAATCGATGCGGCAGAAGTATTGCCCTGATCTGCAAGTGTCAGGATAACCCGATCCATTGGCACACCCAGYTTTTTGGCGGTTCCGGCGATGATGCGAACATTGGCCTGATGGGGCACAATCCAGTCAAGATCATCGTCATTTAGCCCCGCTAGCGCCAATGAAGCGCGGGCGGTTTCTGCCAGTTTGGTCACTGCGTGTTTGAACAGCTCCGGCCCCTGCATTTTCAACACGCCTGCGGTTCCGGTGGTGGATACGCCACCATCCACATACAGCAAATCCCGGTGCGTCCCGTCTGAGTGCAGGTCTACCGACARGATRCCCTTATCATCCGATGTACCGCCCCCGGTTACGGCTTCCAGAACCACAGCACCAGCGCCATCACCGAACAACACGCAGGTCGCGCGATCRGTGAAATCSAGRATGCGCGAGAATGTTTCAGCGCCGATCACCAGAATGCGTTTGGCCTGGCCGGACAAGATCATCGCGTTGGCGTTAGCGAGCGCAAAGACAAAACCGGCGCATACCGCCTGCACGTCGTAAGCGAACCCGTGTTTCATGCCGAGGTTACTTTGCACTATTGTCGCGGTGGACGGGAATGTCAGGTCAGAAGTGGAGGTTGCCAGAATGATCGCGTCGATGTCTTCGACGCTAATTCCAGCGTCAGTTAACGCGGCTTTTGCAGCCCGTGTCGCCAGATCAGATGTGGTCTGACCATCCGCCGCGAAATGTCGCCGCGATATGCCGGTGCGGCTGCGTATCCACTCATCCGAAGTATCRAGGGTTTTAGAGAATTCTTCGTTTTCGACGACCCTTTCCGGTAAGTAATGCCCAACCCCTTGTACCGCTGCTCGTATCGTCATTCTTCTGCACCATTATTGCTATTTTCGTCACTGTGCGCTGCATCAGTTTTATGCGGCAGGGCCGCGGATGCAACCCGTGCGGCCAGCCGTTCATTAAAGCCGGTTTCCGCCAACTGGATCGCCAATTGMACTGCGGCGGCCACCCCGGTGGCGTCAGCAGAGCCGTGGGATTTAATCACCGTGCCATTCAGCCCCAAAAAAACCCCGCCATTGACCCGGCGCGGGTCGATCCGTCTGGATAGGCGTTTAAGTGAGGTCAGTGCCAGCAGCGCCGCAATCCTTGCAAACGGCGTGGCCTTGAAYGCCTGGCGCAGGAATTCGCTGATCAGGCCGGCGGTACCTTCGCCGGTTTTCAGCGCGACATTGCCGGTAAACCCGTCCGTCACGATGACATCGACTTTGTCTGAGGGAATATNCCCCCCCTCAACAAACCCAAGATACTCAAAAGCCCCTGCATCGGCCTGTTCGGTCATCAGTTCATGGGCTTCTTTTAATTCCGGGCGGCCCTTGGTTTCTTCGGTTCCGACATTCAACAATCCAACACGGGGGCAGGGCAGGCCCAATCCGTTGCGGGCATAAGACGCCCCCATCATTGCATATTGCAGCAAATCAGTTTCATCAGCGCGGACATCGGCGCCAACATCCAGCATGATGTTGAAGCCGCCTTTGTTACGCGATGGCCAGAGGCAGGCAATAGCCGGGCGCTTAACACCCGGCATTTTTCGCAATCTGATAATTGAGATCGCCATCAAGGCGCCGGTATTGCCACAGGAAACCGCGACAGCGGCATCGCCATTCTTAACGGCCTCGATCGTGGACCACATCGACGTGTTTTTGCCATTACGCATCACATGGCTTGGTTTGGCATCCATGGTGACGACTTCGTCGGCGTTGCGAACTTCACAACGCCCGGCCAGTTCACGGCGCTTTTCCACAAGGCTGGTTAGTTCCGCTTTGGGGCCGTGAAGGATGAACCCAATATCCGGGTTTTTGGCGGCAGAAATGGCAATACCGGCGACAACAGCCGCCGGTCCACGATCGCCGCCCATGGCGTCAACCGAAATGATAGTGCGAGGGGCACCCCCGGGATTAGGTTTTTCTGCTACCGCCATGCCCCAAGACTAGGCCTAAGCCGCGTCTTCGTCGTCGAAGTCGATTTCGTTCGCAATCGCGACAACTTCACGTTCTGCATAATGGCCGCAGGACGGACATACGTGGTGGGGGCGTTTCAGCTCACCACAATTTGGACATTCCGCAGGGTTTGCAGCAGTCAACGCCTGGTGGGCGCGGCGCATGCCACCTTTGGATCGGGTAATTTTACTCTTTGGGACAGCCATGTCTCGAACCTTATATGGTGGGGCATGGCCCCGGTTGTTTCTAAGTCTTTCGCGGGTACTTACGCGACTGGCGCGCCCGTGTCCAACGATCTTGTAAAGAGGCCGGGAACATACTGCTATTCCAGCCACGCGCAAGGCTTTTTTACAACGCTTTAGTCGCTGCCGTTTTCCAGTTTTTTCTGCAAGGCTTTCAGGCCTGAAAATGGCCGCGCTTCGGCATCATCCATCGGTGTTATTCCAGGTTTGGTAAAATTGGTTTCTGCAAGGGCTGCGCCTTCTGCTCTGGGGAACTCCGGAACGGATAACGTCAGGGCCTCAACCATAACTTCGCCCGGATCTATGACACCCTGTAATTGTTCAACTGGTTCGCCGCCGGGTATTTCAAATTCGCTGCCTTCCTCAACTTCGGGCAATTTAGCGACATATTGGCGACTAATATCTTCGTCGATGCGGGTTGTGACCCGTTCAAGCGAAATCACGCAGTCTTGCAGAATTGTAGCGCCCAGTTTCGCATTTAGCAGCCAGCCTGTTTGGCCGTCTGGCGTGATCTCGCCTTCAAAACGCAATTTTCGCAGGCCCCGCAACCCCAGGTGCTCTGCAATGGTTTTAAGCAGCGCATCCCCCGGTTTCACCGAGAAGCTTTTTGCCCGCCTTGTGGGCAGATCAGCCACAATCAGTGGTTGGGACCACGGCCGCGTGTTTTCAGTATCGTTCATCTGTAAGTCTTCTTGAACAGTTGGTTTTCATTCTGTAAGCCGGATAGAAGGCGAAAAGCCATATGGCAAGGGGGCTGAATGGGCAAGTTGGCAGTGGGTATCAGGACATTGGTCGCACTGACTGCGATTTTGGCAGTGTCATCCTGTGCGGCGCAATACCGCAATCATGGCTACGTTCCGAAAGATGATGAACTTGCAAACATAATCGTCGGGGCAGATACCCGCGAAACCGTCGCCAGCGTTATTGGCAATCCAACTTCATCAGGAATTCTGGAAGACAGTGGCTGGTACTATGTTGAAAGCCGCTTTCGCCTTTTTGGATTTCAGGCGCCAAAGGAAATTGAGCGTCAGGTCTTGGCGATCTCTTTTGATGGTGCCGGCCGGGTTGCCAATATTGAAAGATTTGGGCTGGAAGATGGGCAGGTGGTGACGTTATCCCGTCGGGTGACAGAAACAAGCACGGTCAGGGTATCATTCCTTCGACAGCTATTGGGCAATATAGGTGGCGCCGGGGGCAGTGTTTTCAACTAGCTTCAGGTTCAAATTTCAACGCGACACCGTTTATGCAATACCGCAGGCCGGTCGGGTTCGGGCCGTCCGGAAAAACGTGGCCCAGATGGGCCGCGCAAGCAGAACAATGGACTTCGGTGCGCTTGGCGAAAAATTTTCGATCTTCTGATTCGCCGATATTTTCTGTATTTTCCGGCTGATAGAACGACGGCCAGCCAGTGCCACTGTCAAATTTTGCGTCCGCGTTGAACAGCTTTGCCCCACAACAAACGCAGTTAAACATTCCCGGGGTGGCGGGAAAGTTGTCATTGGAGAAGGCGCGTTCAGTGGCGTGTTTGCGGGTAACTTTGTAGGCCATTTCAGACAGTTGTTCGCGCCATTCCGCGTCGGTTTTTGTGATTTGTGGCATATGTTCGGTTCCCGGAATTTTGGGTAGCTTATGACAGTGCGTCACAAAAGGGAAAA
>NVTR01000035.1 GCA_002732955.1 Marinosulfonomonas sp.
AATGTCCGGCGTGTTTCTGGTGGCGCGGCGCATGGGCGGGTGGCGGCGGTTCTTTGCCCGCACCCGTGGCSMGWTSRYMKRYMKGCTGCANNNSRMMRKYSRSSGSKYMWGSGCSSYMGGGYTGATCCTTGCCTCGGCAACCGCATTGTTCATGTCGCTSAAYACCTTYGAAATCCTGCCCGAGGAAAACARCACCCCCGCCTTTCCCGATCAGGTCAGCGGCCAGATGGGSYTGAATCCGGCCCAKATGCCCGCCCTTGCSGCCATYCCCGTCAGCCAGYTGCGCGACCTGAMRTTCCCCTAYGCCGRTGATCCCACGGATGTKTACACCATCRSCACCRATGCCGGCGAAGGYTATGTGGATCAGGGCACCGGYGAAWTGCTGGCSTGGCAGRCCYCCGGYCCRTGGCAGCAGGTATCCGAGTTCATCTATATGCTGCAYACCGGTCAGGGCGCATGGGCGCTCGGGTTGATCCTTGGCCTGATGGTTCTGGGRGTGCCGGTGATGGTGGTGACGGGGGTAATTTTGTGGCTGGGCGCGCGCAGGGCACGCCCGAAGATGCCCAAAGGCGTCGCCGCGCACAAGGCCGATACCGTGATCCTGATCGGCTCGGAAGGGGGCAGCACCTGGGGCTTTGCCGCCACATTGCAAACCGCGCTGATGGCGCAGGGCCATTCGGTCCACGCCGCACCGATGTCGCGCTTTGATCCGGCGAAATATGCGCAGGCCGGACAGATCATCGTGCTGGCCGCCACCTATGGCGACGGCGCGGCCCCTGCGTCGGCCAAGGGGTTTCTGGACAAGCTGATCGCGCTGGACGGCGCGCCCAAGGCCCGTCTGGCCGTGCTTGGCTTTGGTGATCGCCAGTTCCCCGCCTATTGCGCCTTTGCCAAACAGGTGGTCGAACAGGCTGGCGAAAAGGGCTGGGCGCAGGTAACCCCGCTGGACACAGTGGACCGCCAGTCGCCGCAGGATTTCTCGCGCTGGGGTGTCGCGCTGGGCAAGGCACTGGGGCATGATCTGGAACTGGCGCATGAACCCGCCCGTCCGCAAACCCGCGAACTGACGCTGATTTCACGGCGCGATTATGGGCAAGAGGTACAGGCCCCTTCCGCTATCTTGCGCTTTGCTCTGCCGCGCAGTAGCCTGCTGGCCCGCGTGCTTGGCCGTGGCTGGAAACGCTTTGAAGCGGGCGACCTGCTGGGGGTTCTGCCGCAAGGATCAGATATCGTGCGGTTCTATTCTCTGGCCAGCGGCACCCGCGACGGGTTTGTCGAAATCTGCGTCAAGAAACATGCCCGTGGGTTGTGCTCGGGGCAGTTGCTTGACTTGCAGGTGGGCGATGCCATTACCGGCTTTATTCGCGCCAACCCCGACTTCCGCCCCGCCGCAACCAAAAAGCCAGTGATCCTGATCGGGGCTGGCACCGGTATCGGTCCACTGGCGGGGTTTGCGCGTGCCAACACCAAACAGCGGCCAATGCATCTGTATTTCGGCATCCGCCACGAGGCATCCGACTTGTTTTATGGCGACGAACTGCAGGAATGGCAGGAGGGTGGTCAGTTGCAAAGCGTTGCAATCGCCTGCTCGCGCACCCAGGAGCAGGCCTATGTGCAGGATATCCTGCGCCGTGATGCCGCCAAAATCGCCGCGCTGATCGAAGAGGGCGCGCAGGTTCTGGTATGTGGTGGGCGTGACATGGCTGCCGGAGTTACGCAGGCGCTGCAAGATGTACTATTGCCGCGTGGGCTGTGCCCGATCCGCCTGAAAGCCGAAGGAAGGTATGTCGAAGATGTCTATTGATCTGAGCCACGTCAAACTGGGCGGCGTCAAACTGGCCCGTGTCAAACTGGGGGCTGCCGTTATGGGCACCCGCTGGAGCGCCGATCTGGGTCTGCCTGAGGGAACTGATGCTGTGGCCGTGGAAACCGCGCTTGGCAAAGCGGTGGCGCAGGTGGATGCGCAGATGTCCACGTGGAAACCCGACAGTGACCTGATGCGCCTGAACCGCGCGCCGGTGGGGGACTGGGTGGACATCCCGCCCGACCTGATGCAGGTGCTGGCCCGCGGGCTTGAGATTGGCCGGGCCTCGGACGGGGCATTTGATATCGGGATGGGTGATCTGGTGTCTGCCTGGGGGTTTGGCGGCGACGATCCGGACACCGATGCAATCCGCGCCAGTCTGGGCCACGAGCGCCGCCCCGCCCACGAGGGTCTGGAGTTGGATCAAGCCAACCAGCGCGCGCGCAAACTGACCCCGCTTGCGCTGGACCTGTCGGGCATCGCCAAAGGCTATGGCGTGGACCGGATGATGCAGATTTGCGACGATTTCGCCATCGGTTCGGCCCTTGTCGCGCTGGACGGCGAATTGCGCGCCAAAGGTCTGCAACCCGACGGCTCCCCCTGGAGCGTGGCGATTGAAAAGCCCGATTATGACGCCCGAACGCCCTTGTCGATGCTGGAATTACAGGATGGCGCGGTTGCCACCTCGGGTGATTATCGCCACTGGGTCGATGTCAGCCAAACCCGCTTTTCCCACACGATGGATCGGCGCATGGGTGGCCCTGCCCCGCCGGGTATCGCCAGCGTCACCGTGGTTGCCGCCGACTGCATGACCGCCGATGCCATGGCCACGGCCATTCTGGTGATGGGGGTRGAAAACGGCAGTGCCTTTGCCCAAGAACTTGGACTGGACTGTCTGATCCTTGAACGCGCACCCATTGGCATCATCCGGCACACCGTCGGCCCGTTGTTCCATGCCTGATCCTTACAGGCTCATCGAGCGGCGAAACAGCGCAAGGCTGGTGGCGAAAAAGGCAGCGCCCAACCCCGCCATCAGGGCCAGCTGCGGCCAGACCGTGCTGATGCCCGCCCCGCGAAACACCACGGCCTTGGCAAAGGCAAGGAAATGGCGCGAGGGCAGAAGGCTGGTCAGTTTCTGCACCAGATCCGGTTGRCTTTCGATGGCACCCATGCCGCCGGACAGCATAATGATCGGGATGATGATCATGATCACCAGAAGGGCAAATTGCGCCATGCTGCGCGCCAGAGTGCCCATCAACATGCCAATCGCCGCCGCCGCCGCCAGATAGGTGGCGGTGCCAAACAACAACAGCGGGATCGACCCGGMCACAGGCACCCTCAGCACCCCCTGCACCACAAAAAAGAGYGACACGGTGAAAGCCACCAAAACCACCAGGACATTGGCCGCCACCTTGGACAGGGCAATTTCAACCGGGGTCAGCGGCATCACCATCAGGTGTTCGATGGTACCCATCTCGCGTTCGCGCAGCATGGCCGCACCCGTCAGGGCAATGGTCAGCAGTGATAGCTGGTTCAACAGCGAGGACACTGATTTAAACCACACCGGATTGGCATTCGGATTGAACGCCTGACGCAATTCCAGCGTGATCGGCGGCTCTGGTCCCAACGGGCTGCCCGACAGAAAGGCACGGGTTTCGGCCTGAAGGATGTTGGCGACATAATCAGTGCCCAACTGGGCCTGCGATACGGCGGTGGCATCCACCTCAAGTTGGGCCACAGGGGAAAGACCAGCAATCACATCGGCCTCAAAATTGGGCGGAAAGCCCAGCACAAACATGATCCGCCCCGAATCCATTTCCGGTGCCACCTGATCCGGCGTGATCATTACCGGCACCTGAAACCACGGCGGCCCAAGGGCGCTGGCCAGATGGCGCGTCAGGGTAGAGCCGTCTTCATCCAGAATTGCGATAGCGGCGTTATAGACGGTATCGCCCGCGCCGCTGGCCTCAAGCAGCACGGCAAACACAAAAGACCACATGATCAGGATGACCATCACCGGATCACCCAGCACGCTTTTCAGCTCTTTACCCGAAAGCCAGAAGATATTTGCCAGCCGCCGCATGATCATTTCTCCTGCTTGCGCAAGGCCAGCACCGCGATGCCGGTCAGGATAGGGCCGAACAGCGCCAGCCGGGCGATATGGCCTGACAGGTCCGCCAGCCCCAGACCCTTGGTGAACACACCGACACTGATGCCCATGTACCATGTGGTCGGCCACAGGGTGCCCATGATCCGCGCCGCCCCTTCCAGCGATGAAACCGGGGTGATCATGCCGGAAAACTGCAAGGTGGGCATCACCGACAGGATGGCGGCGGCAAAAACGGCCGTTACCTGCGTGCTGGCCAGCGTCGACACGATTAACCCGTACCCCGTGGCCGCCACTGCATAGAGCAGCGCGCCAATCACCAGCGCCAGCGGATCCCCCCGCAAGGGTACCCCCAGCACCGTCACCACCAGCGCCGTCATGATGGCAAAATTCAGCAGGGTGATGGCGATATAGACCAGTTGCTTGCCCACCAGAAATTCAAAACGGCTGGTGGGGGTGACGTAGAAATTGGTAATCGTGCCGATTTCCTTTTCCCGCGCCACGCTGACCGCCATCAGGATGGCCGGAAACAGCAGCAGCAAAAGCGGCGGGATCGACGGGCCAATGGCCGGCAGGCTTTCCATTGCCGGATTGTACCGGAACCGCGGCACCAGTTGCGCAAGCGGTTTGGCATCGGGGCTGCGCGGAACCGCGATCACGTTCAGCGCCAGCGCGCCGCCAAACCCTTGCGCCAGAACATGGGCATGGGCACCACTGACATAGCTTTCCACCGTGCCCGCCCTTTGGGTGTCGGTGCCGTCGATCCGCGCGGCAATCTGTGCCGTTTCCCCGCGCCGCAGACTACGACCAAAATCGGGTGGTATTTGCAGCGTCAGTGTCAACTCGCCACTGACCATGCGCCGTTCTAATTCATCTGCACTGCTGATGGGGGGATGTTTTTCGAACCAACCGGTATCGCCAAAACCCGACAGATAGGCGCGGCTTTCGGGCGTCTGGTCCAGATCGAAAACGGCATAGGGAATTGAGCGCACCTCTTGCGAAATGCCAAATGACATGACCAGCAACAGGATGGCGCTGCCGATAAAGGAAAATGCCAGCCGCACCGGATCGCGCCGCACCTGCATCGCCTCGCGCGAGGTGAAGGCCAACAGGCGGCGCAGGCTGAAACCGCTTTCGGGGGTATCGGCGCGGGTATCGTCGAGACTGTTCAGCAACCCTAGGTCACTGGTGTCCTCTGGCGGCAGAACGTCCGTGATATAGGCGATGAACGCCTCTTCCAGATCCTGCGCGCCACGGTTTTCAATCAACTTGCGCGGCTCATCCGTAACCAGAACTTCGCCGGCGTGCATCAGGGAAATACGGTCGCATCGCAGGCCTTCATCCATGAAATGGGTCGAGATGAAAATTGTCACCCTGTCACGTCGCGCCAACTCCAGCAGGAGGTCCCAGAAGGCATCGCGTGCCTGCGGGTCCACGCCGGATGTGGGTTCGTCCAGGATCAGGATCTCCGGTTCATGGATCACCGCCACGGCCAATGACAGGCGCTGGCGCAGCCCCAGTGGCAACTCTGAGGCGCGCTGGTCCAGATAAGGCTCAAGCCCGAAACGCGGCACCAGTTCATCCAAGCGCTGTTTGGTCTTTGCCGATCCCAGATGGAACAGCCGCGCGTGCAGCACCAGATTTTCGCGCACGCTCAACTCGCCATAAAGCGAAAAGGACTGCGACATGAACCCGACCCGGTTGCGGGTCGTGATATCCTGGGCATCCACCGGGCGGCCAAAGATCCACGCCTCGCCTTCGGACGCGGGCAGCAGGCCCGTCAGCATCTTCATCGTGGTGGTCTTGCCGCAGCCATTGGAGCCGAGAAAGCCAAAAATCTCTCCCTTGGCAATGTCAAAACTGACGCTGTCGACCGCCACAAAATCGCCAAAGCGCCGGGTCAGATTGCGGGCGCGAATGGCCGGTTCGCCGTCTTCGGGCAGGGGGATGGCGGCATAGGGCGTGGCAGCCGGTTTTCCGGTTTCTTCCTGTGTGGCGTCGCCCCCCAACAGGGCGACATAGGCGGCCTCGACCGTATCTGTGCCGGTTTGTGCCATCAACCCGGTTGGGCTTGCCTGCGCCAAAATTTGCCCGTMGTTCATGGCGATCAGATGATCGAACAACGCCGCCTCCTGCATATAGGCGGTGGACACCAGCACGCTCATTTGCGGGCGATCGGCGCGAATGGAAGCGATCAGATCCCAGAACTGGCGGCGCGATAGCGGGTCAACGCCCGTAGTGGGTTCGTCCAGCAGCAAAAAATCCGGATCATGGATCAGGGCGGCACAAAGCCCCACCTTTTGTTTCATCCCGCCCGWCAACTTACCGGCCGGGCGGTCAAGAAATGGGTAAAGGCCGGTCGCGCGGGTTAAGCGGGTGATACGGGATTTTCGCTCGGTCGCGTCCAATCCAAACAGCTTGCCAAAGAACTCAAGGTTCTCGCGCAGGCTGAGATCATGATACAGGTTGCGCCCAAGCCCTTGCGGCATAAATGCGATCCGCCGCCCTATCTGTGTGCGGTGGCGGGCGTTGGACATGTCGCCCCCCAGTGTTTCTATTTCACCGCTCTGCAACCGCTTGGCACCGGCCACAAGCCCCATCAGGGTGGATTTCCCCACCCCGTCCGGTCCCAGCAGCCCTACCATTTTGCCAGCGGGCAAGGTCAGCGTGACATCGCGCAAGGCCACCACCTTGCCATAGGCATGACTGACAGATGTCAATCGCGCGGCGGCATCATTATGGGTTGGACGGGGTGTCAATTCCCTGCGCCCCCACCAGCGGGATCTGGCAGCTCTTGCATCAAGGGCGGAGTCAGGCCCTCGGGCCAGTCCGGTAAACCGTTTTGCGATGCCAACCGCACCCATGCCACCCCGCGCACCCCGGTCTTTACGCGATCGATCTGCTTTTGCACCAGTTCGGGCAGCACGCGGACGCGGACGCGGAACATCAGGCTTTCGCGTTCTTCCAGCGTTTCCACCTGTTTGGGGGTGAATTGCGCCTGCGGGGCCACAAAGGAAACCGTTGCCGGAATCGAAGTATCAGGCATCACGTCCACGACAATGCGGGCTTCGCCCCCCAGTTGCAGGCGGGCGGCGGCGGCGGCAGGCAGGAAGAAYTCCATATAGACRTCTTCSAGACTGACCAGCGTCAGCACTTTGCCACCAATGCCCACAACTTCGCCCGGTTGGGCCAGACGATACAGGACGCGACCAACTGCGGGGGCAAGTAGCGTGGCATCGGCAATCTGCGCTTCGATCTGTTGCAGGGCGGCGTTTTCTGCATCCACCGCCCGTTGACTGGCCACGACGCCAGCTTTGGCGGCGACCAACCCGGCTTTGGAAAGTTGTGCTTCGGTGCGTTTGATGTCCAGAGTCTCCTGTGAAACCGCGCCTTTTTGGTTCAGCTTTTCGGTGCGTGTTACCTCACTTTCGGCCAGTGCCAGCTTGGCTGTGGCCTGACTGACTCCCGCTTTGGCGACGGCCACGGCGGCCTCGGCGCTGGCAATAGCGGCAAGGGAACGCATCCGCTGGGCCTCCAGTTCGGCGGTGTCCATCACCGCAAGTACCTCGCCAAGCTTCACCAGATCGCCTTCACGTACATTGATGGCTTTGACTCGCCCCGGCAGGCGCGAGGAAACGTCGATCAGATCGGCCTCGATCCGGCCATTGCCACGGGCAAACCCGTCGGGGGGCTGATCGCTGGGGGCCAGCAGCACCTCCCAGGCGGCAAAGCCCATAAAGGCCGCGAGCACGGCAATAACCAGTGAAATTGACAGTTTGCGCGACATTGCGGTTACTCCTTGGGAGGTGGGGCAGAGGGTCATTGTGGCGGTTTCCCCTGATAAAAATCCTGTAAAACGTCGATTGCCTGTTCGGCGGTTTCAACAAAGGTGAACAAGTCGCGGTCTTTGGCTGCAATCACACCCTCGGAAATCAGGAAATCAAAGTTTATCGCCTGCTGCCAGAACTCGGCACCAAACAGCACGACGGGAATGCACTGCATTTTCCGGGTCTGGATCAGGGTCAGGGCCTCGAACAATTCGTCAAACGTACCGAAACCGCCCGGAAACGCCACGAGCGCCTTGGCCCGCATCAGGAAATGCATCTTGCGCAGGGCGAAATAATGGAAGCGAAACGCCAGTTCGGGGGTGATGAACGGGTTGGGTTTTTGTTCATGCGGCAGGGTTATGTTCAGCCCGATAGAGCGTGCCTCCATTTCAAAGGCACCCCGATTGGCGGCCTCCATGATGCCGGGGCCACCGCCGGTGACAACAACGAAATCGCGTCGCTCTTTCTTTTGAAACCGTTTGGATACCAAGGCGGCAAAGCGGCGCGCCTGTTCATAGTAACGGGCCTGCCGGTGCTGGCGGATCGCCACATTCAACGCTTTTTGCGCGTCTTCATTGCCGGGGGTGTCGGCAAGGGGCCGTTCGGCCTGTTTCAATCGCTGCTGTGCCTGTTCCAGCGAGATTGTACGCGCACTACCAAATACCACGACGGTTGAATTGATCCCGTGCTCATGCAGGATACGTTCGGGTTTCAGTAATTCCATTTGCAGACGCAACGGGCGCAAATCGTCTTCGGCCATCAGATCCGGGTCTTCATAGGCAAGTTGATAGGCCGGGCTTTGCATGATTTTATCTTGCAGGGCCTTGCTCAGATCGGTGTCTATCATGGCTCCAGCCTTTGAATTTGCGCGTTCCATTGAACGGTTTGGCCGTGTTCGGGCACAAGGGTATTCCAGTCGTAACGCTTTTTTAGCAAGCTCGAAAACGCTTGCGCTGCCCGGTTTTCGCCATGCACCACAAAGGTCTGTTTCGGCGCGGATTTGAAATGACCGGCCCAATCCAGCAAGGCAGCCTGATCCGCGTGGGCGGAGAACCCGTTCAAAGTGTGGACACTGGCCCTGACCGGAATTTCATCACCGAAAATCCGCACGGTTTTCGCCCCGTCCACCAACCGTCGCCCCAACGTGCCTTCGGCCTGATAGCCGGTGATCAGCACACTGCACTGGAAACGTGTAAGATTGTTACGCAGGTGGTGAAGAATTCGGCCTGCGTTGCACATGCCGCTGGCGGAAATGATGATCGCCCCGGAACTGATCTGGTTCAGGGCCTTGGATTCATCGACGCTGGCGGTGAAATGCAGATAAGGGGGATTGGTGGTGTCATCGTGCCATTCCACCAGATCGCGGGCCTGTTCATCAAACAGTTCAAAGTGCTTTTTGGTAATCCGGGTCGCTTTGGACGCCATCGGGCTATCAACGAATATCTTCAGATCATGCAGGCGGCCCTGACGGGTCAGGCGGTGCAGATGATACAGGATTTCCTGCGTGCGCCCCACAGCAAAGGCCGGAACGATCACATTGCCACCTTTGACGTTCAGCGTATTGTCGACCACCTCGGCCAACTCGTCCAGCGTAGCCCCATGGCTTTTGTGCGTCCGGTTGCCATAGGTGGATTCGATGAACAGGATATCGGCATCTTCGATTGGGGTTGGGTCGCGCAGGATCGGGCGGCCGGGCTGGCCCAGATCGCCACTGAACACGATCTTGGTTGTCTCGTCGCCCTCGCTTACCCAGACCTCGATAATGGCCGAGCCAAGAATATGTCCTGCATCACGATACCGGCAGCAGACATCGCTGCGAGGGGAAAAATCTRCATTATATTCAACGGGTTGCAATAGTTTCAGGGCACCTTTGGCATCGTCAGTCGAATAGGCCGGGGTGGTGCCATCCATGTTCTTGCCATGCGCCCGGCGACGGGCGCGTTTGGCATCAGATTCCTGAATATAGGCGCTGTCCGGCAACATAACCTGCAACAGATCTGCGGTGGCACTGGTTGCAAAAACCGGACCCCGATACCCATCGCGGGCCATTTTGGGCAAAAGGCCACTATGATCGATATGGGCGTGGGTCAGCAATACGAAATCAATGGTGCCAACATCAAAAGCAAAAGGGGCGCGGTTGCGTGCCATTGCTGCGTGGCTTCCCTGAACCATGCCGCAATCCACCAGAAAACGACCGGTTTCGGTTTCAACCAGATAACATGATCCCGTGACTTCGCGGGCGGCCCCCAGAAAACTTATCTTCATGGCGTTGCCTCGATTCCCCGTTTGTAGATCGCAAAGACCCTCGGCGCGTCTTTGCGCATCCGGTTCAGGTCCCCGGTCAGCAGGGATTGCACCACAAGCCCCTGAATGGTGCCGATAAAAAGCGTGACGGCGGCCTCGTTGTCCAGTGTCGGCCGCAATTCCCCCGMTGCCTTGCCCKTTTCAATATGGRYCAGCAGGCGGGYTTYGTATTTRCKGAACAGGRTGGYCRCCAAYTGYYTGGCSGGCGANANRWTTTYCCSNNTTGCAACTCTCCAAGCAACATGCGCGGGGCACCGGGGTGTTTTGCCACGAAATCAATATGGGCCATAAACATCGCTTGCATCGCGGCCAGCGGTGACTCAATGCCTTCAGCAGCCTTGTCGAGCCGGTTCAACAATTGGTCCGACACCCACACCATTACCGCCTCCCAGATCGAAGCCTTGGTCGGGAAGTGGCGAAACAATGCCCCTTGCGTCAGGTCCATATGCTTTGCGATTGCCGAGGTGGTGATTTCATCGGGGTTCTTTTCACCGGCCAGATTGATGACCGCCTCGACAATGACCGCCTGGCGTTCTTGTGCCGGCAAGTGTTTTGCATGTATGGCCACGGGGTACCCCTTTTTTCGGCTGCTTACGCCTTGYAAGTAATTACTTACTATCTTATCTCAAGTGGCGAAATGAAACAATCCCCGCTCCCCCTCCGTTCAGCAATCAACCARGAGACAGATCATGCGTAAACTCACTACAGCCGTTGTCATCACGGCTGCCGTTCTGACCACACCGATCCAGCCTGCCGCGTCCGAAATTATGTCCAAAGACATGATCAACAGGGAAATCATAGGCAAAACCCTGACCGGGACTCGAAAGGGAATGACAGTGCGATTGCTGTACAGAACGGACGGGACCGTGCAGATGAAAGCCTTTGTTATCTCGGGGTCMGGAACCTGGAATTACAGTAATGATGGCGTTTGCATGAACATGACCAGTGGTCCGAAAAAGGGCGAAACCTGCGTGACCTTCGAACATCTTGGCGGCAACAAATACCGTAATTCAAAGGGGATGATTCTTACCATACAGTAAGGTGATGCAAACCCCATATCCGATGTCTGTCAGTCTAATTCTTATGGCTGAATGGGTCACGTTTTGCCATCCGGCGACGCTAAGCGTCCGCCCTCCCCGCCTCAACCGARTTTACTCTGACAAAGCCCAACAGAGCCCTTCACAAGTTGTTTGGGTTCTCTTCTTTTGCAACGATGTGACGGAGTGATCTTTCAATTCGCTCAGGCTCCATGCCGCGCCCGATCAGAACGATGGTGTTGTCACTGGATCTATCACCTTCATTCGGCAGGATTTCAGGGGTCTGCATGACTTTTCGTACAGATTGCAATAACAGCCGTCCAGTCGGTGTACGCACAACGCCCTTGACCCGAACCATGCGGTCACCATGGCTGTGCAGCATGGCCGACAGCCAGACGGAGAAACCGACCCAGAAATCTCCATCCACGCTATACTCGTCCAGATTGAGAAGCAACGAAGAGAGTGGTTCGTCGTCGGCGCTGTCAAGGTATGGCAGGGGTAACGGTTCGGAAATAGGTGTGCTTGGCATTGGCACCTCAACCCCGAACGCGCAAGATTGAATGTCGGGTCCAGGGTTCAACTGCCGAAGGGTTGCAAGTAAAGTACCAAGGTTTTTGACCCCAGGAACATCTGCTTTTGTAATAAATATTCTATCAGCGGCTTCGATCTGTCGGCGTGACAGAAACTCGGTTCGAAGCTGTTCGAGGCCATGCAGCGCGTCAACGACAACGATGATTTCCTCCAGTATTATATTCCGGCTGAGTATCGGATCGTCTTGAATGGCGGCCATGACCTGTGCGGGGTCCGCAACGCCGCTCATCTCGAAGATCAACTGCCGGGCACTTGGCCTGTCCTGTTTCTGGCTACGATCGTTGCAAATGCGATTTAGGAGCGTAATCATCTGATGTTTCAGGTCGCAACAGACACAGCCGCCCGCCAGAACATCGAGATGGAACGCACCGGCCAAAAGGGTATCATCGACCGCATGTGTCGCGACTTCGTTTACGATAACATACGGCTGATCATATGTTTTCACGAACAACTGATGGCGTAGCCATGTGCTTTTGCCAGCACCCAAAAACCCACCCAGAATGGTTAGGCGCAGTCGGGTTTCTTCAGGTTTCACCGGGTTTTATCCAACGTCAAGTGGGTCGAAGGGCCGCCCCCTGAAAAGGGCGACCTGATCCCAGACTTCTTCCAAGGTCTGGCATATTTTCGTTTGACCGGTGCCATTGGACACTTGAATGCCAGGCTGAACGCCAAGATCACGCGCACCAAGACCCAACGGTTTCAGCAGATCGTTCAGCAACCTTACCCGCGCGAACCGGATGCGTAAACGCTCGGCAGGGGTTTGCCCGCCCGCATCTGTCCAATGCCCCACAGCGGGGGGAAATCCACAGGCAGAGCACATATTTAAACCCTTTCAAAGTGAGAGGTACATCCAACCTGAAGGGGGTGGATGTACTGGCTATTTCAGATTACCGGCGGGCGATTTCCGCTGTCAAATGGATAGCGTTTGCGGAAATCGTCGGTGATGTCCTGGAACGTTGCCCATTCTACACCATCATGCGTGTTGATGTACTCGATCAGCCGTTCCAGCATCAACAAAACCTGCGGGCGTCCGGAGACGTCCGGGTGGATGGTAATGCAGAAGGTGCCATAGTCCATCTCCCGGTACATCCAGTCGAACTGGTCACGCCACATCTGTTCAATGTCGCGTGGATTGACAAAACCGTGGCTGTTGGGTGAGTTCTTGATGAACATCATCGGCGGCAGATCGTCCACATACCAGTTGGCGGCAATATCGACCAAATCAATCTCTTTGCCGTGGATCATTGGCCGCATCCATTCGCTTGCGGATTTGGAGTAGTCAATATTGGTCCATTCATCGCCCACACGGGCATAGAATGGCTGGAAGTCGCGATAGCCCTGGCTGTGATCATAAGTGAAGCCATATTTCTTCAGGAGTGCTGCGGTATTGTTCGACATCTCCCACCAGGGGGCGACGTAGCCACGGGGCTTATAGCCTGCCAACGCTTCGATTAGCTCTACGGATTTGGCCAGCACGTCTTCTTCCTGTTGCGGCGTCATGGCAACGGGGTTTTCATGGGTGTATCCGTGGGCGCCGATCTCATGGCCGTCCTTAAGGATCAGGTCCATTTCCTTTGGAAAAGATTCCAGCGAGTGGCCAGGAATAAAGAACGTGCAGGGCAGTTCAAAATTMTTGAACAGGCGAAGAAGGCGAGGAATGCCAACTTCGGTTGCAAAAACGCCGCGCTGAATGTCCGAAGGGCTGTCGCCGCCACCATAGGAGCCGATCCAACCGGCCACCGAGTCGATATCGACACCGAATGAGCATTTGATTTCTTTCATTTTTTTTCCTCTCCAGTTGTTGGATGATAATATGGGTTCAGGCAGCGAGAAACTCGTTCCATCGCCTGACCAGATAGTTCTGTTCGTCCATCAACGTGTTCCACATCACGATGTTGGACATTCTGTCTCGATGAGAGCCGCCTTCACGCAACGCCCCTCTTTCAATGATCTTGTGCCCCTGTGGATCATTGAGTGCTTCGCTAGCCGGTTTGCCCGCATACCAAAAGTCCCATTCAGCGGCGCTGAGATATGCTTTAGTTCGCTCGGGCGTAGAAGAATAATAGCCCTGCCGCGCCAGCACGGCACCGGGCCGGCCAGACAGCCACCAGTTCAGGTATTGATAAGCGGCTTCGGTTTTCTCTTCTGACAGTTGCGATGACAGGCAGAGGCATGAATGCCAGGCGCGGTACCCTTCGGAAGGGGCCGCCACGCGCATCGGTACATTCCGGGCGCGCAACTTGTTGGCAGCGGGGGACCATATCCCACCGATCCTGCCTTTCCGACGTTGTATGAATTCGACTGAATCGGTCACGGTGGACCAGAAGCCAGCGAAATGGCTTGCTCCTTTTAGCAGGATCAACTCGTCCACCAGCGCGTCAATTTCTTCGATGGACAGATTGCCGATATCATCAAATTCTACCAAATCCATCGCCTGTGCCGCCAAAATCATATCGGCGATCCCGATTGAGGGGTCGGTATTCAGCCCCACTTTGCCGCGCCAGTCCTTGCTCAACAGCCATTTCCAGCTTTCAGAATTCACATCAAGCTCTGCAGGCATGAGCTTAGGATCATAGGAAAAGGAATCCGCATTATGGACGGTGGGAACAGCGCTGATTCTCAGTGCAGAGTTCGAGCCGAGCGTACAATCCTCCTGTACGAACTGGATATCCATGGGACGGCTGCCTGCACCCAGATTGGCGCCACGATACAGCACGCCGGATTTGGTCAGCTCACTGACTTCGTCCCAATTGGCCAAGCGGTCGCTGTTGATCGGTTGAATCGCTCCGGCGGTCCACAACAGGTCAATGCTGTGGAACCATTGGTCATAAATATCATATTCATCGGGACGCAGGATGCCTTTTTGTTGCGCCTCGACGCCGCCTTGCACCTCGAATTCCATGTCAAAGTCCATATCCTGACGAGCAAGATCCTGAACCACATCAAGCAGCGTAACGCTTGTTCCCAATACACGAAGTGTCGGTTTTTCCATCACTCCACCTCAATGCACGTTGATCAGATAAGGAGCGGTAGCGGGTTTGGGCAATGTGGACAGCACCCGCAGCTTGGCCAGCGAATTTTTACCCGCCTTTGTCAGATGTACATCCAGTATGGTGCGTGCCACTTCCAGCCGGTTGCGGATCAGTTGATCAAGTATTTCGACATGATCCTGCATCGCTACGAGATCGGGCTTTAGGCCAAAATTTCGGCGGAAAATTCTGTTCACAATAAAAGGCAGCTGATTTCGGTCAATCGCGTCCATCAAGCGTCGGTTTTTGGTGTTCCGTAAAAGCACTTGATGCAGATCATTTTCGATGTCCTCGATCACTTCTGGGAGTGACCCGTCTATATTGGCGATCACCGCCTTCACTTTGTCACGCATTCGCATCAGTGTTTTTCTGTCCACACTGGCAACCGACTGCACAAGGGCCTCGGGTTCCAGCAGACGCCGCAATTCAAACGCCTCATATACGTCCCGCGCCGTCAGGGGGCCGGCAATCCAATGGGACCGGTTGGATTTTTCCAGAAGCGCCTGATCCTGAAGCTTGCCAAGCGCTTCGCGCAACGCGGTACGGCCGACCGAGAAATACTCACACGCGACGGATTCGCTTATTCGGTAAGTGCCAAACGGCAAACAGTTGGTGACATCGAGGCGCACACTGTCATAGATGCTCTCCCATGCCGCAGAGCGAGTCACTTCGGACTTCAATTTATTTTGGAGAATAGAGCGCAACTCTTGCGGTGACAGGATCATACTGGCGGTCTTTTCGCCCACGATAAAACCTTGCCCTTTGGCTGGTTTAATGACGCCCGACTCTGCCAGCATCTGTAAAGCTCGACGGACAGGCTCGCGGCTAACACCGAACACTGCGGCCAGTGGCCCTTCTTTGATTATGGCGCCTTCGGGCATGTCCTGATCTAAGATCGTTTCTTCCAGGCAGGCGTGAACGGATTGGTAGAGCGGCGGTGCCTTCTTAGGGATGACTGATACATTGGGCACCACCGCCGACGCGATGATCAGCTTTGTGTTTTCTGAGGAAGCATTCTTGTTTGTCATGATGTGGGTGCTGCGCCGGTTC
Source organism: Marinosulfonomonas sp. (assembly GCA_002732955.1). Lineage (GTDB taxonomy): Bacteria > Pseudomonadota > Alphaproteobacteria > Rhodobacterales > Rhodobacteraceae > NVTR01. The sequence goes on from NVTR01000035.1 coordinate 15,750, forward strand.
AAGATTGTGATCTAAGTAACGTATTTTGATTTCAAAATTTCGCAATTTTTCAACCTTCTCTCAAATATATGGCCACATACCCGAGCATTTTTCAATATTTAAAGTATGTTGCATAAAAAAAACGTTTCCAGTAGCGTAATTCTTAGTAATTGGAATCATGTCGATAATTTTCGGCATAGACATACCGGCCGTTTCGGGGAAGCGTGCCGGGGTCGGAAAACAAAGGGAGAGAAAAGATGGCTTTGGGTAAAAGCAAGACCGGTAATGCAGGGCTGAGCCGCCGGGGAGTTTTGAAGGGTGGAGCGGCATCGCTGGCCGCGGGATCTGGCCTATTGGGTGCGCCTATGGTCTGGGCGAACAACCTCAAGGATATCACAATTCAGCAGGTCGGTCCGTCCTACTCTGTCTATCCCGATATTGCTGCGAAAGCATCTGAAGACCTCGGCTTTAAAATCGAAACCCAGGGGGCCTGGACAGATGCGTTGATGGCGCGGGTTGTGAAACAGCCCGAGACGGTTGATATCGCGGATATTGAGTTTTGGGCCCTGTCGAAAATCTGGCGCAGCAAGCAAATGCAGGCAATTGAGATTGCTAAGATCAAGAATTGGGATAAGATCATCCCGCTGTTCCGTGAGGGCAAGAATTTTGACGGATCGGATGCATCGCGTCAGGGTATCCTGCCCTACGAGGTGCAATATACCGAGGGCCCAGGTTCGGACGCTTTCACAGACGGTCCGAGCGATTATGCGACCGTTGTGCCAACAATATATAATGCCGACACGCTTGGCATTCGCCCCGACTTGATCGGGCGCGAAATTAACAGTTGGGCAGAATTGCTGAACCCTGAGTTTGCCGGAAAAACTGCATTGCTGAACGTACCGCAAATCGGGATAATGGATGCTGCTATGGCCATCGAGGCGCGCGGAGATTTCACCTATGGCGACAAAGGCAATATGACCCGCGAGGAGATCGACAAGACCATCAATATCCTGATCGCGGCCAAGAAAGCAGGTCAGTTTCGGGCCTTCTGGAGTTCGTTTGATGAATCAGTCAACCTGATGGCCTCAGGTGAAGTTGTCATCCAGTCGATGTGGTCCCCGGCGGTTACTGCCGTGCGAACCCGTGGTATTGATGTGTCCTACGCCCCCCTTAAAGAAGGTTACCGCGGATGGGGCGTCGGCATGGGCCTGATGAGCCATCTTGAGGGCCTCAAGCTCGAAGCGGCTTACGAATACCTGAACTGGATTCTCGATGGTTGGCAGGGGGCATTCATGGCCAAAACCGGCTATTACAGTTCAGTGCCAGAGACTACTAAAGCGTCTCTTAGCGCCGACGAATGGGATTTCTGGTACGAAGGTAAGGCCGCTGCCGTGGACATCAAAGATCCGTTTGGTGCGCTGCAAGGCAGCACTGGACTGGTTCGCGACGGCGGCTCATTCGAGGATCGGATAGGCAATATAGCCTGCTGGAACACAGTGATGGACGAAGACCGTTACATGGTAAAACGCTGGAACGAATTCATTTCCTCCTGATCACAATCATACCTGGCAGTGGGCTAAGAAATTGGCCCACTGTCCGCCAGCTTAAGGCTACGCGCCATGTCTTCTTTAAAACGGAAGCCCTACTTCGAAGTGCTTCCCTTTGCTACGATCCTGATCCTGGCTGTCGGCATTCCGATAGCGACTCTGGTAACGCTCAGTTTTTGGGAGACGGACGGCCTTCTACTTTTCCCAGCCTTCTCGTTGGAGAATTATAAAGAGGTTTTCACCTCGAAACTGTCACTGATTCTGTTTCTGAAAACCATAAAGTATGCGCTGCTGACCCTCGCCTTTACGTTGGCAATTGGTTTCACCATCTCGTATTTTTTGGTATTCTTCATCAGATCCCTGAAATTTCAGATAGCGCTGTTTTTACTGTGCACCATTCCGTTTTGGACTTCGACCACGATACGCATGATTTCCTGGATCCCGGTTCTGGGCAAAGAGGGGGTATTCAACACCGCGATTCAAGCCATGGGGTTGACGGATCAGCCGCTGGCATTCCTGCTGTTTTCGGATTTCGCAGTGGTGCTGACCTATGTGAATCTTTTCACGCTATTCATGATCGTGCCGATCTTTAATTCCATGTCGAAAATCAATCCCTCTGTGATCGAAGCCGCCAAAGATGCAGGGGCCAGCAATTTCGACGTGCTAATCAATATTATTATTCCGCTGACCAAAACCGGGATCGCGCTTGGTTCGATCTTCGTTATCACACTTGTGATGGGGGATTTCTTCGTGGTGCGGGTGATGAGCGGGGGGCAAAGTGCCTCGGTCGTCTCGGCTATGAAAAACGACATTGACCAACTTTACTATCCGCAGGCYGCCGCCATGGCCGTCCTGCTGATCATAGTGGTGCTGACCATTGTGTCGCTGATTATGCGCGTCGTCGATATCCGCGCCGAACTTGCAAAATAGGAGCGACCCCATGCATTCTTCCAAACGTGGGTTAACATTCTACCTTCTCACCGCCTTTTTCGTCCTTTTTGTTGCATTCCTTTACGGCCCGATGCTGATCATCTTTGTACTGTCCTTTCAGGGTGAGAGCGGAGGGCTGACTTTCCCGATGCGTGGTGTCTCAACCCATTGGTTCTCCGATCTGTTTACGAGCTCGCGCTACGGAGACCTGGGCGGTGCCTTGTCCCGCTCGCTGATCCTTGGATTGGCGTCGATGGTGGTCACTGCAGTGACATGCCTTTTTGCCGGACTGGCCTTTCGCAGCCGCTTTATCGGCTCAAGCGCGATCTTTTATCTCTCCATCACCAGTCTTGTGGTGCCGGGCATTCTACTGGGGCTTGGTCTGGGGCAGTTGTTCCAGATCGTCGGGATTCGACTGAACTGGTTCACCTCCGGACTTGTGGCACATCTGTCCTGGACGCTGCCATTTGGTCTGCTCATCATGTTTGCCGTGTTGAACCGTTTTGACGGCGCATGGGAGGAAGCGGCGCGGGATGCAGGAGCCTCCCATTGGCAGACGCTGAAATTTGTCACGATCCCGATCCTGTTCCCCGGTCTGATCGCTGTCGCGCTCTYTGGTTTCACACTCTCCTATGACGAGATGCCGCGGTCGCTGCTGACAGTGGGAGCCGATAATACACTACCGATCGAGATCGCGAATATGACCTCTAATGTCACCACGCCCGCGCTTTACGCCATCGGAACGGTAACCTCCGCAATCAGCTTTGCCGTCATAGCTTTGGCTTTTCTGGCAATATCCGTAATCCAGAAACGTCGCCTGCGCTAGGCATGGCAAAGACATCAAGAAGATTGAGGAATGAGAATGATCACGAAAAGCGATATCCGCTTTGAGCACGTCACCAAGAGTTTTGGCCCCGTCAAAGCGGTTGATAATCTGAACCTGACAATCGACGGCGGCTCTTACTGCTGCATGATAGGGCCCAGTGGCTGTGGGAAGTCCACGTTGTTGCGAATGATTGCCGGGCATGAAACGCCAACCTCCGGTATCATCCGCATCGGTGACGATGACGTTACCAACCTAAAAACCGGCCAGCGCGGCACAGCGATGATGTTCCAGAATTATGCTCTGTTTCCGCATTTGACGGTGACAGACAACGTGGCGTTTTCGCTGAAATTGAAAAAGGTCAACACCACTGAGCGCCGCGAACGTGCCCGCGAAATGCTCGACCGGGTGCAGCTTTTGCATCTGGCTGACCGATTGCCGGCGGAACTGTCAGGTGGCCAGCAACAGCGGGTTGCCCTTGCGCGTGCGCTGATCACCAAACCACAGGTTCTGCTGCTGGATGAACCGCTCTCTGCACTCGACGAATTCCTGCGTCTCAAAATGCGTGTGGAATTGAAACGTTTGCAAAATGACCTCGGCATCACCTTTGTTCACGTTACACATACCCAACCCGAAGCCATAGCCCTTGCCGATCAGGTGATTGTCATGGACCATGGCGTGGTTGAACAATCAGATGCCCCACGCGAAATCTACAATAAGCCCAACAGCCCCTATATTGCACGTTTCATGGGAGGGCAGAATGTGATCTCTGGCACGGTCGAATCCAACACCGGAAAGCTTGCCAAAGTCACTGACGAGGCAGGAAACAGTTTCTTGACCCCCTGCACTAAAGACGTGAAAGCAGGCGACGCGATCAAATTTTCTGTCCGCCGCGACCGGATCATTATCKGTGGAAAAAGCAAGGGGCAAGAGAACACCCTGGCCGGAAAAGTCACCAATCTTGAATATCAAGGCACGTTCGTGAAAGTCAGTATCGAGACACCGAGCCGGGATGAATTCATTGTTCATCTTGCCGATAACTTGTATTTTGACGCCCCTCTGGAGAACAACCAATCGGTTACTGCCCATTGGCATTCCGATCAGAATTTCCACCTGTTGGGYACGAACAACTCGACAGGCAATCCGGCAGGGGATGAATGACGCCCAAGGTGCTGTCAGACGAATGCGAACCAGTCTCTACTTGGACAATATGACTGTCCTTTATGTCGCGCCAAGTTGGCGCTACTCAGCGAGAGCGGCGGACCGGTTCAGCTTGAAATTGCAGCGTGAGTAAAGGTGACGTTCCTGGTTGAAATGGTTGTGAACTGACCAATGAATAGCGACGAATTTCTGCAAGGTTCGCGTTCGTCGGAAGCGCAGCATTGCTCGTTCTCGTCGTCGAGACAGAAGGTGGGTGCTGTCAGACAAATGCAAACCAGTCTCTGAATGGCCAGTGACGGTTCGCGTTATGCCGTACCGAGTTGGCGCCACTCAGCGAGAGCGGCGGTGCGGTTAAGCTTGAAATTGGCACGTGAATATAGATGTCTTTCCTGGTTGAAATGGTTGTGAACCGAGGCATGGACGGAGACGAACTTTTGCAAGGTTCGCGTTCGTCGGAAGCGCAACATTGCTCGTTCTCGTCGTCGAAACGGCAAGTGTGAATTCTCGGCTCGATTGTTCAGCCAGCGCCCAGTTTCCTGGTGATCTGCGTTGCCGATGACCTTCATGGCAGCGCCGTAAGATCGCAGTAGATCGGTCACGATGACATGAGGTKGGCCRWRSCGCTTCATTGWTTTCCTGAGGAATTTCAAYGCWGMTTTGCGRTCMCGGCRCTTGGTRACAWARSWTTCMAGCACYTCGCCCTCRTGATCCACTGCMCGCCAAAGRTAGTGSGTYTCGCCRTTGATCTTYACGAAMACCTCRTCCARATGCCAYTGCCAGTTCGAATGAGCACGAAGKTGCTGAACCCGTTTTCTTCGRATCTCMGCKGCGAACRRYGGSCCRAARCGRTTCCACCAAAACCGSACMGTYTCATGGCTGATTTCGATMCCRCGYTCRTGCAGMAGGTCTTCCACATTGCGCAGTGAAAGCRGATATCGAACGTACAKCATTACTGCCAGGCGAATGATCTCCGGCGACGTTTTAAAATACCGAAATGCGCTGCGTTTTGTCATCCGGAGACGCTAGGTGAGCCACCTGCCCTCTTCAACCAAGTTTTGTCTGACACTGCCCGTTCGGGTGGAGCCGTCCACACCATCAGACGAATGCGAACCAGTCTCTGCAAGGGCGGTAGAGCTATCCCTTATTCCACGCTGAGACCGCGCCACTCGGCCAAATCTGCGGCTGCGGCCTCGAGCGGTATGCGATCGCGCATTTTCTGCCGGGTAATCGGGGCATTCACATTGTGGCCGCTTGGCCGGGCGCTACAATTGGATTTCGCAGAATGCCGATCTCGACGATCTCGCTTTCGATCACGTCGCCGGGCAGGCAGTACCGCGTGGCTGCGATCAGCCCTTCGGCAGGTGACCAATTGCCGCCAAGCTCCTTGTCCATCGACCAGGCCGTCCCGGCCGGAGTGCCGGTCAGAATCACCATGCCGGGTTTCAGCGTGAAGCTGATCGAAAAGAAATGGATCAGCTCAGCACAAGTCCAGATCATGTCGGCGGTGCTGGCATTCTGGCGCAATTCGCCGTTGATGCGGGTGCGCAGGGTCAGCGCCTGCGGATCGGGGATTTCGTCCGCTGTCATGATCACTGGACCAAGCGGCAAGCTGCTGTCAAAAGCCTTGCCGCGCCCCAGTTCGTACCAGGTAAACCCTTCCGGAGTGCGGCGCACTTGTTTGTCGCGCGCGGTGACATCATTGGACACTGTATAGCCAAAGACGTAATCCAGTGCCTGGGACACCGGGATATGCCGCCCGGGCTTTCCGATCACGATCGCCAGTTCAGTTTCCGCATCCAGTTTCTGCGTCAGCGCCGGGTCACAGATGATCCCCTCGTCCGGGCCGATCACACAATCAGAGGTCTTCAGGAAAAATTCAGGCTCCTGGCCACTGAGAGGTGTATTAAGTTTTTCGGCGTTGTGGGCGTGGTAGTTGCTTCCAGCGCAGAGCACAGTCGAGGGCATCAACGGTACCGAAAACCGGACCGTAGACATATCCAGACGCGCGGCGGCGGGTGCATCCACCACCAGCCGCCTGGCATGATCGATGGCACCCCGGCCAGCTTCGATAAAGGCGGCTATATCCGCAAATTCCGGCGCGTTGCCGCTGGCCATTGCCAAATCGGTTACCACCCCGTCGCCAACAGCACCAAGTCTTGGCGCGCCRTCTTTCAGGAAGTTGCATATTTTCATTCTGCGCCTCTCAAGTAAAAAGTTTTGGCCCGGTCAGAATCTACCGGRCCCCGGCCATCAATCCCGACGTCGCCGCGAGCGCGGTGCATCGGGCAGGCTGCTTGCCGTTCGGTCAAAATGTTGCGCAATCAACTTGCAGGCAATATCCGTATCGCGCGACAATACGGCGTCGGCGATGGCGGAATGCTCCGCGCTCAGGTCGCGCTGGCCGATCTTTTGATAGACGGATGCGCGGCGGTATCGGGCGCATTGGTCATTTAGGCCGGCGCGAACTTTCAGTAGCCATTTTGAGCCGCAGGCTGACACTAGGGCGGTATGAAATGCGGTATTCGCATCTTCCCACGCGTCGGGAACCCCACCTTTCGTGTCTTTCAGGGCGGCGTCCTGCTTTTTCAACAGATAGGTGGCCGCGACAACGCTAGCTTCCCATTCGTTGTCGCCATGTTTTATCGACAGCGGCAGGGCCGCCAACTCGATGGCGGTGCGCGCTATGTTCAAATCGTTGAATTCGTGAAAATCCAGCGGTGCTACGGTGAAGCCGCGATTTCCCTCAGTCATGACCAATTGCTCGGCAACCAGCATCTGCAGCGCCTCGCGCAGAGGTGTCGGGCCGACGTCGTAGATCATCTTGAGTTTTTCAATCCGTAGACGYTCCTCGGGTTCGCGCRCGCCCCGAATTATATCGACGCGCAGCGCCCGGTATGCCGCCTGCGCAAGGGTCTCCCCTGCCTCYGGTCTCAGGCTACTAGRCGATGGAAAGACCCCCGCCTGTGTCGTTATCTCGCTCAAGTCAGTCCTCCGATCCTATCCAAAACAGTTCTGGTTGATCGCACAATTATATTTGATTGCGCAATCATATTTGACAATACTTATTTTATATGTAATCAGATTTTATCGAGAATTAAAAGGAATATCGATAATATGAAGCTTGTGACGTTCGAAGCCGACGGGAAAACCGGCGCTGGATACCTGGACAACGATGACGTCGTGGTCTGTGATGCTGGCCCGAATTCTAAAAATGCGGTTCGCGCACTGATCGAAAAGGGGATGGCAGGCGTCCGGTCMTGGGAGGCACTGGGTGCAGGTGGCGCGCCACGGCTGCCGGTCAGCGACGTCAAACTCATGGCACCGATCCCGGAACCACGCCGCAATGTATATTGCGTCGGAAAGAACTATTTTGCCCACGCCAACGAGTTTCATTCCAGCGGATTTGATTCCAGCGGTAAGGAAGCAGTGCCGTCCGTTCCGATCATCTTTACCAAGGCCACGACCAGCATCGTCGGCCCCGACGATCTGGTTCTCGGATCACTGGATCCGACCCAGACCGTGGATTACGAGGGCGAACTGGGCGTGATCATTGGCGAGAAAGCTTTTCAGGTCAGCAAGGACGCGGCCTACGATCACGTTTTTGGCTATGTGATCATCAACGACGTCACCTCCCGTGAATTGCAACGCACCCACAATCAATGGGTGATCGGTAAGGGGATCGACACATTTTGCCCGATGGGCCCCTACATCGTAACGGCGGACGAGGTCGGCGATGTAACCGCGCTGGTTCTTGAGACAAAGATCAACGGTGAAACCCGCCAGAAAGCAAACCTGTCGGACCTGATCTTTGACATTCCTACGATAATTGAAACGATGTCGCGCACCATGACCCTGCTGCCCGGTGACATCATCGCCACTGGCACCCCCGAGGGCGTTGGTATCGGCTACAGCCCGCCCAGATATCTGGCAAAGGGCGACYGGATGAGCATCACCATCACCGGCTTGGGAGTACTAAATAATACAATCGGTTGAGACGATCGGGCGGATGCGGGTGCATTCCGCCTTTACCACTTACCAACAAGGAGGAACCACCAATGAAAAAAACACTAGCTCTCGCAACGGCGACTGCCACACTACTGGCGTTTGCCACGCCCATCACGGCACAAGAAGGCTATTTTGCCGGTAAATCTATCGACATAATCGTGCCCTTCGGTCCCGGAGGCGCCACTTTCGTTTCGGCCAAGTTTCTGGAGCCTTACTTTGAAAAGCATCTGCCCGGAAACCCTAAAATCAACGTGATTGATCGCCCCGGTGGCGGCTCGATCCTGGGCGCCAACTGGTTCGAAAAAAATGCGAAATCGGACGGTACTACCATCCTTTTCACAACATCTTCGACCGCCAACCCATTCGTTTTGGGGCAGCAGGGCGTCGAGTACAAATTGGCTGATTACCGCGTTGCCTATAGCCATCCGTTCAGTGCGGTCGCCTATGTCTCACCGTCGACCGGCATTAAAACTGCGGCAGATGTCAAGAATTCCTTGCAGCCACTGATCTATGGCGGCATCGCTGCGGCTGCGTCAGATCTGCCGGGTCTGCTGTCCTTCGAAGTCTTGGGAATCGACGTCAAATCGGTGCTCGGATTCAACGGTCGCGGACCGGTCRGGCTGGCATTCGAACAGGGTGAAGTCAACATCGACTACCAGTTCACGCCCGTCTACCTGACCCAGGTCGTGCCCTCGGTCGAGGCAGGAACGGCCGTGCCACTTTGGACCGGCGGCGCCATGGGCGCTGAGGGCGTACTGAGCGAGCGTGACCCGATCGCGCCTGAACTGCCCTCGGTCTACGAAGTCTACACACAGATGTACGGCAAAGCACCTTCGGGGATCGAATGGGAAGCGTTCCAAGGTGTCGCCTCGGTGACCTATGCCTACGGTCTAACCGGCTATATGAAGCCCGATACCCCGCAAGAGGTGCTGGACATCTTCGCTGAAGCCGTTGCCGCGATCAACGCAGACCCTGAGTTCCAGGCCGAAAGCCAGAAGGTGACCAATGGAGCACGCATCAACGCCGGTCCAGCGACAGAAGCCGCCATCAAGGCAGCGCTCTCGCCATCGGCTGAAGTAAAGGCCTACCTCACCGACTTGCTATCAAGCAAATTTGGTGTGAAGTTCTAGACGAAACTGGTTAACTGCGGGCCGCACATCAGTGTGGCCCGCAGCATTTTTCCACGGGCCACAGCTAAATGAGGCCAGATCGTTTCATGATGAGGCCCCTTGCAGATGTTCGAACACGCTCTTTCTGCCCTTGACGCGCTGATGGACCCGACCCGCCTGCTGGCACTTTTCGGGGGAATGATGGTGGGCATGGTTTTTGGGATGCTGCCCGGGTTGGGTGGTGTCGCCGCAGTCTCGATCCTGCTTCCCTTCATTTATTACCTCGACGATTTTTCCGGCTTGGCGATGCTGCTGGGCGCGGTTTCGGTCGTCTACACCGCTGATACGATCACCTCGGTTCTGCTGGGYGCGCCAGGGTCTCCGGCTTCGGCCCCGACCGCCATCGAAGGCCATGCGCTGGCCAAAAAAGGCCAGGCAGCACGCGCATTGGGCGTCGGGTTTTTAGCCTCGATGGTCGGCGGGCTGATGGGCGCAGTGATACTGGCGGTGGCAATCCCAGTCGCAGGGCCGATCGTGCTTATGCTAGGCACGCCGGAATTATTCATGTTTGCACTGGTCGGCCTGTTTTTCGCCAGTTCGATGATTGGCAAGGAATTGGCCAAGGGTCTGGCAGCAGCTTGCCTTGGCCTGGCTCTGGGCGTTGTAGGGCCGGCCTCGGCTGCTGCCGATTTCCGCTTTACGTTTGGGCAGGTCTATCTGCTGGACGGGTTTTCGCTGACCATCGTTGCGCTCGGGTTGTTCGGTGTGGCCGAAGCAATATCAATGCTGGCCGCTGGCGGCGGCATTTCGCATATCCCGGTCCGGGTCAGCCATTGGGGCGAAGGCTTTAGCGATTTCTGGAAACACAGGTGGCTGATCCTGCGGGCCTCGATCATCGGCGTCTTCGGCGGCTTCGTCCCCGCCGTTGGTGCCTCGGCTTCGACTTGGGTTGCTTACGGCCACGCAATCCGCTCATCCAAGGATAAATCCCAGTTCGGCAAGGGAGAGATAAGAGGCATCGCGGCGTCAGAGGGCGCCAACAACGCAACCGTCATCGCCGATCTGGTTCCAACTTTGCTGTTCAGCGTCCCTGGCGGGCCGGCTGCCGCGATATTCCTGGGGGCCCTGTTTTCCTTCGGTTATTACCCTGGTCCCCAGATGATCACACAGAACCCCGATCTGATGTTTCTGATTGTCTGGAGCGTCGCGCTGGCATCAATTGTCGGCGCCGCCTTGTGCTTTGCGATTACGCCTGCACTGGCGCGACTGACACGCATTCCCTTCGGTATCATTGCGGCACCCTTAATCCTGATCATGGTCATAGGCGCATATCAGTCAACCAGCACGATGGGCGACATCTTCATGCTGTTCGCCTTGGGTACGCTTGGCTGGATGATGAAACATGCCGGATGGCCCCGCGCACCAGCGTTGGTCGGCTTCGTTTTAGCCAAACCGATGGAGCAGTATTTCTGGCTGGCCAACCAGATACATGGCTGGTCATGGTTGCTGCGACCCGGCGTGATTATCATTGCCTCGTTCGTCATCATTCCGTTACTTTTCAGCGGGTGGCGCTGGTTCAAAGCCCGCCGAAACGGACACTCGAACGCCGCCGCCGAAGCGCTGGATCTGCCCGATGTCCCAGATAGTAAATCCGTCTCTCTAATCTTGGCAGTCCTGGTGTCGGGCGCATTTGCCTACGCAATCTACGAGATGATGGGCTTTAACCCCTCGTCGCGGCTGATGCCCTCGCTGGCGCTGCTACCGGGCCTGCCGCTGACGCTTTTTCTGCTGTACCGGGCAATACGTGACTATGTGCCAGGCGCTGAAACAGATTTCAGGGAGCCCGTTATCCTGCTTATGCTGGTCGCCTACGCGATCGCCCTGTGGGCCATCGGTTTCACGATTCCGACGCTGGCCCTGTTGGTCTGGATGCTTTTTATCCGCGCCCGCATGCGGCTGGTGACCGGCACGATTTACGGTGCGATCGTATTCGGGATCATCTGGATGCTTTTCGACATATTGCGCGGCGACGCCCCTGTGGGCGTTCTTACCGGCCTCAGTTGACCAGACAGGAACCAAACCATGATCGACCCAGACATCATCGAACCCAGCATCGACCCGTCCACCGGAAAAATCGGTATCCGCCACGTCAAGGCGACCAACGCAGCTGGCACCCGCACCAAAATTCAGGTCCGCGATTTCCCGCCAATCTACACTGACGAGCCCCATTCTCTGGGCGGCACCAACACGGCCCCGAGTCCGCTGGAGACAGTTCTGGTAGCGCTGGTGGGTTGCGACGGGGTAATCATTAACGGTGTCGCTGCGGCAATGCAGTTCAGTTACACGGGCGTCGATTTCGCGTGCGAAAGCCAGATCGACGTACGCGGCCCCAAGGGCGTGCCCGGTATCCGCCCCTATTTTGAGACCACAAAACTAGAAATCACCATCTACACCGACGAAACCGAGGCGCGTTTTCAGAAATTGTGCAAGAATGTCGAGTTCCGCTGCCCGGTGATGAACCTGCTGAATGCCGCACAAGTGTTGATGGATGTCACTTGGACCACGCGCCCGGCGGATGAGTACACCGGCAACGTTGCCTGAATGGCGAGGCGCGCGCTTGCGCCTTGCTCTCCGCCCGAACCTGGTCAAAATTGTCTAGTACGGGGGCCGGGGATCCGGTTTAAATTCCGGCAGGGACGGCAAGTTGTCTGCTTGTCGAGCGTACCGTCTCGTGGCAAACATCTACACCAAGCTCATGCAGCAGGTCTTCGACATTCCGAAGCGAAGGCGGGGAACGAATGTACAACATGACCACCAGGCGGATGAATTCGGGGCTGGTCTTGAAATAGCGGAAAGGGGAGCGTTCTTTCATGACGAAACGCTAAGCCCCCGCCCTGCCCACCTCAACCAAGTTTCCTCGGACAATGCCATCTCGATCTTAGACGCCGTGTTAGCATGTTAGAAAATCTGCTCTAGGTGGCTCTGACACAAAAAGTTTGTGGGGTTTATTGAAGGAGTGAAGCGACCGCTCCGACACCGTTGGCTGTTGTCGGTGGCGCATGTTGAGACAAACAGGTACGCAATGTCTCGAGCACCTAGCCTGCTACTTGGAGGAATCCCCCGCATGACCGACATAGCCTTAGAAATTATTCTGCACAATTATCCCCAATCACCAGTTGCTGAAAAGGTTCGGATCGCATTCGGTATCAAGGAATTGTCGTGGCACTCTGTCGAGATACCGCGGCTGGCTCCAAAACCCATGCTCACGAAGTTGACCGGGGGCTACAGACGAACACCGGTCATGCAAATCGGGGCTGATATTTACTGCGACACGCAATGCATCATCCGTGAACTGGAGCGGCGGCACCCGTCACCAACGTTCTTCCCGACATCCGATGCCGGCCTGATGTGGTGCCTGAGCAGGTGGACGGATGGTGCTTTTTTCGACTTGGCGGTTAAGGTCATTCTCGGCTCCGCTGTGGACGGGCTTCCCAAAGATTTCGCCGAAGACCGTGGCCGTCTTTATCTTGGCGTTGATTGGGCAAAAGGGCTAAAGGCTGCCAATGCCGCTCTGCCCCATCTTGCATCGCAGATCCGTGCTCCCTTGCATTGGGTAAATGATCAACTGTCGGACAATCGCAAATTCCTGCTTGGTGAAGACCCTGCGGCGATTGATGCCCAGTTTTACCATCTGATCTGGTTTCTTCGGGGACGGTGGGACAAAGGGCCGACATTCCTGTCGGAGTTTGCACACCTTGAGCGTTGGGAAGAAAACGTCGCCAAAATAGGACATGGCAGCGTGGCTGAGATGTCACCTGAAGAGGCAATATTGCGAGCCAAGGAAAATGAACCGGTCGCACTGCAGGCCACAGACGTGCTTGACCCTCAGGGCCTTAAGCCCGGAATGCACGTGACAGTTTCCCCCGATCTTGATGGTGGTGAACAGCCAGTCGAGGGAGAGGTCGTTGTCGCCAACTGCAATACGATTGCTCTTTGCAGGCAGGAACCAGACATCGGAAACATCTGTGTACACTTTCCTAGGGCAGGTTATCGGGTGGAAATTACTGACTGAACAAAACCAACTCATCTATTGCTGCTTTCCCCGCGACACAAAGTGGGCAATTGCAGGTGTTATGATTTTGAATGACCAGTTGAGGCGGCAAATCTAAGCGGGCCTTCGCTATTTAGTGGAAACTAAAAATTGTAGTGCTGTCAGACGAATGCGAACCAGTCTCTGTAAGGACAGTGGCACTGTCCTTTATGCCGCGCCAAGTTGACGCCACTCGGTGAGAGCGGCGGCGCGGTTCAACTTGAAATTTGATCGGCTGTAGAGGCTGCGTTCTTGGTTGAAATGGTTGATGCGAATTCTCGGCCCGATTGTTGAGCCAGCGGCCAATTTCCTGCTTTTCGGTATTGCCGATCACCTTCATCGCCGCGCCGTAGGAACGCAGCTTGTCAGTGACTAGCACTTTAACCTTGCCATGCCGTTTCATGGTTTTCCTGAGGAATTTCAATGCTGCCTTGCGATCCCGGGACTTCGCAACGAAGCTTTCGAGAACTTCCCCTTCATGGCCCACGGCGCGCCAAAAATAGTGCAGCTCCCCGTTGAATTTCACGAACACCTCGTCCAGGTGCCACTGCCAGTTCGAGTACGCCCGCATCTGGCTAACCCGCTTTCTACGGATCTCGGCAGCAAACATCGGACCAAATCTGTTCCACCAAAACCGAACCGTCTCGTGACTGATGTCGATGCCGCGTTCGTGGAGCAGGTCCTCCACATTCCGAAGCGAAAGCGGGGAACGGACATACATCATCACCGCCAGGCGAATAATCTCAGGCGATGTTTCAAAATAGAGAAATGGACTGCGTTTTGTCATCCGACGAAGATAAATGGCCGCCCTGCCCACCTCAAGCCGGTTTCTTCTGACAGTGCCTTCCAGACAGATAGGTCATTCCAAAATACCACCATTCATACCACGCAAGGAAAGAATACCAGTATAAACGAATTAAAGCCTATAGACGCGTAAATGTGCTTATTGCCCAATAAAACAACGATGAAATACCACCCACGGCAATTCAATCTAACGGTATAAAATGGGGGTCTGGCGGAGACGAAGGGATTCGAACCCTCGAACGGGTTTCCCCGTTACTCACTTAGCAGGCGAGCGCCTTCGACCACTCGGCCACGTCTCCGCCGACCCGTTTAGCGATAGCCTGCGGTCGGGACAAGTCATTATTGTCGAACTTTGCGATTAAGCCCTGGTGACGGCAAGTTGACTTGGATGTGTGGTGGACACGGCTAAGCTGACGGTATGTTCCGAATGTTTGCCATCATCCTTTCGCTGAATGTTGCGTTCGCAAATATCGCACCGGCGCAATCGCTTTCTGCCTGGCAAAGCGAATTTCCCAAAGGGGATTTCAGTGAAAATTCAGTTCCTTACCGGGAGTTCGAATATGACGGCAACACCCGCGATACCATTCCACCAATCTATGACCCGAAATATCTGCCTGTCGCTCAGGCCGGCCAGTACGGCGATTTTGAGCCAGTCATCAGTGTAAACATTAACGGTGATGCCCGTGCCTATCCGTTACAAATCATGCTCTGGCATGAAATTGTAAACGATACCATCGGCGGTGAGCCTTTGCTGATTACCTACTGCCCACTGTGTAATTCCGGCGTCGTTTTCAGCCGTCAGGTCTACGGGCAAGTGCTTGATTTTGGCAATACCGGTCGTCTCCGCCATCTGGATATGGTGATGTTTGATCATCAAAGCGAAAGCTGGTGGCAGCAGATCACCGGCACTGCCATCATGGGTAGCCGCGCCGGGGACAAGATGAAGATGATACCGTCGCGGCTGGAATCCCTTTC
>NVTR01000036.1 GCA_002732955.1 Marinosulfonomonas sp.
TCAAACGCCCCGGCGAGGGCAGCCTGTTCCAGAACGTGACGTGGATAATGGGTTGGGAAGGCATCGAGAATGCGTTTGAAATTGCGCGCACCTTCGATCACCCGGGCAAGGTCAGCCCCAGCAATTTCTTCGCCAGATGGCAAGCGAAGGACTGCGCCTTCTACGCCCATTTCGATCAGATGATCATCCAATGCGCCCTGATCTTTCAGGTAAACTTCGGATTTGCCGCGAGACACTTTATAAAGAGGTGGCTGGGCGATATAGAGATACCCGCCTTCTATCAGTTCCGGCATTTGCCGGAAGAAGAAGGTTAACAACAGGGTGCGAATATGGGCGCCATCAACATCAGCGTCGGTCATGATCACGACCTTGTGGTAGCGCAGTTTCTCAATGTTGAATTCATCGCGCCCGATACCGGTCCCAAGCGCCGTTATCAGGGTGCCGATTTCAGCCGAGCCGAGCATCCGGTCAAAGCGGGCGCGTTCAACATTCAGAATTTTACCGCGTAGTGGAAGAACAGCCTGATTAAGTCGCGCGCGGCCCTGCTTGGCCGATCCACCAGCCGAGTCACCTTCCACCAGAAATATTTCGCGTTTGGCGGGGTCTCGTTCCTGACAATCAGCCAGCTTGCCGGGCAGTGAAGCTATATCCAGCGCCGACTTCTTACGGGTCATTTCGCGCGCTTTACGGGCGGCTTCGCGTGCAAGGGCGGCTTCGACCATTTTGCCGACGATCAGTTTGGCCTCGGTTGGGTGTTCTTCGAACCATTCCCCTAGTTTTTCGTTTACCAGACCCTCAACCGCAGGGCGGACTTCGGAGCTGACCAATTTATCCTTGGTCTGGCTGGAAAACTTTGGATCGGGAACCTTAACCGACAACACACAGGTCAAACCTTCGCGGGCATCGTCGCCAGTGAAGTTTACCTTTTCCTTTTTCGCCAGCCCGGATGAACCAGCATAAAGATTCATTGTTCGGGTCAATGCGCCGCGAAAACCAGCCAGATGTGTACCGCCATCGCGTTGCGGGATGTTGTTGGTAAAGGGCAAAACGTTTTCATGGTAGCTGTCATTCCACCACATCGCCACTTCAACCGTGATGCCATCTTTTTCGCCAGTGAAGAAAATCGGATCCTCCAGCATCGGTACTTTGGAGCGGTCCAAATAGCGTACGAATTCCTTTACGCCACCGTCGTAATACAGTTCCGTTTCCAGTGGTTCGACCGGACGTTCATCGCGCAGGATTATGCGCACGCCCGAATTCAGAAACGCCAGTTCGCGCAGCCGGTTTTCAAGCGTCTTGAACACGTAATCCCGGTCGGAAAATGTATCGAGTGTGGCGAGGAATTTTACCTCGGTGCCTTTTTTGCCGTTGGCATCACCGACAACCTTTAGTGATTCTACGGTGTCGCCATGTTCAAAGCGCGCCACATGTTCCTTGCCGTCGCGCCATATGCGCAGTTCCAGATAATCGGAAAGCGCGTTGACCACCGACACGCCAACGCCGTGCAACCCGCCCGAGACCTTATAGGAATTCTGATCAAATTTACCACCAGCATGTAGCTGAGTCATAATCACTTCGGCGGCTGAAACGCCCTCTTCTTCATGTATTCCTACCGGAATTCCGCGGCCGTTATCATAGACTGAAACTGATGAATCTGCGTGGATTGTAACACTTACATGATCAGCATGACCGGCCAGTGTTTCGTCAATGCCGTTATCCACCACTTCATACACCATATGATGCAGTCCAGAGCCGTCATCTGTGTCACCTATATACATGCCGGGGCGTTTGCGAACAGCCTCTAAGCCTCTGAGAACTTTAATAGAATCAGCACCGTATTCTTCGGGCGTCTGGTTGTCTTCGGCCATGTGGGAAATCCTGTGTAATCTGGTTCGATTTATACAAGAACTGGGTGGGGATGTCACGCGTTTGACACAGGATCTGGTGTCAGATGAACGGGATGACCAACCCGACACAAATTAGCATTACGCCGGCACTTAAACTGATCCGGCGCAGTGCCTTGGGGGAGGTCATTAAAACGCGCACCCGCTCAACCAAAAGTGCCAGCGCGACGTTGCCCAGAAACGGGACGATCATCGACAGTGCAAGAATTGCTGAAATATCGGGCCAGGTCAGTTTGGTCAGATCAAAGAAGCCGGGAAGCACCCCCATGTAGAACAGGATTGCCTTGGGGCTGGACAAGATCACAGCCACTCCGGCGGCGAAACCTGCCCACATACCGGGGCGGGTAAGGCGGGTATCGGTTGTAATTTTTTTATCCGCGTTGCGGATGATCAGAACGCCCATGACGATGAAAATTATGCTGGCGACGAAGCGCAGGAAAGTCATGAACCCGGTAAAAACCGAGAGAATCCAGGTGATGCCCAGTATCGCCAGCAACGGCCACACGATGTCGCCTATGGCCACGCCCAACGCCAGTGGCCACGCGGCGCGATAGCCACCTGTCAGGGTTCGGGCGACAATTGCTATCCAGACCGGGCCGGGTGTCAGGAACAGGATTGCAAGTGCCCCGGCGTAGAGCAAAAGTTGGTAAATGGTGATAGTCATGAAGTCATGGTATAGCTGCCGTCTTCGTTTGGCGGTAAGTATGGGTTCATCGCCACTTCCCAGACATGACCATCAGGGTCGGAAAAATAGCCGGAATAACCACCCCAGAATACTTTTTCGGGCGATTTCATCGGCGTAGCACCAGCCCTGAGTGCTTTGGCATAGGCCGCATCMACMTCTTCTTCRCTCAGRAAATTCTGCGCCAGCGTCATCGCCCCCGTTCCAAGGGTTGCTCCGGGCCGGCCCTGATCATCGGCCAGTGCCTTTCGCCCGAACAGCCCCAGGACAAGGCCGTTGATCTGGTAAAAGATAATGGCATCGTCACGCTTGGTTGGCTTCCAACCGAGATCACCATAAAATTTCTCACTACGCTCAAGGTCATCAACTCCAAGCGTGATCATAGTTACGCGTTGTGGGGTCATGGTATGTCCTTTTCGATGATCTTAGATGTGGCGTTTTCTTCGGTGACTTCCATATGTTGCGCCCTATTCCCGAGCTCGGCAAACAGCTCTGCCCCAGTGCCGGTCAGAAATGCTTGCGCACCTAGCGCGTGAACTTCGTCATAGAGGGCGGCGCGGCGCGCAGCATCCAGATGCGCGGCAATTTCATCAAGCAGCAGGATGGGTGGTGCGCCAAAATCATCCGCCAGAGCGCGACCATTTGCCAGAATCAGYGAGATCAGCAATGCTTTTTGCTCGCCTGTGGAGCATTGCCGGGCTGGGACGCCCTTGGTGCTGTATACAGCACGTAAATCGGAACGATGTGGGCCAGCCAGCGTTCGTGCTGCGGCCMTATCACGGGTACGCCCCTGGGAAAACGCTTCTGACAAATCATCCTCTGTGGCCGGAAAATCTGTACCGTCTGGTCCTAGCAATGTCAGCTCGGCCGTGGGAAAGGCTGTTTTGGCTTCTACCTGTGCAATTGTGACCCGTGACAAGGCAAGTTCGCGGTTCTTCAGGATCCTGGCACCTGAAACGGACATCTGGCGCTCCAGCGCGCTGTACCAGGATGGGTCGGTGATCTGATCCTTTAGCAAACGATTACGTTCACGCATGGCTTTCTCGTATGCCAGTACGGCGTCAGCGTGACCCGGTTCAAATGACAGCGCCATACGATCCAGAAAGCGGCGGCGTCCATCTGCTCCCTCAAGCCACAGCCGATCCATAGACGGCACCAGCCACAGCACACGCCCAATACGCCCCAGCGCCACCTGCGCAGCGGACTTGCCGTCAATGCGGGTCTGGCGCGGGGTGTTGGGTTCGGCCCAGGTTTCGATTTCATGGATTTGGTGCAGGCTTTGCAGGGTGGCAGTAATTTTCCACCCGATCTGCTCAGGGTTTCGCGCCATTTCTTCCAGGGTTGCGCGGCGCAAGCCCCGGCCGGGCGACAAAAGCGAAATAGCTTCCAGGAGATTGGTTTTGCCGGCACCGTTGGGGCCATAGATCGCAACCGGTCGCCCATCCAATTCCAAGCGGGCAAACTGATGTGAACGGAAATGGGAAACCGTCAGTTCTTTGACAGCAAGGCCAGTCATTTGCCAGCCCTTCTTCTTGTTTCGAATGCTCCTGCCGGAGGCTTAAACACGCATCGGCATAACAACATAAAGCGCGCTGTCATCATCGCCCTCACGCATCAAAGTGGGATCACCAGACGAGTTGAACAGGAATACGGCGTTTTCCCGATCTACCTGCCCGGCTATCTCAAGCAAGTATTTGGCGTTAAAGCCAATTTCCAACGCTTCGTCGCTGTAGGCTACACTCAGTTCTTCCTCGGCTGCGCCGCTGTCGGGGGCGTTGACGGACAATACCAGGCGGTCTTCGTCCAAGGATAACTTTACAGCCCGTGAGCGTTCTGACGATACGGTTGCAACCCGATCTACGGCGCGAGCAAATTCGGCGGCGTCAACTTCCATCCGGCGGGTATTTCCCTGCGGGATTACTCGGGTGTAGTCAGGGAACGTACCATCGATGACTTTGCTGGTCAGCGTAATCTCGGGGGTAGCGAAGCGCACTTTGGTCTCTGACACGGACACAGCAACTGTAATGTCGTCATCATCCAGCAGTTTGCGTAATTCGGCCACGGTTTTACGCGGAACTATCACGCCTGCCATACCCTCGGCACTGTCGGGCAAGGGTGCATCAATGCGTGCCAGACGGTGACCGTCGGTTGCAACACAGCGCAGTACTGGCCCGTTTTCCCCGGCTGCGATGTGCATATAGACGCCGTTCAGATAATAGCGGGTTTCTTCGGTCGAAATTGCAAATTTTGACTTGTCAAAAAGGCGGCGCAGGACCGGTGCAGCAGCTGAAAAGTTTGTGTCGTATTCGGTTGTAGTCATCACCGGGAAATCTTCGCGTGGCAGGGTTGCCAGTGAAAACTTAGAGCGCCCAGCCTCAACAGACAGTCGCCCTGAAGCGCCGTCATCTGTCAGGGTTACAAGGGACCCGTCCGGTAGTTTGCGCACAATTTCATGCAGCATCACGGCTGACACAGTGGTTGCGCCTTCACGCTCTACCGTCGCGGCGGCTTTGTCGATCACCTCGATGTCCAGATCTGTGGCGCGGAACGAAGCCTCAACACCACTGGCCTCGATCAGCACATTTGCAAGAATTGGGATGGTATTTCGCCGCTCTACAACAGACTGGGCCTGAGCCAGAGCCTTGAGCAATGCGCCGCGTTCAATACTGATCTTCATCAATCAACCCTCTCATGTGCCGGGGCGGCGAATGTAGCCCATTCCTCGCCCGGCTCAAGGGTTATTTCAATTGTATCGCAAACGCAAAGGGTTGCCGCTACAAAACTCNKTTKRAGAGRYTTGGTAATAAGWTYCAAAAACTTTTTAGGCCTCCAACGCCCGGCGCAGCAGTTCCAGGTCTTCCGCRATCTGGTTGTCGTGGGTTTTCAGCTCTTCGATCCGGCGCACACCGTGCATCACCGTTGTATGGTCCCGCCCACCAAAGCGACGCCCAATATCCGGCAGGCTGCGAGTAGTCAGTTGCTTGGCCAGATACATTGCCACCTGACGGGGCCGTGCAATGACGCGGACCCGGCGCGGACCAATGATGTCKGAMAGGCGRATGTTGTAATGCTCSGAMACTTTGCGYTGWATTTCTTCAACTGTAACCTTGCGATCCGAGGCGCGCAGGATGTCGGCCAAACAGTCCTGTGCCAATTCCAGCGTAATTTCGCGGCCAACCAGTGAAGCAAAGGCAAAAAGCCGCATCAGCGCGCCTTCCAATACCCGAACGTTCGAGGAAATACGGTGCGCGAGAAATTCAAGTACGCCATCGTTAATTACCAGACCCTGATATTGCTGGCGATAGGTTTCCATTTTTTGCTGCAATATCCCCAGCCGCAATTCATAGTCGGTAGGATGCAAATCAACGACCAGCCCGCATTGCAGGCGGGATTTTATCCGCTCTTCCAGACCCTTGATGTCTACAGGCGAGCGGTCAGCGGAAATGATGATCTGTTTGTTCTGATCAACAAGCGCATTGAACGTGTGAAAGAACTCTTCCTGCGTGCTTTCTTTTCCGGCAATGAACTGAACATCGTCTACCATCAAAACATCGACGGATCGGAAAAGTTGCTTGAAATCCATCATCTGCTTTTCGCGCAGGGCTTGGACAAAGCGATACATGAACTGTTCGGCGGAAAGGTAAACGACCTTAAGATCAGGGCTTTGCTTTTGCAACTCCCAAGCGATGGCATGCATCAGGTGGGTTTTGCCAAGACCGACGCCACCATAAAGAAACAAAGGGTTAAAAGCGACGGTACCGCCCTCAGCCACACGACGGGCAGCTGCATGGGCCAGCTCATTTGGTTTGCCAACGACAAAACTGTCAAAGGTAAAACGGGCATCTAATGGTGCGCCGGGCATTTCTTTTGCAATGGATGTTGGGGCAATTTGCTGCGCGGTATTTCCGGCTTTCGAGCTTTTCCGGGCAGTTTTCGGTACGCTGAATGACACACGGTTTACGTCAGCACCTGCATCATTAAGTTGCTGTAGAATCTGGTCGCCGAAATTGCGCGAAACCCAATTTCCCATAAAGTTGGTTGGCACATAGAATGTGGCGACACCATTCTTCAGGTCCGAAAATTCCAGCGGCTCTATCCAGTTCTTATAGTTATTTTTGCCAACAACCTTTTGCAATTCATCCTGCACTTGTCCCCAGGTGTCTTCTGTCATTTTTTCTGACCCATTTTTCTTTTCGAATTAAGACTGGCGCCAGGCCAGCCCCCGATGCTTCCATCCGTTGTGGAAACCCCGGTGCCCATTTGGATTCAGGTCGCCTTCAAACCCCTCTTTCACATTGAGACATTCAACCGCTTTTCCCATTTGGGAATACTTGGCGGYCACAGCCTCAGCTGAGTAGAGTGAGCGTACTCCGGAGCGACAGAGAAACAGAAGCGGACCTAGGGCCTCATCCCCCAGAGCTTCTACTACTGCGTCCGCAAAACGCGGGTTTTTGGACATTCCCGGAAATTCGGCCCACTCGATGCAAATCAGAGCGTGGCCAAGTTCCGAAAGATCAGGAACACCGACAAAAGACCATTCTGCCTGTGTTCTGACATCAATCAGCCGAGCGTTATTGTCTGTTTCCAGAATGGTCCAGGCGTCGGCTGGCAGTACTTCCCCAACGCTCGGACGGTTGCCCGTGCTCATCAATTGTCCCCCAAGACGACGTGAATCACTGGGGTAAGCTAGCAAGGTGAAACGGGCTCACGCAACTGATCTTCGTTCTTGACTCAGATGTTTCTCGCGCCGAATCCCCTAAGCACTTTGAATCATGATTTTAACGTGATCAATTTGTCACCGCCAAAAACGAAAAAGCGCACCAAACGGCGCGCTTTGTCAAATTATTTTCGATTAGCGCCGGGTCAGGCGATCGCTTTTACCCTAGAGGACAGGCGCGACATTTTGCGCGATGCTGTGTTCTTATGGTAAATGCCTTTGGTGACGCCACGCATCAATTCAGGCTGAGCGACGCGCAGTGCTTCTGTCGCGGTCTCTTTGTTACCGGAGGCAATCGCTTCTTCTACCTTGCGCAGGAAGGAGCGAATGCGCGTGCGGCGCGTTTTGTTTACTTTTGCACGGCGATCATTYTGGCGTGCACGTTTTTTTGCTTGTGGCGAGTTGGCCATACGTATCGTTCCCACATTTTTGAGGGTGTAAATCTGAAGTGGCGCTTCTAGGACGCTCTTGGCCCTGAGTCAACGGGGTTGGCGGTATTTTTCGAGTTACTTGTCACGAAACTGCGGTTCGCGTTTTTCAACAAATGCCTGCATGCCTTCTTTTTGGTCACTGGTGGCAAAAAGAGCGTGGAAAGCGCGGCGTTCAAACAGCAGACCTTCTTGCAAAGTTGTTTCATAGGCACGATTTACRGACTCTTTTACGGTCATTGCGGTCAGCGTTGATTTTTCGGCGATTTTTTGGGCGGCGGCCATWGCCTCATCCATCAGCTTTTTCGCTGGAACCACGCGGCTGACCAGACCAGAGCTTTCGGCCTCGGCTGCATCCATAAAGCGACCTGTCAGGTGCATGTCCATCGATTTGGATTTGCCAACATAGCGCGTCAGGCGCTGCGTTCCACCAATGCCGGCGACAACGCCCAGGTTTATTTCCGGCTGGCCAAATTTTGCAGTGTCAGCGGCGATGATRAAATCACACATCATAGCAAGCTCACATCCGCCGCCCAGGGCGTAACCTGCAACTGCCGCAATAATGGGTTTACGAACCCGTGTTATCGCCTCGGCTTCGGGTCCGAAGAAGTCCTGGGTAAACATATCAACAAAGGTCTTTTCAGACATTTCGCTGATGTCAGCCCCTGCCGCAAATGCTTTATCGGAACCCGTCAGGACGATACATCTGACTTTGCTGCTAGCGTCAGCATCTTTCAGGGCAACCACAAGTTCGCCCAGTAATTCTGAATTCAGGGCATTCAGCGCTTTGGGACGGTTTAGGCGGATAAGGCAGACATCGTCAGCAATATCTACAATGATGGTTTTATAGGCCACGCAAGCGCCTCTGTTTAATTTCGATGGAAAGAACCCTTACCAGCCCTGACAGGTCGATCAAGCTATCTTTGGCATTGCGGACAATAGAAAGATGAGCGTCCGGATTGAACGATTCGCATAATAACGCCGGAACAATTTTCAGTTTCACACGGCTGATCTTCGCGGTCGTATACTTTGAAATTATGTTGGAAATAACCAAGTTCGCCGCTGGTTTGGCGGTGATCGCGCAGGGACGAGCCACCCGCATTAATCGCCTCTWGCAGCACCTCTCGGACCGCAGGGACGAGCGAGCGAACACGTGCTTTGGAAAGTTTACCTGCCTTGCATATGGGTGATATTCTGGTGCGGTGCAGCACTTCACAGACATAAATGTTCCCAAGCCCTGCAACGATTCGCTGATCCAGCAGGGCAGATTTTATTGGTGTGTTGCGGGATTTAAGACGCTCCAGCAGATAGTCTTCGTCRWAWWGSYKNGCCGWGCSGWYSASGMMYWWSKYWMKMYMRMMAYMAGKKRCKWYCMRCWSMAKYSRKACTGGTAAGGTCCATCGCCCCAAAGCGCCTTGCATCGTTAAAGGTGATCCGGGCGCCGTTTTCCATGTCCAGCACCACATGGTCGTGTTTCAGGGGTTCTGGGTGATTTTTTTCAGAAACCTGCATTCTCCCGGACATACCCAGATGGATAATCAGCGTTTCGCCTGAACTAAGGTCAGCAAGAATATATTTAGAACGCCGCCTTAGCCGTTCAACTTTTTTACCCGTTAGCCGCTCAGCCATGTTTTCGGGGAATGGCCAGCGCAAATCGGGGCGGCGGATGTCTACATTGGTGATGACCTGCCCCTCCATCGCTGGTTGCAAACCACGGCGTACGGTTTCGACCTCTGGCAATTCAGGCATCAATAATCCCCTTTAGACACAAGGGCGCATTGTATCGCCCCATTAGCTACCTATAAGAAGGGTGAGTTTTCCTACGACGGCAAGGTGTGATGAACCAGAGTTCCGAAAAAACAACGCATTTTGGTTTTAGTGAAGTGGCTGAAGACCAAAAGGCCGGAATGGTCCACGGTGTATTTAGCAACGTGGCCAGCAAATATGACGTTATGAATGACGTTATGTCGGGTGGGGTTCACCGTATTTGGAAAGATGCGATGATGGACTGGCTAGCACCGCGCTCTGGTCAACAGTTGCTGGATGTAGCTGGTGGCACTGGTGATGTTGCATTTCGTTTCCTGAAACGGGCACCCGGTGCCGAGGCCGTAGTGCTGGACATGACCGAAGGCATGTTAACTGCGGGCCGCAAGCGCGCTGACGCCGAAGCAATGGCTGAGCGGCTGGACTGGATCGTAGGTGACGCGATGGCCCTGCCGTTTGAGGATAACAGCTTTGATGTTTACACTATCTCCTTTGGCATTCGGAATGTAACCCGGATTGGCGACGCGTTGTCCGAAGCCTTCCGCGTGCTGCGACCCGGCGGTCGTTTGATGGTTCTGGAATTCAGCCAACTGCCAAACCCGGCGATGCAAAAGGCATATGATCTGTATTCGTTCAACGTGATCCCACGGATGGGTCAGTTGATCGCCAACGATCGGGACAGTTACCAGTATCTGGTGGAATCAATTCGCAAGTTCCCGGATCAGGATGCATTTGCCGCGATGATCCGGGGCGCCGGATTTGAGCAGGTTAAGTATCGCAACATGACAATGGGTGTGGCTGCGCTGCATTCGGGCTGGAAGCTGTAGGATGCGCGGGCCACACAACATTTGGCGACTGGTGGTAACTGGCGCAACGATGGAACGTACCGGTGCGATGCAAGTGGCGCTGGATGCGATGGACGCTCCAACCTCCTTACGGATTGCCGCGCGGGTGCTGGGGTGGCCATTCAAATGGCTGGGGCACAAAGGTGACCCGGGACTCCCCCCTGTTCCTCGCGCTCTGACGGCTCTCGGACCAGCCTATATCAAATTTGGCCAGTTGCTTTCCACACGATCTGATTTAGCCGGCGACAAACTGGCAAAAGAGTTGCAAGTCCTTCAGGATAAGTTGCCGCCATTTCCCACAGACGTCGCCAGGGCAGCAATCGAGGAAGAGCTTGGCCAACCAATTGAACATCTTTTTTCTGAGTTTAGCGAACCAATTGCCGCCGCTTCGATTGCTCAGGTTCACAAAGCGCGTCTGATAGATTCTGATAAAACCGTTGCAGTAAAGGTACTTCGCCCACGAATTGCCCAGGCCTTTCGAAAAGACATTGATGCGTTCTATTTGGTGGCATCAGTTATCGAATTGCTGTCTCCGGCTTCTCGTCGGTTGCGCCCCCGGGATGTAATTGAGCATTTCGAAGGGGTGGTGAACAGTGAGTTGGATTTGCGACTAGAGTCTTCTTCTGCGGCCGAGTTTGCAGCCAATACAGTTGATGACGAAGGATTTCAGGTTCCTGAGGTTGACTGGCAACTATCTGGGCGCAGCGTAATGACGCTGGACTGGGCTGACGGCGTCGCAATCCACAATCTGGACGCATTGGACGCCGCAGGCCACAATCGGGCGGAGTTGGGGCGGCGGGTCTTACAACTATTCCTTAGTCATGCTTTGCGAGACGGATTTTTCCACGCTGACATGCATCAGGGCAATCTGATGGTTGCTAAAAACGGCGACATTATCGCAATAGATTTCGGCATTATGGGCCATATCGACGACTACACGCGCAGGGTATATGCAGAAATATTATACGGTTTCATCCGCCGGGATTTTCGCCGTGTTGCCGAGGTGCATTTTGAGGCGGGTTATGTACCCGCTGACAAAAACGTTGAAGAATTCGCCCGCGCGCTACGCGCAGTAGGAGAGCCGATATTTGGAGCCAGCGCCAGCCAACTCTCGATGGCACGCTTATTAAGTTACCTATTCGAAGTCACTGAACGATTTGGGATGGAAACCCGCACAGAACTAATCCTGTTGCAACGCACAATGGTTGTCGTCGAAGGTGTCGCGCGCTCGTTGGATCCAGACATCAATATATGGGATGTCGCAAAGCCGGTTGTCGAGCAATATATCAAAGAAAACATTGGACCAATGGCTCTTATACGCGACTTGGCAAAAACAGCAAAAGTTTTAGCTCGCTTTGGCCCCAAACTACCGATATTGGCAGAAGCCGCCTTGATGCGACAGTCTGAAGAATCCCGTCCCGCTTCAAAACGATCATTCTTGGCACCAGTAGGGTATACGCTTTTAGGTGTGTTTCTTACCGGTGCGGGGTATTGGTTTATTCAATTGTTCTAAGGCCTGTAAAGAAATACCTAATTCGCCGCTGCTCGCAACGCGGTTACTTTGTTCGCATCAACTTCTATTCCCCCATCGGTCACAATAATCATTTCACCATTTAAGAACTTTGCCTCATTTACCTGAGAATAAATCTGTGCCTGATCGGTGGCGATCAGATCTCCATTGGCATAGCTTTCAACGCTGAAACTGTAGATTCCAAACGGAAGTAATTGACCATCGCTATCAACACCCGCCCAATCGATGGGGTCACCACTTAGGTCAATATTACTCCGGGAAACCTCAACACCATTTTCATTACTGACGATCAGAACTGCAGAATCAGCAGCACTTGCAGCAGTGGGGAAAACCGTTACCAATGCCCCGTCAAAATTGGCTGGTGCAGCAACACGCGCGTCCATACCTACCCAACCCGCAAATTGCGCCAGCCCCATAGCGCCCATCTGCTGTCCAAGAGAAGTAAGCAAGTCATTGGTTTTGACCTGTTGTTCAACATTCGAAAATGTCGCCAGCTGTACAGCATAGTCGGCAGAATCGATTGGGTTCAACGGGTCTTGGTTTTGCATTTGTGCGGTTAGCATTTTGAGAAACGTTTCGAAATCCGTACTCATTTCCTGCCTATCGGCCCCTGCGGCAGCCGCGGTTTGGGGTGTCGAAAATACACTGTTTGTGACAGAATCTACGTTCATTTTGGGCCTCTCTTAGAGTCTAACATCGATCCCTCCTTCATGAGCGAATACTATTTGTACGGGATCTGGCGATTTAGTTTCTTCTGCCTGCGGATAACCGTCTGGCTGGTTGTGTTTCTGATTCGTGCTGTCATCGGGATCATCACTAAATTCTCCCCCCTCGCCGGCAAATTCAAATGTTAAGTCATGGTATCCAATATCGCGCAATTGGTTGCCCAACTGATCAATATTTCGCCTAAGAAGATCTAATGTCTCGGGCCTTTCCACGGTTATTGTAACAATCATTGTGCCTTCCCCGGAACGCAGGGTCATACGCACACGGCCCAGTTCTTCCGGGTTCAGTGTTAGCTCAACTGGACCATTCTGAAGCGCACTGGCCGCTTGGGTAATAAGTTGAATAGTCCGATGTTGCAGTACAGGGTTTTCAGAGGACGCCGCGTGACTATTTGATAATGTAACTGGGGTCATTGGAACTTGCTGCTCCAATGTTTTGCTCAACCATACATTTTCGATCGATGGCTCAGATGAGTGATTATTTGCAATGCCGGTAAATTCACTAAGTAAATTACCTGTATTGGCAGCCATATTAATCTTACTTTGTTCTGGTGAAGCGGGGTTCAATAAATGATTGGATTCTATCCCAGTCAAAATACTTTCGGACCGCCCGCTCAGAGGGTTGGTATCGCCCTTCATTCCAAGCTGAGAACTATTTTGGCTTTTTAGTTTATTCAGATCCACATTCGGCTGCGTATGCTGAATGTTCCGGCCCACCAATGGCAAAGTGTTGTATTCAGTTAAGTCAAATTTCCCCTTACCCGTACCATTTTGTAATAAAGATAGTTGACTGTAGGAATCTGGATCGATTGGATTCCCTTGACCATTATTGATTACACTTTGATCTCCAACGCCCAACAAAATTGCGCTATTCTGAGCATTTGGTTTCTCAAGAAGATGCGAACCATTGGCCGCCAGCTGCATATTTATTAGACCTGTCCCACGACGAGCCGGCACAAAATCAGCGTGCCGCAAAGCCACCTCAGGGATCTTATCGGGCACCTGAAGCATAAATGTTTCTTTGATTTTTAGTTGTTCCGGCTCTTCATCTTGTTTTGAATCAAGATTTGAATCGGTGGCAACCACCTGTTCAGATTCCGTGGGTGAGTAGTTATTCAACCCATTTTCCGCACCGCTTTTACCCTTAGGCTGTGCAGGTAGAGTGGTATTTTGATTTTCTAGTATCATTTGCCATCCGCGAGTTCTTCGCCACTGACTGGCACCATGACTGAATTCAGTTACCACATATTTACCGTTCGCCTTCATAAACAAAAAAACTGATTGCAATTGGAGATATTCCATGCCCGAGATTTCATCTGTCGCGCCGGTAAATTTAGCTAGCGCCAGCAAACGGCACCAACAACTTTGGGACGTAGCAAAGGAACTTGAAACTACATTTATATCTGAAATGCTGAAATCCGCGGGCCTGGGTGAAGCGCGTGACAGTTTCGGAGGCGGTATTGGGGAAGAACAATTTAGTTCATTCCTAAGAAATGCTCAGGCGAAAGCGATGGTGGATTCGGGCGGTATCGGGTTGGCTCAGTCAATATTCGAATCTCTGAAGGAGCGTGACAATGCAGCTTTTTAGAAGACGCGACAAATGTATGATTCTTGAGGATATACTTATTAAAGAACGCACAGCGATCCTGAATGGAAATTTCGGCGCCCTTAGTAAACTGATGACTGAAAAAGAACATTTAACCAATGCATCTGAATCTATAGGGCCTTACGGCAACCTGGTGCGGCTCAAGCAATTGGCGGCCAGAAATCAGGCGATGTTATTGGCCGCATCCGAAGGCATACGGGCCGTTACAAATTTACTTGATCAACGAAATAAAAGTAGCGCCGATCTTCAAACTTATAGTGAGTCCGGTGAACGTCGGATCCGGGACTCTTGCCAAAATAACATGGCGCGGCGTGTATAGCGCAACCATCCTATGAGTTTGTCTAAAATGGTGCACATTACCGCGCCAAAAATTAGCCTTCTCTTAGCTAATAATAATCAAGTTCAAATACGCATCCTGTTGGGTGGCACGGTCGGCTAAATGCCGGATCTCCGTAAACGTCAGAACGACATCTCAACGCCCTTGGGCGATCAAATCTAACTGGCGCAAAATGCGTCTTCCAACTAAAGGAAATTCCATGTCCAGTCTTCTGACTAACACAAGCGCGATGGTTGCGTTGCAAACCTTAAAAGGCATCAACGCAAATCTTCGGTCATCACATCTGAAATATTGGGGGGCCAAGTTGGCAACAATATAGAGTTTCCGTTACGCTGAACCTGCGCATTGCTCATTGTCACATTCTTGGTATCTTTTGATTTCGGCATATCTCGAAAAAAATCTTGCTGTTCTGCTGTAAGTTGTTTGGGCACTGCAAAAGCCGGTGACCGCGCTGCTTCAGCGTTTGCAGCCTCGATCAATTCTACCCCTGGCGTTTCAATCTCAAAAAGATTTACAATTGTTGGAAATAAATTGTTTTCGAACGAAGGGTTAGTTTCACCGGCAACAAATTCGTTTTCCGTTGGAAAAACACTTGCGTTGCTAAAGGGCCCGGCCAGGGGATTATCATTCGAAGCCAGTTCCGACTCGTCTGGTGGCCACGTCATCCCGAATGCTAAAGTTGGTAGTTTTTTTTCAAATGGCGACTTTTCGTCTGGTTGACCTTCCTTAATATCAAGCACTACCCGACCATCTCTAATTTCGAATGCGTCACCTCCGCAGGCGCAGGATACAGATACGAACAGCCTCCCCGGTCCGGGTGAGGACAGCGCCCGTATTCTTGTTTTCGGGATAAAGTTAAAAACGTTGCCAATATCAAATTCTGTATCATGCGCGTCAGAACACAATTCGTACCCACCTTCCACTCGACCAAACGTCCAGCTTACTGGCGAATTAAATTGTACTACAATTCTCGTAAAATCTACATGCTCACCAGATCGTATGACAACTGTTTCAGCAGCCAACACGCTCGGATTTAAGATTAGAAAGAGATATAGTAGTATCCGCATCATGCTGCGTCTCGTTTGATTTCTTTCAAGGCCTCTTCAAGTTCTGAGTACGTTGGCCGATAATGGCCGGGCGCATTTTGACGGCCGACTTCGATACAAATATTTGTTGCATGATTGTACAGGTTAGCTACCAATACTTCYCGGATCAGTTGATAAAAATGACCATCGTCTTCAACAACAGATTTCACCTTCGCGGCAAAAGGCCCCACTAACCCGTAGGCCAGAAAAATGCCCAAAAATGTCCCGACCAAAGCACTGCCGATCATTTTCCCCAATATTTCAGGGGGCTGATCAATTGACCCCATTGTCTTGATCACACCCAATACCGCAGCAACAATTCCCAATGCTGGCAAACCATCAGAGACGACCTGCAAGGCATGACTGGAATGAAGCGCATGATGAAAATGGGTTTCAATTCTTTTTTCCAGCACCTCTTCAACCTGATGCGGATCATCGTAGTTCATCGAGGCCGATCTCAGAGTGTCACAAATCAGGTTTACAGCCTCGCTATCGGTGAGAATTTTGGGATAGCGCGCAAATGTCGGTTATGTGAAATGACGCCGGGTCGGTTGGCGGTATTGTTTTGGGCCTATGACAACCGGGGCAAACGCAATCTTTACAATCATATTGTGTTTTCAGATGATGAAGGCCGCAGCATTGGCCCGGCCGTTTTGCGATCGATTAATGCAAATCAGACGTATTTTGAAACAGCCTTTGAGAGTGGGGAAGGTTGGTTTCAATTCCGTCGCTAAGAAATACCTGCTTTTACAACACGATTCAGACCTTGCTCTTTCGTTCTTATAAAACGGACAGCAAAAGTATCCGCTAAACTGAAAGGGCTGATAGTGGCGCACGACCCAAGGTGAAATCGGCGGCCCTTTCGCCAATCATTAGGGCCGAGGCATTCGTGTTGGCGGCGGGCATCGCGGGAATGATCGAAGTGTCTGCCACACGCAGGCCGGTGGTTCCGTGCAGGCGAAGTTGATGATCTACCACACTATCCGCTTTGTCCGCGGGGCCCATCTGGCAGGTGCCGACCAGATGATAGGTTGTGTTGCCGCTGGAACGCGCGTGTTCCAGCAGATCTGCGTCGCTGTCGGCTTGCGGGCCGGGCCATGTCTCGGCCTCGACAAATTGTGCGAAGGGTGCCGAGCCCGCGATACTTCGTCCCAAACGCATCGCGGATATGATGGCACGGCGGTCTGTTTCCTCGGCAAGGTAGTTTGGCTGTATTTCGGGGGCGGTCATCGGGTCCGCAGACAGGGTGCGGACATGGCCACGACTTTCGGGGCGCTGTTGCCAGCAGGCCATTGTGGCGCCGGGGAATCTGTCTAGTCCGGACCAGACACCGCCAGGGTAGCTGGCAGGAGTAAACGATACCTGAATGTCTCCAAGCTCCAGCGACGGGTCGGATTTTCCGAAGCAGTAAAGCAACGTCGGCGTAAGCGCCAATGCTCCGCGTCCCGTGGTGACATAGCGGAACACTTCCGCTATGAGAGGAAGTCCGCGAACCCGTTCGTTGATCGTCTTGGCACCTTGAATCCGCAAAACGATGCGTGCTGCGTAGTGGTCTTGAAGGTTTTCGCCAACTCCCGGCAGGGCATGAACCAGATCCAGGCCCAAGCCTCGTAGATGATCCGGATTGCCGACGCCCGAAAGGTGCAAAATATGCGGAGACCCGACTGCACCTGCCGACAGGATAATCTCCCGTCGGGCATAGACTGTACGTTCCTGATCGCCTTGGCGGTAAAGAACTCCGACGGCACGTTTGCCTTCAAAAAGGATGCGCAGAACATGCGCGCCTGTTCGGACATCGGTGTTGTTGCGCTTCATCGCTGGATAAAGAAACGCGCGCGCCGGGCTGACACGGCGTCCTTTGTGAATACTTCGTTGGACATAGGCGATCCCGTCCTGCGTACACCCGTTATAATCGGGATTAAGAGGAATTCCATTTGATTCAGCCGCGGCAATGAAGGCATCACAGAGCGGTTCGGKCGAATCTATGTCCGTGATGGTGAAYGGGCCATTTCGACCGCGGTATAAATCTTCACCAGTGCCTATTCGGGTTTCGCTTCTTTTGAAATATGGCAGTACCTCGGCAAAACTCCAACCGGGGTTTCCGCGAGCGGCCCAACCGTCAAAATCGGATCTATGACCTCGGGTATAAATATGGCCATTGATTGCGCCTGTCCCACCCAGCGTTTTACCTCGACTCTGAATGATAGTTCGGCCTGCCGTGCCCCAACTTGGCGCGGTGGGAAACATCCAGTCGATCTTGGGGTTGCCTAGCGCATAGACTACGGCTGCGGGTACATGGATGGCCATGTGGCGATCACGTGGGCCGGCTTCCAGGACGCATACCGTCCCGGTCTCGCTTTCCGATAAGCGTCCGACCACTACAGAGCCAGCGCTGCCCGCCCCAATCACCACATAATCGAACGTATCAGCCATGGCGCATATCAACGGTTTCTATTCCAAATCCAGCGCTRWATWTRGCGTAWGTTATCGCCTTAAAAACAGTCATTATTACTCTTTCGCCGGAATTGAGGTGAAACCGGATGTTAAGGCATCAATTGTCCGCCATTCACTTCTATRATTTGCCCGTCAACATAGCTGCTTAGCTCGTCGCTGGCCAAATACAGAAAAGTACCAACACATTCCTGCGCATTTCCCAAACGGCCTTGCGGAATGGTTGCCCTGGCAGCTTGCATTTGCGCCGGTGTCGAGACCTTTTCATGAAATGGCGTGGTGATGACACCAGGTGAAACAGCATTGACCCGAATGTTGTTTGGCGCCTCTTCCTTGGCCAAGTTGCGGGTAAGAGTGCTGACCGCCGCCTTTGAGGCCGCATATATTCCCGAGCCCGCCGCACCGCCGGAGCGAGCGGCAATTGAAGTCACATTGATGATATTTCCGGCGCCCTGTTTGCGCATGATTGGGATCACAGCGTGACACGCCGCGTAGACCGATGTGAAATTCAAATCCATTACCCGGTGGAAGTGATCTGCTGACGCTTCCACAATAGTTGTGCGTTCCAGCATCGCACCGGCGTTGTTTATCAAAATATCGATGCCACCGAATTCAGCGGCAATATTCCCGATCATGCTCTCGACAGCGCTCACATCACTTACGTCGGCCTGAACAACGTGTGCGCGACTTCCAGCTGCGCGAATTTGTGTGGCGATATCCTCTGCCGCATCCTGGTTCGAATTGTAATGTACCCCTACGTTTGCGCCGAGCTTGCCAAATGCCAAAGCGACGGCTGCGCCGATCCCCGAACTTGCGCCCGTGATTAATACAGTTTTTCCCTTRAATTCTTCAAACACAGCCCATGACTCCAGATATTATTGAACAGATTTACTTGACGACTAAAGTCGAATTCCAATATTTTTAGTTTGCACATAGCCAAGCAGAGCTTCTTGCCCTTTTTCGCGCCCATAGCCCGAACGCTTGGCCCCCCCAAAAGGTGTCTCGACACCCCCAACCCACCAATCGTTGACGTAAACCTGCCCGGCGACCAACCTGTCGGCTGTCCAGTGCGCGAGTTTAAGATCCCTTGTATAAACACCGGCCGCTAGTCCGTAATCGGTTCCGTTGGCAAKGTGTATTGCTTCATCCGGCGTGTCGAACGGGATGACAACGAGCACAGGGCCAAAAAACTCTTCTCGCGCGATTTGCATGTCGGGTGTTACATCCGTGAAAATCGTCGGAGGCATAAAGTAACCGGCCTGGTCCAGACGTTTTCCGCCGGTTGCCAGTTTCGCGCCTTCTTCCACACCTATCTGGCAAAGTGCCTCAATATTCTTCAGTTGCCTTTCGGAAATGACCGGGCCCATGATATTTCCGTCGACGCCGGGTCCGACGGTTCGATTATTTGCTTCTGCCACAAGTTTTTCCACCAGTTCGTCGTGAACCGAACGATGTACCAGCAACCTCGATCCGGCTGAGCAAATTTGTCCGGCATGGTGGAATATACCACGCGCCGCATTTGTTGCGGTGCGGTCCAGATCGGCGTCAGCGTAAACGATACCGGCAGACTTACCCCCAAGCTCCATCACGCAGGGAATGATCCGCTCGGCAGCGGCGCGCAACACACTTTGCCCGGTTTCAACCGAGCCGGTAAAAACAATATGGTCGATGTCATTGTGAGAAACGAGCGCGGCGCCAGCTTCTTCACCATAGCCGCATACGATGTTTACAGCGCCTTTTGGCACACCGGCCTTCTCGCAAGCTTCTGCAAACAGAAACAGACTTAGCGGCGAATCCTCAGGCGACTTAAGCACCACAGTGTTGCCGGTTACCAGCGCGCATGCCACAGAACGGGCGCCTACCGGCAACGGGCCATTCCAGGGAACAATTTGCGCCGAAATGCCGAAAGGCATGTGAACTGTGTAGTCAAGAATGCCTTCACCCAATGGGATTTGCCGACCTTCCAGCTTGTCGGCCATGCCACCGTAGTAGGTAAGATAGCGTTGCGTCAGCTTCACTTCGCCGTAGCCGTTTGGCAAGGTTTTGCCGTTATCGAAGACTTCGACTTTTGCAATTTCGTCAGCAAAACCTTCGAGTTCCCGGGCAATATCAAACAACATTTCACCGCGTTCCGCGGGCGACATTTTGAGCAACACACGACTTTCAAAGCATCTACGCGCCGCCGCAACCGCGAGATCGATGTCAGCCGCGCCACCCCGAGAGACTTCTGCGATATTTTTGCCAGTGGCCGGGTTGATAATTGAAATGCGACGCCCATCAACAGCATCGACCCATTCCCCATCAATAAAATTACGCCAGTAGTTTCGTACTTCGCCGGGCATGGTGGACTCCAGTATTAATCTTAGATGTATGACTCGAACATCAATAGCTGTCGGATGCGCACATGGCGAATGTCAATATTGGATACAGTTATAAAGAAATTGCATCCAAAGCTGGACATCTCTCGGTGTTTGCGCGCTAATCCGTTTTCTGCGAAATAATGAGGCCTGTTTAACTATGGAAAGCCGCTGGCTCGAAGATTTTCTTAGTCTTGTCGACACCCGGAAYTTTTCGAGATCAGCAGAAGCAAGATTTACGACTCAACCCGCTTTTAGCAGGCGCATCAAAAACCTGGAGGAGTGGGTCGGSGCRCARCTTTTTGACCGGTCGACACAACCAACCAGTCTTACGCCTGCTGGGAATAGATTCAGACCCGTTGCRGAGGAGGTGTTGCGKCGGCTTTATCAGGGACGTGATGATGCGGCGCGTATTAGTGACAGTTTAGCAAATACTATTCGTTTTTCGGCACCTCACGGCATATCGCTAACCTTTTTTCCAATGTGGTTACGTTCAATCGAGCTTCGTAGCCAGGCATTTAATACGCGTCTGGATTCCAGCCAGTTTACAGATTGCATCCAGTTACTGCTCAAGGGCGAGTGTTGCTTTATGCTTACCCATACCCACCCTAACATCGAYGTTGATTTGCCTACCGAACAGTTCATGTCAATCGTWGTGGGRACCGACAGAYTAATTCCCGTCACCTTGCCTGATATTGCCGGTAACCCTATCGACCAGTTGCCAGGCACAAAAGACGAACCGATTCATTATCTCGCTTATACTCAAACGTCTGCAATAGGTCAGGCTGTGGAGCATTTGATTTCGAATGTAGAAGAACCTGTTTATCTGGATCGCGTTTTTGGTTCACAGTTGGCAGCAGTGCTTAAGTCGATGAGTGAAGTCGGCAGGGGATTGGCATGGTTGCCCGAGAGCAATATCCGCGAAGAGCTGGCTGCCGGGTCTCTCGTATTGGCCGGTGACGAAAAGTGGTTCATTCCGACAGACATACGGTTGTACAGRCCCCGCGCGCCACTACCCACAAAAGCTGAAGAATTTTGGTCCCTTCTGGAAAGTGTTGGCGACGCAAACTGGGAATAATGCAACAGATGCATCGGGCAAGGTTAAGCTTGCATTGGTTTTGATAAGGGCATTGCTGTTATTTATTGTGGAGGTAATAAGCGAGCTTCGACAATGAACCCAAATGATTTTAAGAAACGTATCGCCATTCTCGGACTTATGCTTGAGAGCAACAGTTTTGCGCCCGTTACAGGCGAGGACGACTTTCTAAACCGCCTGTATATTGCGGGAAATGAATTTAACGACGAATTATATCGGGCAGAATCAAAGTTACCCATAGAGATGCGTAGTTTTCATGCAGCTATGGACGCAAGTGTCGATTGGGAAGTTGTTCCGATACTTATAGGTCTCGTCGAAGCTGGCGGCCCTATGGATCACAGATTTTACACAAAAACCTTAAAGGATATTCAGCAACGTCTCGAAGCCGCAGGACAGCTTGATGGCGTCTATATTTGCAATCACGGTGGCATGATTACGACCAACAACCGTGATCCCGATGCCGAGATGTTTCAAATGGTTCGAAGCATTGTCGGACCTGATATTCCAATAGTGGTGACGCTTGATCTACACGCAAATATCTCAGAACAAATGGTTGAATCCGTGAACGCTATCATCGGCTACCAGACCAACCCGCATGTAGATATGGCGGCGCGCGGTCGTGATGCTGCTGGAGCGTTGCAAGAAATGTTGAACGGATTGCGACCAGTTGCATCAATGGTTCGCCTACCGGTAACACCCCCAA
Source organism: Marinosulfonomonas sp. (assembly GCA_002732955.1). Classification (GTDB taxonomy): domain Bacteria; phylum Pseudomonadota; class Alphaproteobacteria; order Rhodobacterales; family Rhodobacteraceae; genus NVTR01. Next base: position 22,232 of record NVTR01000036.1, read on the forward strand.
CTGTTACATTGCTCACTGAAAAGGGGCCTTACGCAGACCTGATAAATTACGGTCAATCGTGCATGACCGATGACATCCTAAATGTTTCAATCTTTGGAGGTTTCGTCTATGCAGACGCGCCCAAGAATGGACTAACAATCGTTGTGACTGCCCGAAGCGATGAAAATGTTGCGAAAGATCTTGCTGTTAAGATCGCCGAGCATGGTTGGAAGGATTTCTTACGTTACCAGCCGATGTTGACGCCGCTTGAAGATGCGGTTGCGCAGGCGGTCAGGGCCGGTGAGGACATGTCATTAGATCCGGTAATTCTCGCCGATGTGGCCGACAATCCGGGTGGTGGTGCAAATGGCAATACCACRTGGATACTCGAGGCTCTCATGGACGCTGGCGCCAAAGGGGCGGTGCTTGGGATATTTAATGACAAGTTGCTGGCCAGCGAGGCGATGAAACTTGGCGAAGGTGCGCGCTTTCGGGCGGTGTTCAATCGCAATGAACCGGATGCGTTTTCTCAACGTTTCGAATGTGAGGCCACGGTAATGTGTATTCGCGACGGCGATTGTGTCGGTAGGCGCGGGTTTTATGCTGGTCGGCGAATGAATGTCGGCACGTCTGTCCTTCTTGATCTTGGTGGTGTGCAGGTGGTWGTTATTTCGATCCGCACACAATGTGCCGATCCGGTTTTCCTCGAARTGATGGGCATTGATATCGCAAAGGCCCGGTCGGTTATCGTGAAATCCCGCGGACATTTYCGTGCCGGTTTTGACGAATTCTTCAAACACGAACAAGTAATCGAAGTCGATGCGCCGGGGCTGTCATCTCCGATATTGTCACGATTTGACTTCAAACATCTTCCGCGACCGGTTTTTCCAATCGACCAAGACGTAATTTGGCCCATGGTCTGAGCGGCGATACCTTGCACCAAAAGGAATAAACGCCATGGGACTTTCTACACTTGATACACCATGTCTAATTCTTGATCGCGCCAAACTTGAACGCAACACGATCAAAATGACTAAGCGATTTCAGGGCTTGGGCGTGTTGCTGCGCCCTCATATGAAAACGGCCAAATCGATCGATGTGGCCAACCTATCGCTCAAGGAAAATTTTGGTGGTATTACGGTTTCCACTCTCAAAGAGGCCGAATATTTTGCCGACAATGGCATTACAGACATTATTTACGCCATCAGCATGACGCCTGACAAATTGCCGCGGCTGGCAGCGCTTATTAAGCGTGGTATCAACGTGATCTCGATCATTGATCAGGAATCCGTTGCCGGGCAAATAAGTGATCGCGCTGTAGAATTTGGTGTTATCCTGGACGTTTTGGTGGAACTTGATTCAGGYGAAAAACGAGCTGGTGTGATGCCCGGCTCTGACGAATTGATCAAAGTTGGCAGAGCACTTCACGAATTTCCCGGAACCCGTCTGAAGGGCGTCCTGACACATGCGGGWCARTCGTACCAAGGYCGMAGYATTGCCGCGATGCAGCAATTTGCCGAAGAAGAAAGAGTGTGCGCCGTCACTGCCGCTGAAAGACTGCGGSAGRCCGGGTTGCCTGTCGCAATAGTCAGYATTGGTTCAACGCCGACCGCTACGCACGGACAGAGTTACGAAGGCGTGACCGAAATCAGGTGTGGAGTTTACATGTTTGGGGAYGTCTTTCAGTCGGAAATTTTCTCTTGCGATCAAAGTGACATCGCATTGTCAGTCTTGGCGACTGTAATYGGTCATCGCCCGGAAATGAATTGCGCACTTATCGATGCYGGCGGGCTGGCACTTTCCAAAGATCGMAGCACWGGTGCRCCRGGCCTGCCCGAGGAYGTTGGWTTTGGCATTGTWATGGATGTAACAGGGTCGCACCGTATAGGTAATGTAAAGGTTGGCCATGTGTATCAGGAACACGGTATGTTGGTTGCCGAGGGTGATTTTCCATTCGATGAATTGCCAGTAGGATCGCGCGTTCGKGTGYTRCCCAACCAYGCCTGCATGACCGCRGCAATGTACGACAGCTATAACGTCGTTCGCGCCACAGATGACAGCAACATTGACGTCTGGCCGCGTATCAACGGCTGGTAATAAGCTACGAAAAGCTGTCTTGAGCCACCCCTGCATACCTGCAAGYTAACTGGCAATCGAACTATTATCTGCGCTGGTATCACAACTGCCGYMGCTAACCTGCTGGTAGTTTTCCGATCGAAGGGGCGGGGRCGGYTTCGATATTAAAGCCGCTTACCTGTCTCGGCATCGAACAAATGAATTTTCTGAACGTCACTGAYCAGCCGGATTTTTTCACCTGGTACGAAGGGATGACGCTCTCCGAATACGGCGCAGATACGTTCACCAGCCAGCGACACAAACACCTCGATATTTGCACCAGTTGGCTCTATCACTTCGATCTCTACTTCGACCCCATCGTCGCTTTCCGTCAGGATCAGATGTTCCGGGCGAACGCCGTAGACAACCTTTTGTCCATCCAAGCCTTGCACATCTTTTGGTAACGCAAGTTTAGCCCCGTCTGAAGCCAGCACAAACACGYGGTCTTCTTCACGGTGGAGTGTGCCTTCGATAAAGTTCATTGACGGAGATCCGATAAAACCGGCAACAAAAAGATTGGCTGGTCTGTCGTATAGGTCMAGTGGTGTTCCAACTTGCTCAACAAGGCCTGCATTCATAACCACAATTCGGTCAGCCATAGTCATCGCTTCGATTTGATCGTGTGTCACATAAACCGTCGTGGTTTTTAGACGTTGGTGCAAAGCCTTAATTTCCGTACGCATCAGCACGCGCAGCTTGGCATCGAGGTTCGATAACGGCTCGTCAAAAAGRAAAACCTGTGCRTCCCTTACCAACGCGCGCCCCATAGCAACGCGTTGCCTCTGCCCGCCGGAAAGCTGTTTTGGCGAGCGCTCCAGGAAGTCTTCCAGTTTCAGAATATCGGCTGCTTCATGCACTCGACGCTCAATTTCYTCTTTTGGTTTCTTTCGYAGCTTAAGGCTAAAACTCATGTTGTCGAAAACAGACATGTGCGGATAAAGAGCATAGTTCTGGAAAACCATCGCGATATTCCGGTCTTTGGGCGCAACGTCGTTAATTTTCTTGTCACCAATCAGAATCTCGCCTTCCGAAATGGATTCCAGYCCCGCTATCATTCGAAGAACCGTAGATTTCCCACAACCAGACGGTCCCACGAGGACAACAAACTCCTGATCCATGATGTCGATATTCACACCATGAATAACTTTCATCTGACCATACCATTTCTCGATGTTGCGAATTTCTACCGATGCCATGGAAGTWTTCCTTTTTTRTAGTCGGGTCGCCRAGCAGTCATTTCACTGCTCCAAGCGCCATGCCGCGAATAAGGTAGCGCTGCAACCAGGTGAATACGATCGCGACCGGCACCGTCGCCAGCACGGTGCCCGCCATAACGTGGTGCCATTCAACCTGATAGCGCCCGGCAACCTGAGAGAAAATCTGCACTGGCAGCGTGTAGTCTTCTGATGAGCGGATCATGGTCAGTGCGAGGACAAATTCGTTCCAGCTGTTGATAAATGTGAATATCGCGGTCACGACCATCGCGGGCACGGCGAGCGGCAAAAAGATCTTAGTCAGCGTCCTAAGGTGACTCGCCCCATCCATCCAGGCGGCCTCTTCTATGTCGCGCGGGATGGTGTTGAAATAGCTCTGTAGCATCCAGATGGTGAAAGCCATGTTGAACGCAGCATAGATCAGCACCAGAGAATTGAGGCTGTTGACCAGCCCCAGATAGGCCATTAGCCGGAACAACCCCAGTACCAGAACAATCGGCGACATCATCTGCGTCATCAGCAGAAAGTTTCGGTATACACCCTTGCCCGGAAACCGGTGACGAGAAAGAGCATACGCCGCCGGGATACTTAGCGCGAGCGCGATCGCAGTCGATGAAATGCTGACATACAGGCTGTTTACCAAAGCACCACCAAAGTTGGTTTTTTCCCACATATCTGCAAAATTAACCCAACGAAATTCGCTAAAAGTCCATCTTGGTGGATAAACGAACAACTCTTCACGTGGCCGCACTGCGGTTACAAACATGACCGCAAACGGGAACAGGATTACGATCGATAACGGCGTCAGCAGCAACCAGTAGATAATGCTTTTCTTCAGCTTACGTGTCATCGCGCATTTCCTCGTCAACCGTCGCATCTTTTTCCTGGCGCATAACTATAACGACGTAGGCAATCGTAAACACAAACAAGGCACCAAACATGATAAGCGAGATGGCCGAAGCTTTGCCAAGCTGGCCGAACCTGAATGCAAGTTTGTAAAGGTAGGTTACCAAAATATCGGTGCCGTTTGCCGGCCCGCCTTCTGTCATCACCCAGATGATCGGCAAGGAGTTGAACACATAAATTACATTCAGAATTATGGCGATATTGATAAATGGTTTCATCAATGGCAGCGTAATGAAACGAAACTGATCCCATGGGGTCGCGCCGTCAACAACGGCCGCTTCGTATGAATCTTGTGGGAGAGATGTCAGCCCTCCGAGAAAAATGGTTGTGGTGAAGGGAATAGATACCAAAATACCAATCAAGATCTCAATCGTGAAAGCCAAAGGTGCTGTCGCCAGCCACTCAATYGGCTCGGCTATGATGTTYAGRTCCATCAATGTCGCATTTAGAAGGCCCGAACGTCCGTTAAGGGCCCAACGCCAAACAACGGCGGTCATTGTCAATGAAATGGCCCAGGGGAGCATGATAATAACACGCGCAAGTCCGCGACCGTAAAARTCATCATTGAGAATTATTGCGATTGGCAACGAGATGACCAGCGTTCCACCGACCACTGCGACAGTCCAGATTACTGTGCGCCAAAGAGAAGAGTAAAAGAGGGGGTCGGAAAATACTTCCGCGTAATTGTCAAAGCCAATAAAACCACGCAATTGCCCGAAACGGCTTACTTCCTGCATCGAGGTATATGCCAGGTCGACTATTGGATAGCCAATTACAAACATAGCTAGAATCAGGCTGGGTAAGATCATCAGTATTGGCGTCGAACGCAGCGCAGACTTCATTTGCGTATTCCCGAAATTGGCAAGCAAAGATTTTGAAAAGTAGAAATTCGGGGGCTGCGACTGCTGCCCCCGAAGAGTTTGCCGAACTACATTCCTCGGATCTTGTTRATCGTYGCAGCAGCTTCTGTAAGCGCCTCCTCGGGTGTTTTCTGTCCRAGGTAGATTTGYTGCATRGCACGAGCCGTYGTGTCAGCAATCTCTTCCCAGTTCGCGATGGTAGGTGCGAACTTGGCGTATGGAAGGCCCGCTGCGAAGCCAGCGATATCCTGATCTTCGGTATAGAATGCTTCCGCTGCTACGCCTTTGGTTACGGGCAAGAAGCCTTCACCGTGATCAAATTTGGTACGCCATTCATCCTGATAAGCGAATTCGATGAATTTCCACGCTGCGTCCTTGACGTCGGAGTCTGCGAACATCATCAGCGTGTCGGTTACACCGTAAGTAGCTTTTGCACGCATCTCGGGGAATTGCATGATTTTGTAGTTTAGATCAGGCGCTTCCTCTTTGATTTGCGGGATCAGCATTGGGAAAGTGTAAATAATACCGACGTTACCCTGCTTGAACAGGTTAAACAGTTCTTCGCGGTTGTAGTTGGTCGGTGAAGGCTGGGTTAACCCTTTGTCGATCATGTTTTTGTAGAAGGTTGCCGCTTCGATCGCTTCAGGGGAATCCAGTCCGCTTGATCCATCTTCGTTCAGAATATTGCCGCCAAATGTCCACAAAGCATAGTAGAAATAGGCGTCTGTCTCAATTTCTTTACCCTGCAAACCGAAACCGAATGAATCCGGAAGTGCCGAGATTTTTTCAGCGGCATCGTACAGCTCTTCCCAGGTTGTAGGTGGATTCGCACCAGCCTTTTCGAACAGATCCATATTGATCATCATTGCGCGCGCWGAAGCAGCAACAGGCAGTCCCATGATTTGGCCATCCATTACAGAAGGTGCCATGAACGTATCAATAAACGTGGCCTTGAATTCCGGAGTCAGATAGGCATCTACTGGCTCGGCAATACCTTGTTCGGCAAAGTCCAGCAACCAGCGCGTCCCGATGATCGAGATGTCAGGTGCTGCACCGCCCGCGATGTCTGTTGTCAGGCGTTGCAACAGGGTGTCCCACGGAACAACTTCGATATTGATTTTGATGTCGGGATTTTCTGCTTCGAATGCAGCGGCTACTTCCTTAAAGTATGGCCCGGTTTTCGAGCTATACTCGGCGACTGTAAAGGCGACTTCGGTTTCAGCACTGGCTGAACCCGTCACTCCGATCAGTCCCATCGCGATCGCCGAAGCTGCCATGGTCTTAATAATGGGGGATAGCATATTACCAATCTCCTATTGTTTTGCATTTTTATTGTCGTCGGCGTTGTTTGTGCCGAACATCATTGATGACAACTAAGTGTGCACCCGATATTCCAAAGTTGATAATAGATTTATCGCATGATGGTATAAAGATGCGGCATAGGCTGTGTCTCTTGTAGACCAGTACGCTTTTTCACACGCTGGCGAAACGTATAAAAGCGCAGCCAGGGCCACGCATTTGGTCCGTCCGTCGTTGTGCGTATTCCGGGGTGATCTGGCAAGTGTTTCCGATAACATCAGGCCACCCTAGCCGATTTGATCCGATCGGGCATGCCGGTAGGATCTAACGGTTAGAATGTGACGGCGACGACGGAAAGGAACATTGTACAGACCCTTGTGGCTGCGGTGTCCTTAACCTTGGAGCCAGACCTTTTTTTGGCAGCGCCGTGGGAACGAAATTAGTCGGTGATCATCACTCTCGGCATGCCAATTTGTTTCATCAGTTTGCGCATAAATCATTTGGCTGCTTTCGCATTCCGTCGGCTTCGCACCAGGAAATAAAGTGTTTTTCCATTCCAAAACCGGTCGGCTTCATGGCTGTCAGCAATCCCCCGTTCGCCCAAACGATCCTCAACATTGTACAAGCTCAAACTGATACGAAAGTACAGCCAGACAGCATGTTCTATGATTTCAGGTAAAAAATGATGGTGCATTCAATCGGTCATCGCAACATCTGATATTTAGATGTTTGCAATGAAGGATATGAAATGCCCAGAACAGGTCGTCCCGGATTAACCCATCGTCA
>NVTR01000037.1 GCA_002732955.1 Marinosulfonomonas sp.
GAGGATACCCGCGATCATAAGATGCATTCGGAATGGGGCGAGATTGATGAGGCCGCAGCCCGTCTTATTAATGAGACACACGCCCAGGGCCATAAGGTGATCGCAGTCGGTACCACATCAATGCGGTTGCTGGAATCGGCGGCGGACGAGGCGGGCCAGGTACATGCCTTTTCAGATTCGACCGATATTTTCATCACACCGGGATATAAATTCCGCGCTGTGGATATTTTGATGACAAACTTTCATCTGCCAAAATCAACCCTGTTCATGCTGGTCAGTGCCTTTGCCGGACAGACTCACATGACCGCTGCTTATGCCCATGCCATTGAGCATGGCTACCGTTTTTATTCATACGGCGACAGTAGCCTGTTATTTCGAGAAGATACATTATGACCGACCATTTTTCCTTAGATATTACCGCAACGGACGGCGCGGCCAGGACAGGGGTGATTACCACTTGCCGCGGCGAGATCAGAACCCCAGCCTTCATGCCGGTGGGAACCGCCGCAACGGTGAAAGCGATGAAGCCCGAAACCGTGCGTGGCACCGGTGCCGACATCCTGCTGGGTAATACCTATCATTTGATGCTGCGGCCAACGGCTGAGCGGATCGCGCGGCTGGGTGGCTTGCACAAATTTATGAACTGGGAGCGTCCAATCCTGACCGATAGCGGTGGGTTTCAGGTGATGAGTCTCTCGGACCTGCGTAAAATGTCCGAGGAAGGGGTGCGGTTCAAATCACATATTGATGGTTCTGAGCACATGCTTAGCCCTGAGCGGTCAATGGAAATTCAGCGTCTTTTAGGCTCGGATATTGTAATGTGCTTCGACGAATGCACGCCTTATCCAGCGACCGAGAGGCAGGCGCTGGACAGTATGCAGCGTTCAATGCGCTGGGCGGCGCGCTCAAATGATGCGTTTGGCGATCGCCCGGGTCATGCGCTGTTCGGTATTCAGCAGGGCAGTGTTTTCCCGGATCAGCGGGCAGAAAGTGCTGCGGCTTTACGTGAGATTGGCTTTGATGGATACGCCATCGGCGGCCTGGCGGTGGGTGAAGGCCAGCAGGCGATGTTTGACGTGCTGGATTATGCCCCCGATATGCTGCCAACGGACCGTCCGCGTTACCTGATGGGGGTTGGCAAGCCGGATGATATTGTGGGTGCGGTTGCGCGTGGTGTGGACATGATGGATTGTGTACTGCCGTCACGTTCCGGGCGTACCGGGCAGGTTTTTACCCGGCGCGGTGTGCTGAACATCAAAAACGCGCGCCACGCCGAAGATCCGCGCCCGTTGGATGAAGACTGCACCTGTCCCGCCTGTCGCAGCTATTCGCGTGCCTATTTGCACCATGTTTTCCGTGCCAAGGAAATCATCCAGTCAATGTTGCTGACCTGGCATAACCTGCATTATTTTCAAGACCTTATGCAGGGGATGCGGGACGCTATTGCTGCCGGGGAGTTTGCTAAATTTGAAGCAGATTTCCATGCGCAGCGTGCGGCAGGGGATATAGAGCAAATATAGCCGGGAAACGCCGGACAGGGTTGTTTCGTGTTTTGTAACGAAAAAGAACAAAGCAGTTTAATTGCCGGCAGGGTGGTGTTATTCCAATAAAACACAACATGATGCCTTGTTATCGGCTTAATGGAAGGTAAAAATGCCCCTGAAATGCGTGGGCATATGGTTGAAATTTGCCAAATGACCACCAGATTAAGAGGCTAAGAACGGAGAAAGCAAGGGGTCGCCGTCGAATGGGACCAGAGCTTTCTTGCCAATTGAGGAAAATGAATGTCCGAGCAACTCGCCCAATCCTACCCTGTCCTGCCGCTGCGCGATATCGTGGTGTTCCCACATATGATCGTGCCGCTTTTTGTAGGGCGCGAAAAATCTGTTAAGGCGCTGGAAGAAGTCATGCAGGACGACAAGCAGATACTGCTGTCGAGCCAGATTGACCCCGGAATTGATGAACCAACATCCGACGGTATTTACCGTATCGGTGTTTTGGCGAATGTCCTGCAGTTGCTGAAATTGCCCGATGGCACCGTAAAGGTACTGGTTGAAGGCCGAACTCGGGTTAAAATCACCGAGTTTCTGGAAAATGAAGCATATTTTGAGGCCCATGCCGAGCCGTTAAGCGAAACTGAGGGCAACCCGGCCTTAGTTGAGGCGCTGGTGCGTACAGCGTCGGCAGAATTTGAGCGTTACGCGAAGATTAAAAAGAATATACCCGAAGAAGCTCTGGGCGCCGTTGCTGAATCGCGTGAACCCGCGAAGCTGGCAGATCTGATTTCCGGGCATTTGGGCGTCGAAGTCGAGCAAAAACAGGAACTGCTGGAAACCCTGTCGGTCGAAGAACGACTGGAAAAAGTATACGGCCTGATGCAGGGCGAAATGTCGGTGATGAAGGTCGAGAAAARGATCAAGACCCGCGTTAAGTCACAGATGGAACGTACACAGCGCGAATATTACCTGAATGAGCAAATGAAGGCCATTCAGAAGGAACTCGGTGATGGCGAAGAGGGCCAGAACGAGATCACCGAGCTGGAAAACCAGATAGAAGAGACGAAGTTTTCCAAGGAAGCGCGCGAAAAAGTCGACGCCGAAATGAAAAAGCTGAAATCGATGTCTCCGATGTCGGCAGAAGCCACCGTGGTGCGCAATTATCTGGACTGGATGCTGTCCATTCCGTGGGGCGTAAAGTCCCGGGTCAAGAAAGACCTGACACGGGCGCAAAAGATTTTGGACGACGATCATTACGGGCTTGAGAAGGTCAAAGAACGTATCGTCGAATATCTGGCGGTACAGCAGCGGTCACGCAAACTGAAAGGCCCGATCATGTGTCTGGTCGGCCCTCCGGGTGTCGGTAAAACCTCGCTTGGTAAATCGGTCGCACGGGCCACTGGGCGTGAATTTATTCGCATTTCACTGGGCGGTGTGCGCGATGAAAGCGAAATTCGCGGGCACCGGCGGACTTATATCGGCTCAATGCCCGGTAAGATCATTCAGGCGCTGAAAAAAGCCAAAACCACCAATCCRCTGATCCTGCTCGATGAGATCGACAAGATGGGTCAGGATTTCCGCGGTGACCCGGCCAGCGCRATGCTKGARGTRYTKGAYCCYGAACARAAYTCMACRTTCGTCGATCACTATCTGGACGTGGAATATGATCTGTCCAACGTGATGTTCCTGACCACGGCGAACACCTACAACATGCCGGGGCCTTTGCTGGACCGGATGGAGATATTGCCACTGGCCGGTTACACCGAGGACGAAAAGCGCGAGATCGCGTTGCAGCATCTGATCCCGAAACAAGTCAAGAACCACGGGCTGAGAAAGGGCGAATTCACCCTCAAGGACGAAGCCCTGCAAGAGATTATCCGCACCTACACCCGCGAAGCCGGTGTGCGGAATCTTGAGCGTGAAATCGCCAAACTGGCCCGCAAAGCCGTAACTAGACTGGTGATGAAAGAGGCTGAAGAGATCGTTATAACCCTTGATAATCTCGAAGAATATCTGGGTGTGAAACGGTTCCGCTATGGTTTGGCTGAGCAAGAGGATGTGATCGGCGTCGTCACCGGGCTGGCCTGGACCAGTGTCGGCGGTGAACTGCTATCAATCGAAGCCCTGCGCCTGCCTGGTAAGGGCCGGATGAAGACCACCGGTAAGCTGGGCGATGTGATGAAGGAAAGCATTGATGCGGCGTCAAGTTATGTGCGCTCAATCTCGCCATCCCTCGGGGTGAAGCCGCCAAAATTTGAATCGGTGGATATTCACGTTCACGTACCCGAAGCCGCGACCCCGAAAGACGGTCCAAGTGCGGGTGTRGGYATGGTGACRGCGATTGTWTCRGTKCTGACGCAGATACCGGTGCGCAAAGATATTGCGATGACGGGCGAAGTAACTTTGCGCGGTAATGTTCTGCCCATTGGTGGCCTGAAGGAAAAGCTGTTGGCAGCCCTGCGGGGTGGTATCACAACGGTGCTGATCCCGGCAGAGAACGAAAAGGACCTGACCGAGATCCCGGATAATGTAAAAGACGGGCTGAATATYATCCCGGTTGCCCATGTTCGTGAGGTGCTKAAACTGGCACTGGTCAGACAGCCGGAAGCCGTGGAATGGGATGAGGAAGCAGAAGAAGCCGCCAAGGCTAAGGCAGCACTTTCCAATCCAGATACATCGGGCGCAACCGCGCACTAAAYRTATCGCGAGACTAATAATGGCGCGTCCGGTTGGGCGCGCCATTTTTGCGGCTGGTCGTGGTTTTTAGCTTTTCCCTGTGGATAACTGCGCAATTTAACGGTATGAATCGCCTATAACAATAAAAAAACAGGCGATAAATCTTATGGTTACCAAGAGAAAACTGACCCCCGGGAAGGTTGCAAATCCTGCAATTAAGACAACTCCGGCATTGGCTGCAACACCCACAATGTCGGCGGTAAAATCCAAAACTGACCCAGTGGTAATGGTGCGCCGCAAAGAACTGGTGGAACGTGTCGTTGCGTCTTCCGGGTTAAAACCAAACGCCGTAAAATCGGTTCTGGACGCGGTGTTGGTTGAGATAGGCAATGCCCTTTCGGCAGGTGAGGGGTTGAATATTCATCCGCTGGGTAAGATCACGGTGAACCGCAAAAAAGAGCTGGAAGACCGTGAGGTTCTGATTTGCAAAATACGGCGCAAAGTTGAAACCAGCRCCATAAGCCCACTGACTACCGCGGCTGAATAACACAAAGTTGCGTGACTGGCGGGATTGACTGGCTGCCTGTTTTTGGTGCCCGCGATCTTTCTGCCATTTATTTGTGGCAAAWGTSGATCTGGGGCTTGCACGCCCTATGCCGCCCGCGGTATGTGCAGCGCCGGATGGGTGATTAGCTCAGTTGGTAGAGCGCTTCGTTTACACCGAAGATGTCAGGAGTTCGAGTCTCTTATCACCCACCNATTYCCCCTGTTAACGCATCCAGTGGCCGGCTTTTTTGATCTGGTTGCGGATCATTTGTTCGCGCCTTGGCAGGTGTTCCTGATCAAACAACGCGCGCACTTTTAAACCGCGTTCCTGATAGACCACACGCTTTAACGGGTCGTACTCTTTCAGTACTTTTTTCAGTTTGTTGGGGGTAGTGACGTCTTTTAGCACTTTGATTGTGTGGTCGTTCTCGCGGGCATATAGCAGCGGGAAAGTGCGGTAGTGGCAGGTTACATCCCCGTCCAGCTGGCCGGGGGGGATGGTTTCCCGTCCACCGCCAAAGGAATGGATCACCAGCGGYARGGCGACCTGATCMAGCCACGGGTCCAGGCTTTGTGCGGCCAGAGCATCACCGGGCTCGGCGCGGATCGCAAGCGCGTACTCCAGATACCTTTGGCCAAACTCATGCGGGCAGCGGTAAAAGAACCAGCCAGCGTTGAAATACAGATACCGCGCCCAGAATTCGTCAGGCTGCGACAAATCCAGTGAGCTTTCAAAATCCAGCCCGAAACGCGCATACAATGATTTCCAGATACCAGCGTAGCCGGGACCGTAAAGTTCGGGCTTGGGCCATGTGCCTTCAACGCGGGTGCTGGCACTTGGGCGATCAAAATCAAACGGCACCGCGCTAATCGCGCCGGTGACAAGGGTGTCGGTGTCAAAAAAGATAAACGGCTCACCCTTGGGCAGGGCCAGCAGGGCTTCGATTTTGTTGCCATAGGGGTAGTTCTGGCCGAAATGCTGGTTTTCGAAGGGCAGGATTTCAGCASCATATTCACCGGTCAGCAGATCAAGCACCGCGTCGTTGCGAATGGTTGGGTTATTATGCCAGCGCGGCCCTTCACAGGGTTCCGCCACAAACAACCGCCCGCTAAATTCYGGGTCTGAGTGGCGCAGCGATGCGGCGAACAGCAGGGCCTCATACATCAGCCGGCCGTTTTGAGCGACGATGATTATGTTGAAATCGGCTGGATTTTTCTGCTTACTGCCCATCAATGCCTGCTTTGCGCCGTTTTCCGCAACTATAGGCGGTAATGGCTCCGGCCAAAAGGTGCGGGTGCAATGTTAGTGAGGAAAGTTATGAAACGAGCAATTATTCTGGCCAGCCTGTTAGCCGCCAGCCCGCTAACAGCGCAAAATTTTACCACTGCCGCAGAAGTGAAACCTATTGTTCAGGCGATCAAGGGCAACTGGATTGCCGTGCGCCTATGGGAAGGGCAGGATCTGCTGTATTTTACCAACCTGTTATCCTGGCGCTGTGGTATGGACAGTATCACCTATGCGGTGAATGGTGGCGCGCAAATCGTACTGCAGCATGAGCCCTGTTACSAAGACGAAGGCGCACCCAATGCGCTGAAGGTTCAGGATATTTTTCCCTATGTGGCATTTGAAGCGAACACGATCGAAACCATCACCATTGGCGTGGTTTACGATGACCAAACGACTGAATTTGAGACATTCAACCGCAAAGACGTTCAGATCAACTAGACCGGGTGCGGCGCGCAGGGGATTAGTAAGTGAAGGATGTGCTGGCCGGGGTGCGGTGGAAAATCTTTAAACAAAGATTTTGGCCTCCGGCGGGAGTATTTGTGAACAGAAGAAGCCGGGGCCGGGTAATGGACCTTTGCGTTTGTGCGCGATAGTCACGCGGTATGGCAATTCAGTTTGAAAACCTGGCAGCAATACGGGCGCATGATATCGACGATGTGATTGACGTGCGCTCACCTGCTGAATTTGCCGARGAYCAYATWCCYGGCGCGATCAACTTGCCGGTTCTGGAYGAYGCYGARCGCGCCCGYGTSGGSAMGATYTACAARCAGGAWAGYGCGTTCAAGGCCAAGAAGGTGGGGGCCGCACTGGTTGCGCGTAATGCAGCGCGGCATCTGGAAGGGCCGCTGGCGGACAAAGGCGGWGCCTGGCGGCCGCTGATCTATTGCTGGCGCGGCGGGCAAAGATCCGGGTCATTTGCGGCGATACTGGCGCAGATTGGCTGGCGGGCAGAGGTGCTGGCGGGGGGCTATCAGACCTATCGCCGATTGGTGAACCGGGCTGTGTATGAAGAACCGCTGGCGCACAAGTTGCTTGTGCTGGATGGCAATACAGGCACCGCCAAAACCGCGCTGTTACACCTGTTGGCGGCGCGCGGATTGCAGGTTGTGGATCTTGAAGGGCTGGCGGCGCATCGTGGGTCGGTTTTTGGCGCGATTGAGCAGGCGCAACCTTCGCAAAAGGCATTTGAARGCACTTTGGCGGCGGCGTTTGGCGCRCTTGATCCGGGGCGAGTTGTGTTGGTTGAAGCCGAGTCGAGCAAAATCGGCAAACTACTGATCCCGCCGTCAATTTGGCAGCCAATGAAAGCAGCGCCGCGTATTCGTGTGGCTGCATTGCTGGACGCGCGCGCCGGATATCTGACGCGGGCATATGGTGACATTTCCGGCGACCATGGGCGGTTGACGGATACGCTAAGCGCGTTGATCCGTCATCAGGGGCGGGAAAAAGTAGCACATTGGCAAGGACTGGTAGTGACTGGTGAATTGCAGACCCTGGCGCGGGAACTGATGGAAAGCCACTATGACCCCAGCTATGCGCGGGCGCGGGCGGGGCGTTCGACGCATGTCTTTGCAGAGCTCGAGTTGGATGACCTGTCTGCAAATGGATTGGAAAAAGCAGCCGAGCGGTTGGCGGCGCTGGTCGGTGAATATTCAGATCAGATGCAGGCCGAGTGAAGGTTTTGTACAGTGACCGATTACCTTAGCATCGCAACCTAAGGCGTTAAGTTTGTTTAGTATTACAGTGACGTTTCTGGCCGRAACTGCCGCCAGTAAGCCACCTGCGGTTTGTGGGTCAAACAGCAGATCGGCCATCGGTGTGTCGGGCAGTTTCAGGTCCGGGATCAGCGCGCGATTGTCGCGGTAAATCGATGAGCGAACGCCCATATTTGCCAATTCCAAAGCTCCCTCCAGTACCGGGATCGCTGCCAAATCCAGCGCAATGCCGACGCTGGACGCRCTGGCAATTTCGTTCAGATGTCCGGCCAGCCCAAAGCCGGTTACATCGGTCATGGCGTTGGCGTTGCCCAATATCTGCGCGACGTCGCCTTGTGGCTTGCACATGCTTTCAAGGGCGGCCACTACCCAGATACCACGCGCCTTTAGCGCCATTTCGCCAGCCATAATCACGCCGCTGCCAATTGGTTTGGTCAGGATCAGCGCATCACCGGGTTTAGCACCGGATTTGCCAATGGGCTGTGTACCTCGAAGACCGGTGACGGTGAAACCGATGCTCAACTCGGCACCCTGAGCGCTGTGCCCGCCGACAATCGCRGCACCTTCAGCGCTGAAAATATCATTCGCAGCCTCCATGATTTCCGACAACCACGCCTGTTGCAGTTCTGGCGACAGCCTTGGCAGGGTGATGCTGGCAAGGGCGGATTGCGGTTCTGCGCCCATGGCCCAGATGTCGCCAAGCGCGTGGATGGCGGCGATRCGGGCCATGGTCGCCGGGTCRYTGGTGAAGGCGCGCAGGTGATCCGTGGAGATCACCTGATATTGGCCATCCGGACCTTTGAGGGTGGCAGCATCGTCGCCCGGACCGGTAAGAATGTCAGTGCGGTTTGGGGTGACAAGCCGGGTCAATGCGCCTGTAAGGGCGGCGCTGCTAACCTTTGCGCCGCAGCCACCGCACAGCGGCGTGTCGTTGAGGAGTTCAGTTACTCCCTGCGCTAGGTGGGCAGGGATTTTAGATGAATTCATCGGTMTAAGACYWTGAAATTGAAACATAAACTTKCGGTCTATCTGGTCTTTCAAACGCCATGCGGCCGGACCGGAAATTTTGAAACCCCATTTGTTGGCGAACGCAGATCTTTCGCCCAGGGATATAAGTTTCAGGTAGTCGCTTTGTGGATTGAATTTTCGCATCCCGCCACCCGACAGGGCTGCGCGCAGGTTGGCGAACAGCACCGGGGCCTCGCGTACTGCGTAAACCCCGGCCTTGGGGCGCGGGGCGTGGCTTAGGTGGGCACAGTCGCCGACGGCAAAGATATCCCGCTCGTTTAGCGAACGCAGGGTCGCATCCACAGAAACATAGCCCTGATGCAAAGTCWGGGCGCTGTTTGCCAGCCAGTCCTGCGCGCGCGCCCCGGCGGTTCCGGTGACAAAATCGGCTTTGACGGAAGTACCATCTGCAAGGGCGATATGATCGGCGTGGATTTCTGCGATCCGAGTGTTTTCCAACACAATGATCCCGGCGGATTTCAAATGCTTTCGGAAGAAAGCCAAATTAGATTTAGATATATTGGGCAATATTTTAGCCCGCTCAATTAATGTAATTTTTGGTACGTGATTTGTAGCTTTTCGCAAGGCGTGCGCCATCGCCATTGCCAGTTCAACCCCGGCGACACCACCGCCGATAATGGCAGCACTGGCTTGCGTCTCGGCGGTTTTCGCCGCCTCACAATACTGCGCCCAATCTGACGCAAACCGATCCMGMRKSKKSSMSRGGAYYSMMYRWYWGCWGWWYYYCRSCMKSKSCGGCATTTCCGAGGTAACGCCAATGTCCAGTGCCGCGATATGATAGCTAAGCTGTCGGCCCCYCGCCAGCGTCACAAYYCGYGYGYCCACGTCGATRTGTTCKGCGCGACCCCGGATCAGGCGCGCCCCGGCAAAGCGSGCCAGASGCACCAAATCGATGTCCAGTTCATCGCGGCTGTAGTGGCCCGCGACAAATCCCGGCAACATACCGGAATAGGGTGCGGTGGCCTCGGGGTTGATCACCGTCACGCGTACTCCGGGCAGCGGGTTCATGCCCCACATGCGCAGAACCAGTGCATGGGCGTGGCCGCCGCCGATCAGCAACAGTTCTTTGGTGATGGGTATAGGTGTTTGCATGTCAGTCCCGGAATTGTGTCGGGCATCCATATGTCTGATATGCGGAAATGGACAGAGCCGCGCCGTCACTGGTTGGCAATCAAGACAAATTTGGTAATTTCATTTATGGACCTTGTCGTTGGCGCGTCCTAACACATGGGCATGGAAAACAGGATCAGACAGCGCGCCAGAGCGATATTTGACGCGGGCGTTGAAGCAGCAGATCCCGCATTGGCGGTGACACGGTCGCTGGATCAACARCCCTTGGCGCAAAACACCGGTCGGGTGTTTATTGTGGCCGTTGGCAAGGCTGCAACCGGCATGGCGCGCGCAGCAATGGCGCGGGTGAATGCGGCGCAAGTGATTGTGGTGACGAACTACGAAAATGCAGCCCCCCTTACGCGTGCCATGAYATTTGCCAGCGGTCATCCGATACCTGACGAAAACGGGCTGGCGGCGGCGCGAGCGGTTGAGTCCTTGCTGCACGAGGCAAGCGAAGGCGACCATGTGCTGGCGTTGATCAGCGGTGGCGGCTCGGCATTGTTGCCAGCACCTGCCAAGGGTTTGAGCCTTGAAGATAAAGCGCAAGTAAACCGGTTGTTGCTGGGTGCGGGCATGGATATCCGCAGGATGAACCTGGTGCGCCAGCAGTTGTCTCGCCTGAAAGGCGKCGGGTTTTTACACCTCGCGTCACCTGCACACGTTACCGCGCTTATCCTGTCGGATGTTGTTGGCGACGATCTGGCGGTGGTGGCCAGCGGGCCTACGGTGGCGYCGATTGGCAGTAAGGCCCGCGCGCGCGCGGTGCTGGAAAAGGCACGTATCTGGGATCAGATWCCCGCGCCCGTTCGTAAYGTGTTAATCGGGCCAGAGCGACCAACAGTAAATATAAAAAATGTTGATAACCGCCTGATTGGCTCAAACGCCCAAAGCGTCGCGGCGATGGCTGCGCTCGCGCCGCAAGCGCAGGTATTTCCCCATGCGTTAGAGGGCGATGTGGCAGAGGCAGCCGACATCATTATCCGCTGCAAGGGGCGCGGTATTTGGCTGTTTGGTGGTGAAACCACGGTGCGTTTGAAAGGCGACGGGCTGGGCGGGCGCAATCAGGAACTGGCGCTGCGGGTGGCGTTGAAGGCCGAAGAACTGGGCTGGCACGGCAACTGGGTTTTCCTGTCAGGCGGCACGGATGGGCGCGATGGCCCGACGGATGCAGCGGGTGGACTGGTTGATGCGGGTACGTTGAAACGGATGCGTGCCGCTGGCGTGGACCCGCTAAAATCACTGGCGAATAACGACAGCTACCACGCCCTAATGGCGGCGGATGATCTGCTGATCACCGGCGCAACCGGCACCAATGTCGCCGATTTGCAAGTGCTGATCCGCACCTGAATGTCGCCCAATGGCAAGTCAAAGTCGCCACCGGTGCTTGCGCGGGCGTTGGTCCGGGCGCAAACTATTGTCGGTCATAGATGAGATAGGAGCAGCCATGGGCAATCTGTCAGACGTTTTAAAGCCGGTGGAAACTGCCCGTGGTTTGCCCAATGAACACTACATTTCCGACGAAATGTTTCAGCAGGAAAAGCAGAAAGTACTGTTCGATAACTGGTCAGGCATTGGCTTTGCCAAGGAYGTGCCAGAACTGGGCGACGCGATGCCGGTTGATTTTCTCGGAATGCCGCTGCTGGTGCTGCATTCAAATGACGGCAAAATCCGGGTGTATCAAAACACCTGCCGCCACCGTGGCATGATTTTGGTCGAGCAAAAGAAGAACATCAAAGGCGTGATACGGTGCGCCTACCATTCCTGGTGCTACGCCCAAACTGGTGAACTGGTGACAACGCCCCATGTCGGCGGGCCGGGGYRCAATACCCACGCAGACATAAAGCGTGAAGAACTGGGGCTGGTGGAAATCCGCAGTTACGTGTGGCGGGACGTGATTTTCGTGAATATCTCGGGCACGGCGCCGGAATTTAGCGACTATGCAGCCGAAGCCATCGCGCTGTGGTCTGATTTTGAAGGYCAGCCGCTGTATCACGCAGGCGCGGATAGTGGGTTTAGCTTTGAGGCGAAATCGAACTGGAAGCTGCCGGTGGAAAACTATTGCGAGAGTTATCACCTGCCGTGGATTCACCCGGGTCTGAACAGTTATTCCAAGCTGGAAGATCACTATCATATTGAAGTCGCTGGAAAGTTTTCCGGGCAGGGRACAACRGTTTACCGCCCGACGATTTCCGAAACGGGGCAGAGCTTCCCGGATTTTAAGGGCCTAAGCGATAAATGGGACGCTGGCGCGGAATATATCGCGCTCTATCCGAATGTGCTGTTCGCTGCACACCGGGACCATGCCTATGCACTGATACTTGAGCCCTTGGCCAAGGATCGTACGGTAGAGCATGTCGAGATTTATTATGCTACCGAAGCGGCTGCGGGGCCAGATTATGCTGAGCAGCGCAAATCCAATACTGCACTTTGGTACGGCGTGCTGGAGGAAGATATTTTCGTGGTCGAAGGCATGCAAAAGGGCCGCCAYGGCGTGCATTTTGATGGTGGCAGGTTCAGCCCGGTGATGGACAGCCCGACCCATTGTTTTCACCACTGGGTGGCGACGCAGATGGTGGACAAACCCCTTGCCGCTGAATGAAAAAAGCGATGATCTGGATAAACGGCTGCTGGCAGCCCATGGTGGTGCGGGCGACAATCGCACTTTGTCGCGACTTTACACGCAGGCCGGGGATTTGGCTGAAAGTCAGAGGCAGATTGATGCCGCCTGTTTTTATCTGACACATGCMTATGTTTTTGCGCTGGAACAGGGATTGCCAGAGGCGGCAAAGTTGCGTCAGCGTCTGATTTTGTTTGGCCGGGAAGAATGAAGTAAGGACTATAATAACATGAAAACGCACGTAMAAGTAGTTGTCATTGGCGGCGGTGTTGTCGGCTGTTCGGTGCTGTATCACCTGACCAAACTGGGTTGGTCGGACGTGATGCTKATTGAGCGTTCCGAACTGACATCCGGGTCCACATGGCACGCAGCCGGTGGGTTTCATACGCTGAATTCAGATACCAATATGGCGGCGTTGCAGGGCTATACGATCCGGCTTTATAAAGAGCTGGAAGAAATCACCGGCATGTCCTGTGGGTTACACCATGTCGGCGGCATCACGCTGGCYGACAGCCCGGACCGTTTTGATTTTCTGAAAGCTGAGCGGGCCAAGCACCGGTATATGGGGCTGAAYACGGAAATTRTCAGCCCGGAAGAAATCGTCAAACTGTCGCCGATCACCAATGTGGAAGGTGTGTTGGGCGGGCTTTTTGATCCGCTGGATGGCCACCTTGATCCSTCCGGCACCACGCAGGCCTATGCCAAAGCRGCGCGGATGGGCGGGGCCGAGATTGTGCTGCGCAACCGGGTGCTGGAACTCAACCCGGTTAGTGACGGTTGGGATGTGGTGACCGAGCAGGGAACTGTCAGGGCCGAACATGTGATCAACGCCGCCGGGTTGTGGGCGCGTGAAGTCGGGGCGATGGCCGGGGTCTATTTGCCGCTGCATCCGATGGAGCATCAGTATTTCATCACCGACGACATCCCCGAAGTCATCGATTTTGACGGTGAGCTGCCCCACGTCATGGACCCCGGAGGTGAGACCTATCTGCGACAGGAAGGTCAGGGGCTATGTATCGGAATTTATGAACAAAAAGCGGTTCCATGGGCGGTGGACGGCACCCGTTGGGACTTTGGCCATGAGCTGTTGAACGATGATCTGGAYCGGGTGGCYGAACCGCTGGAAGCCTCATTTGAACGCTACCCKGTRCTGGGGCGCGCTTCGATCAAGCGCACAATCAACGGGCCGTTTACTTTTGCGCCTGATGGTAATCCGCTGGTTGGCCCGATTCCCGGTAAGCCGGGAATGTGGTCGGCCTGCGCGGTGATGGCCGGGTTTTCGCAGGGCGGTGGYGTCGGTAAGGCGCTGGCGGAATGGATGGTTGAAGGTGAACCAGAGACCGATATTTTCGCCATGGATGTGGCGCGGTTTGGYGACTGGACCGGSCCGAACTGGACCCGGYTGAAGGTGACGGAAAACTACCAGCGGCGTTTTAGCATAGGTTAYCCGAACGAAGAACTGCCCGTSGSTCGRCCRCTGGAAACYACSCCKGCCTATGGGCTGTGGGACGCAGAAAACGCGGTGTTCGGGCAGGGCTATGGCATGGAACATGTGAATTACTTTGCGCCCAAGGGGGAACCTCGCTTTGAAACCCCAAGTTTTCGTCGCTCAAACGCATTTGAAACAGTGGGCGAAGAATGCCGCGCTGTGCGGGGTGCCGTGGGGATCAACGAGATCCATAATTTCGGTAAATATCTGGTCGAGGGACCAGAAGCCGTGAACTGGCTGAACCACATCATGGCCGGTCGGATGCCCGCCCTTGGGCGTATCGCGCTGACACCTATGTTGTCAGCCACAGGCAAGATCATGGGTGATTTCACCATGATGCGTCTGGGCGAGGACCGCGTGCAATTGACGGCCAGTTATTCAGCGCAAAATTTCCACATGCGCTGGTTCCAGCAGCATATGGTTGACGGTGTAAAACTGACCAATATTTCGACCGAACGGCTGGGGTTCCAGATTGCCGGACCAAAGGCGCGCGCGGTTCTGGCGGATGCAACAGGCGCGGATGTGTCAAACGAAGTCTTCCCGTTTCTTTCTGTACGTCAACTGGCTATTGGCCACATCCCGGTCACCGTGGCGCGGGTCAGTTTTACCGGWGATCTGGGCTATGAGATTTACTGTGACCGCGCCCATCAGGTAGCGCTTTACCACGCCCTGACGACAGCCGGGATAGCCCATGATATGCGCCCGTTTGGGATGCGGGCGATGATGTCGCTGCGGTTGGAAAAACCGTTYGGGGCCTGGATGCGGGAATTCCGCCCGGATTATACCTGCGCTGAAACCGGGCTGGATCGGTTTGTTTCATGGAAAAAGAACGATTTTGTTGGCCGCGMCGCCGCACAGGGCGAAAAGGAAAACCCACCCAAGCGCAGRTTAACCACMTTCATCGTCGATGCYGACGACGCTGATGTTGTGGCCTATGAGCCGATATTTGACGGCGAAGACGTGGTCGGGTTCTGTACCTCAGGCGGCTACGCGCACGCGGCTGGTAAATCCGTGGCAATTGGGTTTCTGCCGGTAGAAAGCATCAATGAGGGCGCAGAATTTGAGATCGAAATTTTGGGCGRACGCAAACGCGCCGTAGTGAACAACACRCCRCTRTTTGACCCGGATGCCAGCCGGATGCGGGGCTARYYTATTCGATCGCAGCGAATCCAATGATCAGCTGGCGCAGTCCAAAGGCCGCGCCGGCAATGATGCTCAGGAACGCAACGGGTGCGCCGTAGGACAGCACCGAAAACGCCGATACGCCCTGACCGATGGTGCAGCCAAAGGCGATGACTGCGCCGACCCCCATGATGGCGGCTCCCATAATCTGGCGACGCAATTCGCGTGGGTCTTCGCARGCTTCCCACCTGAAATGCCCCCGGAATAGCGAACCGATGAATGCCCCCAGCAASACACCAGCAACTGACCCAACACCGAAGTTCAGAGTATTACCYGACGATGTCATCAGATAAATAATGCTGTCGCCCAAGGGGGCCGAAAAYGTGTGGCTTTCGACGGGCAGGGCGGAAAATCCGTTTGCAGCGATCCAGCCGGTTCCRGCCCAGCCRGTGACGATTGCGACMCCAACCACCGCGCCCCAGAACAATGTTTTGGGACGTCTTAGCAGGGCGCGGGAACTAAGTGCGCCGGCCAGTATCAACACGCCGATCCCCAGTCCGAACAGTGTCGCTGAGCCCCCCAGATTTGCCTCCAGCCAATGGGCGACACCGGGCAGCACCGGGCCATTAACCGCGCCGGTTGGAAACAGCATGACCCGCAACGCGGCCAGTGGTCCCGACAGCGTAACATAGGCCGATATGCCCATAACCAGCACGATCAGGAACGAACGTATATCGCCGCCGCCCAGCCTTGCCAGCGCGCCAAAGCCACAATTTCCGGCCATCGCCATGCCATAGCCGAACAGCAAACCACCTATGATCGAAGCCAGCGGATTCCAGGTGAACGAAAGATATACGACCTCTTCGGCGTTCAGTGCGCCGAAAGCCATCAGGCCAAAGCTGCCAATGATCGCAACGCCAATTGCCACCCCCCAGGCCCGCAACCGGACCGAGCTGTTTTGGTAGAAAGCGTCTTCAATTGCCCCAAGCGTACAAAACTGCCCCATCCGGGCYGCCAACCCCAACAGGGTGCCACCGAACAGGCCGAACAGGGCCGCCAAAGTCGTGTCAGATACTGAGTCCCACATATGGCGTCACCCCCAATGCGCCGACATTAGCCTGTGCTACTTGAATTTATCCGGGGTTTTGACGGTGCAAAACAGATCGTAAATCACTTCAAGAATTTGTTTGGGTCGCTCATCCGCCAGCGAATAATAGATRATYTTACCATCGCGCCGCGGTGTTACCAAGCCTTCCAGACGCARGCGCGCCAGTTGCTGCGAAACAGCMGCCTGYCKGGCCGACAGCAATTCTTCCAGYTCRGTCACAGATTTTTCGCCGGTTACCAGATGACACAGGATCATCAGGCGGCCTTCGTGGCTGAGCGCCTTGAGCATGTTTGACGCGTCACATGCGCTGGACATCATCTTGTCCATATCTTCGTCTGAGATGTTACCATCCAGGACCGGGAGACCCATATTCATATCCTTCGTGTTCTACTGTTTTCTATTCGTTGGTCTAAAGTGCTGCCTTAAAAAGCAATTTCGTCTTCGATAGCYGCAATWCCRGCCAATGCACATTCATCGTCAAAATTTCCACCCGGTGCGCCGGATACACCGATRCCGGCGACCATCGCGCCGTCACCGTTTTCCACCACCAAGCCACCGCCAAGGGGCAGGGCCTCTGACAGGTTGCGAATGGCCGAGGCCGGTTGCCCGGCTTGGGTGGATACGGCCAGATCCGAAGTGCTGGTGCGAAAGCTAATAGCCGTCCACGCCTTACGCCGCGATGTCTCATAGACATGCACACCGGCGAAACGATCGCGCAGGAACACCTGCGGGATGCCGAAACGGTCTACCACGGTCACACCCACCTGAAAGCCCGCGTCGCGACACGCATCCATTGCTGCCTGCGCCATGCTCAGCGCCAGTTCCGGGCGAAGTACCTGAAATGTGACGTAAGGGTCATCAGAATCTTGCGCGAAAGTACCACCGGTGACACCGATACTTAGGGCAACTGCAAGTAGTCCGGTTTTCATCATCATGATCCCTCAAAATCTGTATTTTTGCGCAGCATTTCTGCCAGTACCCACCAGAAAAATTCTTCGCCGGGGTAGCCTTCAATGCGGGCGATTTCCTGCCCGTCTTCCACCAGCACAAAAGTTGGCGTGAAGGTCAGCACACTGGTGAAACTGAGATCCGCCGGGTAATCCTCGTGGATATCCATGCGCCGCAAAGGCGCWGCTTTGCCTTCGGCGGTCTTGGGGTAAACTTCGGAAATCTGGTCRTTCCATAATTCGCAATAGGGGCAACCGTGCTGTTCAACCATAACCAGTTCCGCCGCCAGTGCTGGCAGAGCGAAAAATGCGGCTGTGATGGTTGCAAGCAAGGTTCGAAACATAGGTCACCCGATTAACAGATTGACTGTATGGCAATATAAATGAATATTTGAATAGATCAAGGAAGGTGTGAATATGTTTGACGTTTCGGTAATTGGCGCCCTGATTGCCGGGCTGATTTCATTCCTGTCACCGTGCATTTTGCCGATTGTACCGTTCTATCTGAGCTACATGGCAGGCGTCAGCATGAACCAGATTACGTCAGATGCAGAACTGACCCCCGCAGTGCGACGCCGTGCCGTTATATCGGCGGTATTCTTTGCGGCCGGGGTGATCACCATCTTCATGGGGCTGGGCGCAGGGGCGTCGGCGTTTGGTGGATTGGTGCGCGAATGGTTTGGCGTTTTGCGCTGGTTCGCCGCCGGGATAATCATCCTGATGGGTCTGCATTTCCTGGGCGTGCTGAAAATCGGCCTGCTTTACCGCCAGTTTCGCGCCGATACCGGCAGCACATCGAACCTTAGCTTTGTTGGCGCTTATTTTATCGGCCTGGCGTTTGCCTTTGGCTGGACTCCGTGTGTTGGCCCGGTTCTGGCCGCGATCCTGTTCACAGCCGCCGGGCAGGAAAGCGCCGCACAGGGTGCGTGGCTGTTGTTTTTCTACGGTTTCGGCATGACGTTGCCGTTTGTCGTCGCTGCATTCTTCATTGGGCCGTTCATGAAGTTCATGGGCCGGTTCCGCCGCCATCTGGGCACAGTCGAAAAAGTAATGGGGGTCTTGCTGATCATTTTCGGTATCCTGATTGCAACCGAAACTGTGAACTACATTGGCTACTGGTTGTTGCAGACCTTTCCGGTCTTCAGCAAAATTGGGTAATTAGAGAGGGTTCGTAATGCGCTTAATTTTAGGACTGTTACTGGCGATCACATTGTCCTCGCCCGCTGGGGCCACCGGAGAAGCGGTGATGGGCGACGACGGGTTGCACAAAACCGACTGGATGCGCGACACGTTCAAAGACCTGCGCGAAGACCTGGCGGAAGCCAACGCCGAGGGCAAACGCCTGGCGATCATCTTTGAACAGCGCGGCTGTATCTACTGCAAGAAGATGCACGAAGAAGTGTTTCCAGTGCCAGAAATTGACGCCTATATCCACGAAAATTACTTTTTCATTCAGATGAATATGTTTGGCGATGTCGAGGTCACAGATTTCGATGGTGAGACTTTGCCGGAAAAAGATATGGCCCGAAAATGGGGCATGTTGTTCACGCCAACGATTCTTTATTTGCCCGAAGAAGTCGCCGATGGTCAGACTGCACCGCAAGCTGCCGTCGCCGCAATACCCGGCGCATTTAGCCGGTATACAACGCTTAATCTGATGACTTGGGTGATTGAGCATGGTTACGACGGAGACGAGACTTTCCAGAAATATCATGCCCGTAAGCTGACCGAAGCCGGATTAAATTAGCCCACAGACCTTGCGCGAATTACATTTCATAATTCATTTATTTGAATTTGTTGTTGCCAAATCGATTTTCCTCTGCCTTTATTGACCTAAATCAAGGACAGACAGGGGAGGAAAAATGAAGCGCATAATAATTACGCTCGCAGCTGTGACACTCGCAGCGGGAAGCGCAGTCGCCGAAACATTACCGGGCGACGTTGTGTTTGAAGAAGGGGCTGTATCGCAGTCCCTAACCGGTGTGGCAGGGGATGCCGGTAACGGTCGAACCATTTTCGCTAATCGTAAGAAAGGTAATTGTCTGGCATGCCACACAAATGCTGATCTGAGCGAACAGGCGTTCCACGGCGAAGTCGGACCACCACTGGACGACGTTGCATCGCGTTACAATGAAGCCGAACTGCGGGGCCTTTTGGCCAACTCAAAGAATACCTTTGAGGGGACGATCATGCCCGCTTTCTATCGTGTCGATGGCTACACGCGAAACCTGGAAAAATTCGAAGGCAAAACAATAT
This sequence comes from Marinosulfonomonas sp., assembly GCA_002732955.1. Classification (GTDB taxonomy): domain Bacteria; phylum Pseudomonadota; class Alphaproteobacteria; order Rhodobacterales; family Rhodobacteraceae; genus NVTR01. Next base: position 19,403 of record NVTR01000037.1, read on the forward strand.
TGTCGGCTCAGGAAGTCGAAGATGTTCTTGCTTACCTGCAAACACTGAAAGAGTGATTGCAGTTTTATATACGAGGGAGAAAATGATGAAATTAACACGACGGGATGCCCTGGCGCTCGGACTTGGCGCGACAGCGGCTTCGTTCCTGCCGTTTCGGGCAATGGCCGCTACAACTGACGAAGTCATTGCCGAATTTACCGGCGGTGCAGCAGTTGGTGAAGGCGACATAACATTTACCGCTCCGGAGATTGCTGAAAACGGCAACACTGTTCCGGTTGGTGTCGACGCACCGGGCGCGGCTGCAATCATGATTGTAGCGACCGGCAACCCAACACCAAAGGTTATAACCTTCAATTTCGGCCCTCTCGCCGGTTCACGCGCTACATCCACCCGGATTCGACTGGCAGGCACTCAGGATGTTCTGGCAATCGCCCGCATGGCRGATGGCAGTTTTATCCAGGCTTCGAAAACTGTAAAAGTGACAATCGGCGGCTGCGGCGGCTAATAATTATTCAGGAGAAAACGACATGGCAGCTGGTGTAAAACCTCGCGTTAAAGTTCCCAAAACGGCGGCAGCCGGGGACGTGATCACCATAAAGACCCTGATCAGCCACAAGATGGAATCTGGTCAGCGTAAAGACRGCGAYGGCAATACTATTCCGCGCTCGATCATCAATCGCTTTACCTGCGACTTTAATGGCGAAAACGTCATTGATGTCACRCTGGAGCCAGCGATTTCCACGAACCCGTTCCTGCAATTCGACGCSMWAGTGCCCGAAGCAGGCGAATTCAAATTCACTTGGTATGACGACGATGGCGACGTCTATGAAACCGCAAAGAATATCGCGATCAGCTAACGAAATCGCGCACGGTTCAACCAAGACTTAGACACAGGGGAGAATGCCGAATGAAATTTACGACAACAATAATGGCGGTATCGGCACTTGCCATTTCGTCCACTGTTGCAATGGCCGATGGTCATGCACCTTTGATGATAGAAGACCAGCTTTTCGTGACCGAAACCAGCGCACCCGCGCATATGGAAAACCTCGATGAGATTTTTTCCGGCTGGGTATTTCGTGCATCTGAAACACAGGCACTGCAACTGGATGACTTTGACAATCCGGGGATGATTTTTGTCGATAAGGGCATTGACCTTTTCGCCAAAGTCGAAGGTGCWGAAGGCAAGTCCTGCGCGTCATGCCATGAAGATGTGGCCGAATTTGCCGGCCTTCGCGCGCAGATGCCGCGGGTCGTTGACGGCAAGTTGCAGGCGATGGAAGAAATCATCAATAATGAACGGGTCAACAGAATGGGCGCAGACCCATGGGGTTGGAACAGTTCACAGATGACAGCTATGACAGCTTTGATCAGCCTTCAGTCGCGCGGTATGCCGGTGGATGTAGCCATTGATGGCGACGCCGCATCGTTTTGGGACCGTGGTAAAGAACTATACTACACCCGCGTTGGTCAGCTTGATATGTCATGTGCAAACTGCCACGAAGATAACTATGACACCATGATCCGCGCCGATCATCTGTCACAGGGTCAGATCAACGGCTTTCCGGTTTACCGTCTGAAAAATGCCAAGCTGAATTCAACCCACGCTCGTTTCAGTGGCTGCATGAAGAATATCCGTGCCAAGCCTTACAAAGCCGGTTCCGATGAATTCAAAGCGCTGGAATTTTATCTGGCTTCACGCGGGCAGGGCCTGTCGATTGAATCGCCTTCCGTTCGCAACTAAGCGCGAACAGATACGCCAAGATTTACGCCTCTCCCCCGACATTCGGGGGGGAGGTGTTTTTAATTTATGATCCAGGGGGCTGCCGATGCTGACACGTCGTGATATATTGCAAACTTCAATGGCGGCGGCTGCCATTTATGGTGGCTCTGGCTTTGGCAACTGGTCGAAACTGGCGGCACAGCAGGCAATGACACAAGATCAGTTGCTGGAATTCGACACCTTCGGAAACCTGTCATTGATCCACATCACTGACATGCACGCGCAGGTCAAACCGCTGTATTTTCGCGAACCCGAAATCAACCTCGGCGTAGGTGCGCAAAAAGGCCTGATGCCCCATATCACCGGTGCAGAATATCGCAAGAAATACGGTATCGAAGATGGCTCGCCTTCGCATTATGCGCTAAGTCAGGGCGATTTCACCGCGCTGGCACGTGCTTACGGTAAAATCGGCGGGGTGGATCGCGCCGCGACTGTGATTAAATCCATCCGCGCYGAYCGCCCCGATGCSATMATTCTGGACGGCGGCGACACCTGGCAGGGCAGTTTTACTGCGCTGAAAACCAACGGGCAGGACATGGTGGATATCATGAACCTGATCGGGGTTGAGGCAATGACCAGCCACTGGGAATTTACCCTTGGCATTGATCGCGTCACCGAGATTGTTGAAAACGAACTGAACTTCCCATTCCTTGGCGCAAATATCTTTGATGCCGAGTGGGATGAACCAGCCTATGAACCCTACAAAATGTTCGAACGCGGCGGCGTTCTGGTGGCGGTGATCGGGCAGGCCTTCCCCTATATGCCTATTGCCAATCCCGGCTGGATGTTCCCGGATCTGTCCTTTGGCGTGCGTCAGGAACGTATGGCCGAAGTGGTGGCCGAAGTTCGTGAACTGGGCGCTGAATGTGTCGTGCTGCTGTCCCACAATGGCTTTGACGTGGATCGCAAACTGGCCGCCGACATCGACGGGATTGACGTGATCCTGACCGGACATACCCATGACGCACTGCCGGAACCGGTGCAGGTGAACAACACCTTCCTGATCGCCTCGGGCAGCCACGGCAAATTCATCTCGCGCATTGATCTGGACATCCGCGACGGTGGTATGCAGGGCATCCGCCACAAACTGATCCCGCTATTCGCCGACGTCATCACACCGGACGCGGAAATGGCCGCGCAGGTCACCGCCGGCCGCGCACCGTATGAGGCCGAGATGGCGCAAGTCATCGGCCAGACCAGCTCGCTTTTGTACCGACGCGGGAATTTCAACGGCACCTGGGATGATCTGATCGGTCAGGCCCTGCTGGAAGAACGCGACGCCGACATTTCCCTGTCACCGGGCTTTCGTTGGGGCGCATCCGTGCTGCCCGACAGCGATATCACCCGCGAAGACATATTCAACGCCACCGCGATGAGCTATCCAGCGGCGTATCGMTCCGAAATGACCGGCGAAACCTTGCAAYTGATWCTGGAAGATGTGGCKGACAATCTGTTCAACCCTGATCCCTACTATCAGCAGGGCGGCGACATGGTGCGGGTCGGTGGCATGGGCTACCGGATCGACATCAACAAACCACAGGGTGAGCGGATCACCGAAATGACCGTGCTGAAGACCGGYGAGTTGGTAGAGGCCGACAAGACCTATATCGTGGCAGGTTGGGCATCCGTAAACGAAGGCACAGAAGGCCCGCCGATCTGGGATGTGGTTGAAAACTATATCCGCAATCAAGGCACGGTGAGCGTGGAACCAAACACCAGTGTAAAAGTTGTCGGTGCCTGAAGACGAAACCAAAACAACCCGCCGTGGTTTCATCCGCGGCGCGGCGGTGGCGGGCGCTGGCGCTATTGCTGCCACCAGCGCCAAAGCCGGTGATCCGGCGATTACCGATCTCCAGCCATGGATGGTGGAACTTGGCGACGGCGTTGCCAACCGCCCTTACGGCCAGCCATCGGAACACGAAGCAGGTGTGGTTCGGCGCAACATCCCATGGCTGACTGCGAACACTACGACATCCGTCAGCTTCACACCGATCAATGCGCTGAACGGCATCATCACCCCCAATGGGTTGTGCTTTGAACGTCACCACGCCGGCATCGCCGAAATCGAMCCRRSMCARCAYCGCCTGATGATCAACGGKCTKGTWGACCGCCCGCTGGTGTTCACCGTTGATGATCTGATGCGTTTCCCGCGCGAAGACCGGGTCTACTTTCTCGAATGCGCCGCCAATTCCGGGATGGAATGGAAAGGCGCGCAGATGAACGCCGTGCAGTTTACCCACGGCATGATCCATAACGTGATGTATACCGGCATTCCGCTRCGGCTGTTGCTGGAAGAGGCCGGGGTRAAAACCGCTGGTAAATGGGTGCTGGCCGAGGGSGCWGAYGCKGTGAAAATGGCSCGCTCAATCCCGCTGGAAAAGGCGCTGGATGATTGTCTGGTGGCGTTTGCGATGAACGGCGAAGCCCTGCGCCCGGAGCAGGGCTATCCGTTGCGTCTTGTGGTGCCGGGGTTTGAAGGCTCTATGTGGGTCAAGTGGTTGCGCCGGTTGGAAGTTGGCGACAAACCGTGGCACATGCGCGAAGAAACCACGCGCTACACTGACCTGCTGGGCGACGGCACTTCGCGCCGGTTCACGTTTGAGATGGACGCCAAATCGGTAATCACCAGCCCGGCGCCGGAAAACCCGGTTTTACATGGGCCGGGGCCGACAGTATTGACCGGTCTGGCATGGTCGGGGCGTGGAACGATCCCGCGCGTGGATGTTACACTGGACGGGGGTATCAACTGGCACGCGGCCCGGATGTCCGGCCCCAGTTTCGACAAATCCCTGCACCGGTTCCACTATGAATTCAACTGGGATGGCCAGCCGCTGCTGCTGCAAAGCCGCGCCCACGATTCAACCGGGTATGTGCAGCCCACCAAGGACGCCCTGCGCGCSGTGCGCGGGCTAAATTCGGTCTACCACAATAACGGTATTCAGACATGGGAAGTCAGTACAGACGGGGGGGTAAGCAATGTTGAAATTACTTAAAACCCTCGCTCTGTTTTCGCTAATCTCAACCCCTTTATACGCCGAACCCCTCGGCTTGGGACGCGCTGCAACACCGGATGAAATCAAAGCGTGGGACATCGACGTGCGTCCCGACGGGCAGGGCTTGCCCCTCGGGCAGGGTGGTGTTGAACTGGGCGAAGAATTGTTCACCAACATCTGCGCTGCATGCCACGGTGACTTTGGCGAAGGCCTTGGATTATACCCCAGCCTGACCGGCGGCGAAGGCTCACTGGATGGCGATGAGCCGACAAAATCCATCGGATCATTCGTGCCGTACCTGTCGACGATCTTCGATTTCATCCACCGCGCCAAACCGTTTGGCGACGCGCAGTCATTTACGCCGAACGAAGAATACGCGCTGGTGGCTTACCTGCTTTATCTCAACGATCTSGTKGAYGAAGAATTTGTCCTGTCGAACGAAAAYTTCACCGAAATCCAATTGCCAAATGAGGATGGGTTTATCGTCGATGACCGCGCGCAAACCGAGCTGCCACTGTTTTCAGCAGAACCCTGCATGCAGGGCTGCAAAGAGAACGTCAAAATCACCTCCCGCGGGTTGGCSRATKWMRCTCMSKWCARKWSYGNWRWCTNGYGYYKRCGCGWRWKMRYSYCAATTTTTGACCTTTTAGCCTAAAAAGTTACCAATTATTATTCAAAATCTTGCCTGAATATCGCAGATATCGTTCGTATGCAAACATTCTAAAATGTAGATTTTTACATAAAAATATCGTAGTGTTTTGATATGAGAAAAATACTGATCCTCGTGATTGCCCTGATGGCGATCACACCGCAGGCACAGGCGGTCAATGTTGGTGACGCTGAGCGCGGCAAAACCCTGTTCAAGAAATGCAAAGCCTGCCACAAAATTGGCGAAGGCGCCAAGAACGGTGTTGGCCCRAACCTGAACCTGATCTTCGGGCGCACTGCCGGCTCAATTGAAGGTTTCAAATACTCCAAAAGCATGAAGCGCATGGGCGCCGACGGGCTGGTCTGGACCTTCGAAACGCTCGAAGCATTCATAGAAAATCCAAARGCACTGGTGTCCAGAACCCGGATGAGCTTTCGGGGTATGCCCAGGCATGAAGACCGKGAAGACATCATGGCTTACCTGCGSCTGTTTTCCGATAATCCACAAAATATCCCCGAAGCTGAACCCACAGCCACAAGTGCAGAAAGCATTCTGGACCCCGAAATTCTGGCATTGGTAGGCGATGTGGCCTATGGTCAGTACCTGTCCGGRGAATGCGTAAGCTGCCATCAGTTAAGCGGTGCTGACGATGGTATTCCGTCGATCACCAACTGGCCCGAAGAAGACTTTATCGTCGCCCTTCACGCGTACAAAAACAAACTACGCCCGCATCCGGTTATGCAACTGGTGACAGGGCGTCTTTCGAACGAAGAGATCGCGGCCCTTGCYGCGTACTTTAATGGCCTCGAATAGGGGCCAAAATTTCCAGGGAGGAAAACACATGAAATTCAACAGACGCGCATTTATGGGGACAAGCGTTGCGGCCACTGCTGCAATGTCCGCCCCGATGGTCATGGGTGCTGCCCACGGCAAACCCCGTGTTATCGTCATCGGTGGTGGGGCCGGGGGCGCAACCGCTGCCCGCTATATCGCCAAGGACAGCGAAGGCGCGATTGATGTCACATTGATCGAACCAACACGGGTTTATTACACCTGTTTCTTCTCGAACATTTATCTGGGTGGCTTYCGCGATCTGTCGTCCATCGGCCATTCCTATGGTACACTGGCGGCAAAATACGGCATCAACGTCGTACATGACTGGGCAGTCGGCGTAGACCGCGACGCCAAGACCGTGACTTTGGCTGGCGGGTCAACCCTGCCATATGACCGTCTGGTGATCTCACCCGGTATTGATTTCATTGACGGCGCGGTTCCCGGCTGGGATATTTCCAGCCAGAACAAAATGCCCCACGCCTACAAGGCCGGTTCACAAACCGAACTGCTGAAAGCRCARATCATGGCGATGCCACAGGGCGGCACCTATGCAATGGTTGCCCCGCCAAACCCGTTTCGCTGCCCCCCCGGTCCATATGAACGGATTTCAATGGTGGCGCACCTGCTGAAAGATATTAACCCAACAGCGAAAATCCTGATCGCCGACCCAAAGGAAAAGTTTTCCAAGCAAGGGCTGTTTGAAGASGGCTGGTCWACCCATTATGATGGCATGATCGAACGTGTTGGCCCCGATTTTGGCGGTGCCAATGTAGAAGTTCGCCCCGACGCGATGGAACTGGTGATCGACGGAGAAGTCGAAAAAGTTGACGTCTGCAACGTGATCCCGGCAATGAAATCCGGCCGCATCTGCGAAATCGCAGGCGTAACAGATGGCAACTGGGCSCCGGTCCACGCCGCGACAATGGCCTCCAAAGCTGACGAAAACATCCACGTTCTGGGGGACTCATCCGCTCAGGGTGACATGCCAAARTCGGGTTTCTCGGCGAACTCKCARGCCAAGGTCTGCGCCATGGCTATCCGCGGTGCGCTGACCGACAGCCCGGTATTCCCGGCYAAATTCTCGAACACCTGCTGGTCATTGATCGAAACCGATGACGGTATCAAAGTTGGCGCAAACTATGAGGCGACWGACGAAAAGATCGCCAAGGTAGACGGCTTTGTCTCCAAGACCGGCGAAGAYGCWGCSCTGCGCAAAGCAACCTACGAAGAAAGTGTTGGCTGGTACGCAGGTATCTCTGCCGACATGTTYGGYTAAGACGCGAACAGTGAAGTWAGGCCGYCCCTCTGCAAGGTGGGGCGGCTTTTTTTGTGGCTAGCGTCATGGCGTTGCCCTCGTTGCACARGGCACTGTGAAGCAACGCCGCTGGAAACCAACATGGAAAATTGGTAGAATTCCCCAAAGACAAAAGGAACACCCCGATGAAAACCCTGCTTGCAGCCGCCTTTGCCCTAACCGCAACCACMGCCATTGCSCAGGACGCCACCACYTACATMTTYGACGGYGACTTTGACGACGCAACATTCGCTGTCGAAAGCGAAATCATCGGCGCCGGTCTGGTGATCGATTACGTCGCYCATTCCGGCGCGATGCTKGCSCGCACCGGCCCCGATCTRGGTTCAGACRTCACCCTGTTTGAAGCGGCCGACATATTCCTGTTYTGCTCAGCTGTGCTGTCGCGCAAAGTGATGGAGATCAACCCCGACAACATTACCTATTGCCCTTACAGCATCTTCGTAACCGATCGTGARGGCGTGGTGAAAATCGGCTTTCGCAACTTCCCGCAAGGCGAGATGCAGGTAATCCAGAACCTGTTGGATGGCATTGCACGCGCCGCGGCTGAGGAATAAACCCGGCCAAAAAACACCGGGGATTTGCAATGCCAGACTGGATATCACGATTTGACGGGCTGAACGCGCTGGAAGACCGGCTAAAGCGCAAACTGGTGTCGCAATCGCGGGTGATAACCCTGAAAAAAGGCGCGACCGTGTTTGGGCAGGGGCGCTCGCCTGAAAACCTGCTGATGCTGCTGGAAGGCACCGTGCGGGTGCAACAGATCTCGGACACCGGGCGAGAGATCGTGCTTTACCGCGTGCAGGCCGGCGAAAGCTGCGTGCTGACCACTGCTTGTTTGCTGGCATATGATGAYCATWSCGCCGAAGGCATCGCCGAAACTGACATAAMAGCTGCCGCCATTCCCCGAACGGTGTTCGATGATCTGATCGCCACCTCAAAAGACTTCCGCACCTTCGTATTTTCCTCCTACTCGCGCCGGATCACTGACCTGTTCTATGTGATWGATGAACTGGCMTTTCGCCGGGTCGATATCCGTCTTGCCCAGAAGCTGCTGGATTTGCAGGATAAATCCGAAACCATCAAAGCTACCCACCAGCAACTGGCCGCCGAACTCGGCACCGCGCGCGAAGTCATTTCGCGCCAGCTACAGGACTTCCAGCGCCGCGACCTGGTGGAACTAAAGCGTGGCGTGGTAAAGCTGTTGGATACCGGTGCGCTAACAAAACTGGCCGCATCCGAAAAAAAACCATCCCTTATGTGACAAACTCACCAAACTTTCAGCGATTCCGCCCTATCTATAACCTAGCGGCAAACAAAATCCGTGCAGCCRRMAAWGATAAGGGGATTAGCGATGAAAGATATTCAGGCAAAGAGCAAGCCAGAGATCAAAGAATTCTTTGATACGGCCTCGAACACCATCAGCTATGTGGTGAAGGATTCAAACAGTAATTCCTGCGCAGTGATTGATAGCGTGATGGACTTTGACTATGCCGCTGGCCGGCTGACCTATGACCACGCCGAYAATATCATCGCCTATATCAAAGAAAACGAACTGCACCTGGAATGGCTGATCGAAACCCATGTCCACGCCGACCACCTGTCNGGTGCKCCGTATATTCAGCGCGCATTGGGTGGTAAAATCGGTGTTGGTGCCAACATCACYATCGTGCAGGACACGTTCGGCAAGGTCTTTAATGAGGGCACCGAATTYCARCGCGACGGCTCACARTTTGAYCGSYTGTTYGAAGAYGGCGACACCTAYCAGATCGGCKSACTSRAAGTCACYACGCTTGCCACCCCCGGCCACACCCCGGCCTGCATGACYCATGTRGTYGGCGACAGCGCGTTCATCGGCGACACCATGTTCATGCCCGACAGCGGCTCAGCCCGCGCCGATTTTCCCGGTGGCGACGCGGAAACACTCTATGACAGCATCCAGAGAATCCTGGCCCTGCCAGACGACACACGCCTGTTCATGTGCCACGATTACGGCGCGCACGGCCGCGATATCGCTTGGGTTACCACCGTGGCTGAACAAAAGGCCAATAATATCCATGTCGGCAACAACAAAACACGCGAAGAATTCGTTGATTTTCGCACCGTACGCGACGCCGAACTGGACATGCCAAAACTGATCTTCCCGTCGTTGCAGGTAAACATGCGCGCCGGAAACCTGCCGCCCAAGGACGAAGACGGGAACCAGTTCCTGAAAGTCCCGGTAAACACCCTGTAAGGAATTCGACGATGCAAATTCAACAAATGAGCGACGATTATTTCGTCTCGGGCCAGATTCACCCGGAACACATCGATGCGATTGCCAAACACGGCTTCAAATCGGTGATCTGTAACCGCCCTGACGGTGAAGTCATGGGTCAGCCCCATTCTGATCACGTTCTG
>NVTR01000038.1 GCA_002732955.1 Marinosulfonomonas sp.
TCACTCTCGCCGAGGCCGCGATGATGATCTCACTGCTACCGTGCCCCTCGACCTGCAACCCTATCAGCAGCCCGGTAAGGTCGATCGAACGCCGCCGGGTTCGGCTGCAAAACATGCTTAAAGAGAACATGATCAGCGCGGCCGAATTTGATGCAGCCGACCGCGCCCCTATAACGGCACGTCGGCACAACCGAAATGTCGAAATTTCAGCCCCCTATATCGCCGAGATGGTTAGGCAACAGCTATTCGAGAGCGTCGGCGAAGATGCTTACAAACTGGGGTTCGAGGTGATTACCAGCATCGATGGTGACAAGCAGCTAGCCGCAAATAAGGCATTGCTTGAGGGCCTGGAGAACTACTACGATAAATCTCACGGATATCGTGGAGCAATGGCCAATTACCCGCCTGAATTCGATGCCGGCGCCAGCGAAGGCCGCAATGATTTTGCGCATACCATCCTGTGCGATCTCTTCATATTCSCGGTCTTCATACATCCGCATGACGGTTTCGGCGGACGATCCAGCCGGRGCAGTGGTYGTCGGCGCGCTTGCAGCGGGTGTCGYGGGCGTTGYTGCTACGGGCTGAGCCGCGCTGACATCCGCCTTGACGATCCGYCCGTGWGGGCCTGATCCGGCGATTTTTGACAGGTCCAGCCCTTTGTCTGCCGCGATGCGTCGGGCAAGGGGGGAAGCAAATATGCGTGTTCCGTCAGCGGTTTGCGCCGGGGCTGCGGCTGCGACGGTTGGTGCAGTTGCCTCGGTTGGAACGGGCGCTGCCTCGGGGGCGACAGCGGCAGGTGCGGCGCTTGACCCAATATCATCAACGCTTTCACCGTCTTCCAGCAGAACGGCGATAACGGTGTTCACTTTAACACCCTCAGCACCCTCAGTCACCAGAATTTTGCCGACAATACCTTCATCGACGGCTTCAAATTCCATCGTGGCTTTGTCGGTTTCGATCTCGGCCAGCAGGTCGCCGGATGATACAGTATCACCCTCGGCCACCAGCCATTTGGCCAGCGTGCCTTCTTCCATGGTGGGCGAAAGGGCGGGCATCAAAATTTCAATTGGCATCGCTTTTCCCCTTACCGGTAGGTCACAGATTTGACGGCATCAACGACATCCTGCGTCGTCACCAGCGCCAGTTTTTCGAGGTTTGCCGCATAGGGCATCGGCACGTCCTTACCGGCGCAATTGATCACCGGGGCGTCGAGATAGTCGAACGCATGGGTCATTATGTAGGCCGACAGGTGGTTGCCAATCGAGCAGACAGGATAGCCTTCTTCCACCGTCACGCAGCGGTTGGTTTTCTGCACCGAAGCGATAATGGTGTCGTAATCAATTGGACGCAGGGTGCGCAGGTCGATCACTTCGGCTGAAATGCCRTCCGCCGCCAGTTCATCCGCCGCCGCCAAAGCATARGTCATACCGATGCCRAAACTGACGATGGTGACATCRGTGCCTTGCCGCCAGATACGGGCYTTGCCAAAGGGAACAGTAAAATCATCCATGACCGGTACATCGAAGGCCTGACCGTACAGGATTTCGTTTTCCAGAAAGATCACCGGATTAGGGTCACGGATTGCGGTTTTCAGCAGGCCTTTGGCGTCTGCCGCCGAATACGGCATAACGACTTTCAGMCCCGGAATTTGWGCGTACCAGGTGGCGTAATCCTGACTGTGCTGCGCGCCAACCCGGGCTGCCGCGCCGTTTGTGCCGCGAAAAACAATCGGTGCGCCCATCTGGCCGCCAGACATATAGCGGGTTTTGGCGGCGGAATTGATGATCTGATCAATCGCCTGCATGGCAAAGTTGAAGGTCATRAATTCGACAATTGGCTTTAGCCCGCCAAAGGAYGAACCGACCGCAATACCTGTAAACCCGTGTTCGGTAATCGGCGTATCGATCACCCGTTTTGGGCCAAATTCATCCAGCATTCCCTGACTGATCTTATAGGCACCCTGATATTCGGCGACTTCYTCGCCCATCAGGTAGACCGTTTCATCGGCGCGCATTTCTTCTGACATCGCGTCGCGCAGGGCTTCGCGTACCGTTGTTGATTTCATTTCRGTGCCTTCCGGCACTTCCAGTTCCACGGGCGYCGATACTACCGGTGCRGMTGGTTGCGGKGTYGCCGCGRCAGCTGCGGGYGSMGCGGTTTCAACCACWGCGGGGGCAGGGGTTGCGATGCTGTCAGCGCTTTCGCCTTCTTCCAGCATTACCGCGATGGCGGTGTTCACTTTGACACCCTCAGTGCCYTCAGCGATCAGRATYTTRCCGAYKATGCCTTCATCRACCGCTTCAAATTCCATYGTTGCYTTGTCGGTTTCWATCTCRGCGAGGATATCGCCGGATGAAACTGTATCACCCTCATTAACCAGCCATTTTGCCAGTGTGCCTTCCTCCATCGTGGGGGAAAGGGCGGGCATAAGTATTTCAGTTGCCATGTCGTTTCTCCGCTAATGGGGTCAGGCGTAAATATCTGTGTATAGTTCGTCCAAAGCCGGTTCCGGGCTGACTTTGGCRAACTCGGCTGCATCATTGACCACAGCCTTGATTTCTTTGTCGATCGCCTTGAGATCGTCCTCGGACGCGTGTTTGCCGGTYAATAACATGGTGCGAACGTGCTCAATCGCGTCACGTTCTTCACGCATCTTCTGCACTTCGTCACGGGTACGGTATTTGGCCGGATCAGACATYGAATGSCCGCGATATCGGTAAGTTTTTATTTCCAGAATGTAGGGGCCGTCACCGGCGCGGCAATGTGCGGTTGCCTTTAACCCGGCAGCTTTCACAGCCAACACATCCATACCGTCCACGGCCTCGCCGGGAATGCCGAAAGAAGCGCCACGAGTGTAAATATCTGGCGAAGAAGTAGAGCGTGCCTGCGCTGTTCCCATGGCGTATTGGTTGTTTTCGATCACGAAAATCACCGGCAGCTTCCAAAGGGCGGCCATATTGAATGTTTCATAGACTTGACCCTGATTGGCAGCACCATCTCCGAAATAGGTGAATGAAACACGGCCATTTTCAAGATATTTATCAGCGAAGGCCAGACCGGCACCAAGTGGTACTTGGGCTGCTACAATCCCATGCCCGCCATAGAAATTCTTTTCCTTCGAGAACATGTGCATAGAGCCACCTTTGCCTCTGGAATAACCGCCCGAGCGTCCGGTCAGTTCGGCCATAACCCCTTTGGGATCCATGCCACAGGCCAGCATATGTCCATGGTCGCGATAGCTGGTCAGGCGCTTGTCGCCTTCTTCAGCAGCAGCCTCCAAACCAACAACGACCGCCTCTTGTCCGATGTACAAATGGCAAAAACCACCGATCAATCCCATGCCATACAGCTGCCCGGCCTTTTCCTCGAATCGCCGTATCAGCAACATTTCACGGTAGAATTTCAGCAGTTCTTCTTTGGAAGTATTTGATTTYGCGGTTTTTTTCCGTGCAGCCATGCCTAAATCTCTCCGTGCCGAAAATATAGTTTAATATTAAACTACCTTATACATTACTGGGCACARATTTGCGAAACAAATTTTTAGAAATTGAGAATGGAGAATTAAATCCGCAATATCAGCGGATAACAATTTCGTCCGAGCGTACCAGCCCCAAAACGTCCCGTGCTTGTTCATCAAGCAAATCAAGGTCAAGGAATTCGTCCGACAGGCGATGAGTTTTATTGCGCATCTGCGAAACTTCTTGTTCCAGACGCTGGTATTCCAGCTTCAATGCGTTTGCTTCTGCGTCAATCTGAACGCGTCGAAACAAGCCATAGTCGCCTTGAACACTGGCAAAAGTGAAATAGATCGCAAGAGCGAAAATGAGGGYAAAATAAAATGCCGCACCAAAGCTCGGATTTTTACCAGAACTGCTCATATACCTGCCTCTGTTTTTGCCTCTGTCGGGCAACTATAGTGACTATTGCATAGGTTTGGCGCGGTGTGAATTCYTAAATTGAAGAAAACACCACTAAATCAGCTGGTTGATTGCGAATATTTATCCGGCGACGGAAGCGTCGTAAATCTGTCCAATCGTTGATTCGAGCAGTTTGTTGAACTCCTGATCGGTTTGTTGAGCCGATAAGCCTTCGGTCAATGCCCGTGAGAAACTTGCGATAACACCGGTATTCTGGCTAAGTTTTTCGTTAGCGACTTCACGCGAATAACCGCCGGACAGCGCAACAATTCGCAACACACCCGGATGGTCAACAAGGGATTGATACTGGTTTGGGTTTTCCGGCAGGGTCAGTTTCAGCATTACCTGCTGGCCCGTTGGCAGGGCATCAAGTTGTTTGGTCAGCTCAGTCAACAAGATATCTTCTGCTTCGGATTTGTCGGTGATTGTTATTGTTATCTCAGGCTCAATAATCGGCATCAACCCGTGTGAACGAACGACATGCGCAATTTCAAACTGTTGCGCGACATTAGCAGCAATGCCGGTTTCAGAGGCCGCATCAATTACCGAGCGCATTTTGGTGCCAAATATCCCGGCCTTGCCGGCCCGTTTCAAAAGCGCATCTAAATTGTCGATTGGCTTCATCAACCGAACACCGTCGTCTTCCTCTTCCAGACCTTTGTCGATCTTCAGGAACGGTACAACGCCACGTTTTTCCCAAAGATAGGTGGCAGTTGGAATGCCGTCTATTTCCTTGTCCATCGTCATTTCAAACAGGATTGCCCCGACGATTTTATCACCGGTAAAAGCCGGGGATTTGATAATTCTGCTGCGCATAGCRTGGATCAGGTCGTACATTTCTGCGTCAGAAGAATAGTTATCTTCAGATATGCCATACAACCCAAGCGCCTTTGGCGTTGATCCGCCGCTTTGGTCCAGCGCGGCGACAAAACCATTACCCGAHCGCATTTGATCTGATTGTTTTTGCTTAGACATGGAAAATCTCCGACTATAAATATACCGGAGTTGCCCCCGCAGCTTGCTATTATGGGATGGATGAGGGTGTGACAATTGCGGTTGCGCTAACAAGGTGAATTGGCGCACGAAACCCGACTAAATGCTTGATTGTTGCCAATATTGGGCCGGTTAAAGCTGGAATAACCGGCTCGCTGATTTCCCTAGCTATTCAGAGCGGCGACACCGGGCAGGGTTTTACCTTCCATCCATTCAAGGAACGCGCCGCCTGCGGTGGATATGTAGGTGAATGAGCTTGCGGCCCCGGCTTTGTTCAGGGCKGCRACGGTATCGCCGCCACCTGCAACAGATATCAGTTCACCGGCGCGGGTAAGTTCGGCGGCTTTAGCTGCGGCGGCATTTGTCGCCCTGTCAAAGGGTTCAATTTCAAACGCACCAAGTGGGCCATTCCAGATCAATGTCTTGCACTTTTCGAATACCGATACGATTTCTTCCACCGTTTTTGGGCCCGCGTCCAATATCATCCCTGTATCCGGGCAATCTTCAGCGTCGACAATTACATGGGCGGCGTTTGTCTTGAATTCCTTAGCGACGACAATGTCAGTTGGCAGAACAATCTTGCAACCAGCAGTTTGTGCGGTGGCCAGAATTTCACGCGCTGTGTCAGCCAGATCGTGTTCRCAAAGTGAAYCTGCWACATTATKCCCCTGGGCRGCCAARAACGTATTGGCCATACCGCCACCGATGATCAGRTAGTCGACTTTTTTAACAAGATTTCCCAGCAATTCCAGTTTGGAAGAAACTTTTGCACCACCGACAACCGCCGCCAAGGGCCGTTTTGGATCGCCTAGTGCGGATTCCAATGCTGACAATTCCGCCTGCATTAAACGCCCTGCGGCGGCGGGCAGCAATTTGGCGATACCATCAATTGAGCCATGCGCCCGGTGTGCGGCGGAAAATGCGTCATTCACAAATACATCGCCAAGGGCGGCTAGTGATGCTGCAAAAGCCGGGTCATTGGCTTCTTCGCCGGGGTGAAAGCGGGTATTTTCCAGCAAAAGCACTTCRCCRTCSGCRAGKYCYGCAAGBGCVGATTTTGCAGGTGCGCCGATACAGTCGCTGGCGAATTTTACAGTCAATCCAAGGGTGTCCGCCAGAGCAGGCACAATCTGCAGCAAAGACATTTCGGGCACGATCTGCCCCTTGGGACGACCAAAATGTGCCAAAAGGACTGGCTTGCCACCGGCAGCAAGAATATCTTTGATCGTCGGTTTGATCCGGGTCATTCGGGTGGCGTCGGTGACCTGGCCGTTTTCGACAGGCACGTTGATATCCACACGCACAAGAACGGACTTTCCGGCCAGTTCCAGGTCATCCAGGGTTTTCCAAGCCATATTCATCTGTCCTTTCGAATTGATTTGGTCCTTTCCATATGAATAAATCGAATAGGTCAATGTGACCCTTTTCCTTTTGTTGATTACCGCCTAGTTTGCGCCAAACCTAATTCAAAGGAGCCCAATATGGCCGATATCAAAGATCCCGAAAATAYTATCCTGATCGAACTTACAGGTGGCACCGTCACTATTGAGCTGTTGGCAGACGTCGCGCCCAAGCATACAGCGCGGATGAAAGAACTTGCCCGATCGGGTGCATACGACAACGTGGTGTTCCACCGGGTGATTGAAGGTTTCATGGCGCAGACCGGTGATGTGGCCAATGGYAAYGCTGAAAAAGACTTCAATATTAGCTCAGCCGGGACCGGTGGTTCTGATCTGCCGAATGTACAGGCCGAATTYTCAAACCTGCCCCATGACCGCGGCACAATCGGCGCGGCGCGCTCGGCCAGCCCGGACAGTGCAAACAGCCAGTTCTTTATCAACTTTTCTGAYAACCATTTTCTGAATGGTCAGTATACGGTTTATGGCCGGGTCCTGTCTGGCATGGAACATGTGGATGCAATAACCCGGGGTGAGCCACCAACCGATCCTGACCGGATGATCAGCATGAARGTAGCAAGTGATGCGTGATTCTAAGATGCTTTTCTTTGTATTTGCCGCCATCGGCGCGCTGATACTGGGTGCGTTTTACTATTCAACCACCAAAGTTACCCAGGGAGCGGTCTATGCGGCCGATCTGGCAACGCAGGGCGGTCCCAAGTTGGAAATTGTGGTCGAAGGCGAAGCCAACGGCACAATTATGATCCAGCTTTTCGAAGAAGTCGCGCCACAACATGTGGAACGTATCGTAGCTCTGGCCGAATCCGGTGCTTACGATGGTGTCGTATTCCACCGGGTGATTGACAAATTCATGGCGCAGACCGGCGATGTTGAATTTGGTAAATCTGATGGTGACACTTCCCGCGCGGGGATGGGGGGCTCTGATATGGCTGATCTGCCAGCWGARTTTTCCGATCTTACATTTGAGCGCGGTGTGGTCGGCATGGCCCGTTCCAGCAGTCCAAATTCAGCGAACAGCCAGTTTTTCATAATGTTTTCACCAGCTTCAAATCTGAACGGCCAGTACACAATTGTTGGACAGGTTGCTGAAGGCATCGAAGTCCTGGACGCAATCAAACGTGGGGAAGGTGGCAACGGCGCCGTGATTGGCGCGCCGGATGTGATGAYCAGCGTTCGGGTGGTTGAGTAGCTTTTGCTCAAACTTACGTGATGTAGGCTAGGATAAAGCACCGACCTCTGCCACGTTATTGGCAGGAGGTGATTTATATGCGACTAAAATTATGGATAGCGGCTTTGGGGATYGGTCTGGTGGCCAGTGGTGCCATGGCCAACCCTGACCGCTGGAAAAGCGAATGGCCGGTCACAGATTTTACCAACACTACTGTAGAGGATTGGAATGATATCCGGGGAGGCGGCCCACCCAGAGACGGCATCCCGGCGATTGATGATCCCACATTTATTTCAGTAGCGGATGAGACCCGGCTTGACGACCGTGAACCGGTGGTTACGGTTGCCATAGATGGTGCAACGGTACGCACATATCCGCTGCGTTACCTGGTTTGGCACGAGATTGTAAACGATGAAGCAGGCGGTGTGCCTTACGCGGTAACCTATTGCCCTTTGTGCAATTCGGTGCCGGTTTTTGACCGCCGTCTGGATGGCACAGTCTACAATTTTGGCGTGTCGGGAAAACTCCGCGATTCAAACCTGATCATGTTTGAYCGGCAAACCGAGAGCTGGTGGCAACARGCCACGGGCGAGGGGATCGTTGGCRCWWTGGCGAATAGGGAACTGACACAGATTCCTTCKTGGCAGGAAAGCTGGGGCGAATTCAAAGCCGCCAAYCCTGACGGGTTGGTGATGGACGAACCTGCTGCGCGACGCCGATATGGAACAAACCCGTATGCAGGTTACGACAGTTCTCAGCGTCCGTTCCTGTATTCGGGCGAAGAGCCGCCAAACGGCGTTCCATCCTTAATGCGTGTGGTTCGGGTCGATAACCGGGCCTGGACGCTGGAGCGGCTTCGCGAAGAAAACGTGATCACTGAAGCAGGAGTTACAATATCCTGGGCTGCTGGCCAAGCATCCGCACTGGATTCGCGTGTAATATCGGAAGGGCGCGATATCGGCACCATTCGCGTACGAGACGCTGATGGTAACGACGTGAGCCATGACATTATGTTTGCCTTTGCCTATGACGCATTCTGGCCTGACGGTGAGTGGATGATGGGSAACTAGCAACCCTGAGTGATGATATCTGAAATTAAAAGAAGGGCAGGGGAAACCTTGCCCTTCTTGATTGTGGATTTAATTCAGCGTGACCAGCGCGTGGCGTTTTTTGCCAGCACTTAGTTTGATTGGGGATGCCAGCGCGGCGGCATCAATCATCAGGCCGGCGTTTGTTAGCGGTTGATCATTCAGACGCGCACCGTTTTCTGCGATCAGGCGTTTGGCGTCTTTACCGGATTTKGCWAGGCCGGATTTTACGATCAGYTGYACGATGGAAATRCCWTCACCTACATCYGCTGTTGTAAGSGACAGGGTTGGCAAATCGTCACCTACACCGCCTTTTTCAAAGACTTCTCGCGCGGTTGCTTCGGCTTTAGCTGCCGCATCAGCACCGTGACAAAGAATTGTGACTTCATTTGCCAACCGGATTTTTGCGGCGTTAATATCAGCACCTTGCAGCGCGCCAAGGCGTTCGCATTCGTCCACCGGCAGCTCTGTATAGAGCTTGAGGAACTTGCCGACATCCGCGTCCGGAATATCGCGCCAGAATTGCCAGAATTTGTATGGGCTGCACATGTCGCCGTTCAGCCAGACCGCACCGCCCTGCGACTTGCCCATTTTGCGTCCGTCTGACATCGCCAGAAGGTTTGAWGTCAGCCCGAACGCTTCATTCTTCAGCATCCGCCGGGTCAGCTCCATGCCGTTGACAATATTACCCCATTGGTCAGASCCRCCCATTTGCAASMTRCAGCCRTRGCGSCGGTWYARTTCSAKRWAATCATAGGCTTGCAGGATCATGTAGTTGAATTCCAGAAAGCTGAGCGACTGTTCGCGCTCAAGGCGTCTTTTGACACTGTCAAAACTAAGCATCCGGTTGACCGAAAAATGCCGCCCCACATCGCGCAGGAATTCAAGGTAGTTCAGGCCTTCCAGCCATTCAGCGTTGTTGACCATACGGGCGTCGGTTTTCCCGTCGCCAAAATCCAGATAACCGGTGAAGACCTGTTTGATCCCATCAATATTGGCGGCAATCYGGTCTTTGGTCATCAACGGGCGCTCATCAGCRCGATCGGTGGGATCGCCCACCATGCTGGTACCGCCGCCCATCAGGACAATCGGCTTATGGCCGGTTTTTTGYAACCAGCGCAGCATCATGATCTGAATCAGGGATCCAACATGCAGCGACGCGGCTGTGGCGTCAAAGCCAATATACCCCGGTACCACACCTTTGCTCAGGGCTTCGTCAAGGCCTTGATAATCGGTGCAGTCCGCTAAAAACCCGCGGGCCATCATCACAGCCATAAAGTCAGATTTGGGGTGGTAGGTCATCGTACTATTGTCCATTCTGTCCTAAGTTTAACCTCTATATCGGGGCGCGTAGCGAAGGGAAAGCCGTGTTGGGTGATGGGCCGGTTTGGGCACTTGGAATGATGTCGGGAACATCTCTGGATGGCGTCGATGCAGCGATGGTGCTGACTGATGGCGAAAAAATTTTTGAGTTTGGAGAGACAGCATATCGACCTTATTCGGAGGTTGAGCGTTCAGTTATTCGTGCAGCTCTTGGCAAGTGGGATGGGGTGGAGGCTGCAACCGAGTTGGTCGAGATTGCCCACGCAGAACTCATGGATGGGTTTCGGGGTGCAGATATTGTCGGGTTTCACGGCCAAACGCTGGCCCATGATCCGCGTGGGCGAGGTACATTTCAGGCCGGCAATGGCGCACTGCTGGCTGAAGCCTTTGGTTTGCCAGTGGTCTGGGATTTTCGCAGCGCTGATGTGGAAATGGGCGGGCAGGGCGCGCCATTGGTGCCGTTCTTTCACCATGCCTGCGCAAAGTGGATTGGTGGAAAACAGCCACTGGTTTTTCTGAATCTCGGGGGTATCGGCAACGTCACCTGGGTCGACCCGATTGTGGACCGACCTGACGCAAAAGGTGCGCTTTTGGCGTTTGATACCGGACCTGCCAATGGGCCTGTCAATGATCTGATGACGGCGCGTCTTGGATTGGCGATGGATAAAGATGGGGCACTGGCCGCGCAGGGCCAGGTTGCGCTAGGGGTGCTGGAATCATTCCTGGAAGGTGCTTTTTTTCATCGGTTGCCGCCAAAGTCGCTGGATAGGGGGGCGTTTGCAGACCTTGAAAATGCTGTAAGCGTTTTGTCGGACGCAGACGCAGCCGCGACATTGAGCGCGGCAGTAGCGGCTTCGGTTGTGAAAGCGACAGAACATTTYCCKWRYSWRSYWGAWCAGRTKTTGGTGACRGGKGGYGGGCGYAAAAAYCCKGTGATCATGGRKATGTTGCGCGCCGGGTTGCAATGTTCGGTTGAGCCTGTCGAGAGTGTTGGACTGGACGGGGACATGCTGGAGGCACAAGCATTTGCCTTTCTGGCGGTAAGGGTTGCGCGCGGCTTGCCGACGACTAGCCCCAATACCACGGGTGTTGCGGCTGCCATCGGCGGCGGGAAGATATCCAGGCCTTCGGGGGAATTGTAAGCTAAACTGAGCGCCCTGCCGGGCGCATATTCTTTAGCTCTTTGGGCGATACCCGCTCCGCTYGGCGAGTATTTGGGCGAAGAAAAAGACGGGGTTAATTTTCCAGTTGTCGGGCGAGGGCGCAAAATCCTTCAATAGAGATTTGTTCGGCGCGGTCAGTTGGTTTCAGTCCTGCGGCAAGAATTTTATCTTCGATGTCTGGAGCAACGCTCTTTAGCGCGGCGCGCAGCATTTTGCGGCGTTGGTTGAAGGCCGATGCAACGACTCGCGACAGAATTTTGGCATTTGCCGGGTAAAGCGGCTCGGCGCGCGCCGTCAGGTGTACGACGGCAGAATGAACTTTGGGTGGTGGGGTGAATGCAGCTGGTGGAAGCTCCATCACGATATGTGCCTCWGYGCGCCATTGTGACAGGATTGCCAGRCGCCCATAGGCCTTGCTGCCCGGTTGGGCAACGATGCGTTGCGCCACTTCCTTTTGAAACATCAGGGTCAGGCTTTGCCAGAACGGTGGCCAGCTTGCCGGGGTAAGCCATCGCACCAGCAATTCGGTGCCGATATTGTAGGGCAGGTTTGAAACCACACGGATTGGCGGCGTCAGATGTGTCGTAGGCTGAAAATCCAGTGCGTCGGCGCTCACCACTTCCAGACGTCCGGGATAGGCTTCAGCAATCTCKGAYAGGGCCGCCATGCAGCGCGCATCTTTTTCGATCGCMAAAACTTTGCGCGCACCTTCCGCCAAAAGACCACGGGTCAGGCCRCCYGGGCCYGGGCCAATYTCAAGAATGTCACAGTTGGACAGGTCACCGGCTTGCCGTGCAATTTTGGCAGTCAGGTTCATATCCAGCAGGAAATTTTGCCCCATGGATTTTCGTGCTGTCAGTCCATGGATTGCAATCACATCCCGCAARGGGGGCAGGTTGTCGATTGTGCTCATGCTGACATATCGCGGGCCATTTTCAGGGCGGCGATTAGCGAGCTGGGGTTGGCTATGCCCTTGCCCGCGATGTCAAAGGCKGTTCCGTGATCAGGGGAAGTACGCACAAAAGGCAGGCCAAGTGTTACGTTGACGCCCTCATCGAACGCCAGCGTTTTGATCGGGATCAGGGCCTGATCATGGTACATGGCGATGGCGGCGTCATATGTGGCGCGAGCGCCTTCGTGGAACATGGTGTCGGCTGAAAGCGGGCCAGTCAGGTTCAGACCCTCGCCGCGCAGTCGTTCCAGCAGCGGAATGATCATGTTGATTTCCTCAGCCCCCATGGCGCCGCCTTCACCGGCGTGGGGATTTAGCCCGGCAAYGGCGAGGCGCGGKTTTTTAACGCCGAACAAATCAACCAGCGCAGCGTCGGTGATGCGAATTGTRGTTTCCAGMARYTCGGAKGTCAGRGCATCCGKCACATCRGATATCGGGATATGGATGGTGGTGGGTACSACGCGCAACGTGTCAGAGGCCAGCATCATAACCACGTTTTCAACCCCGGCGAGGGCYGCAAGGTATTCGGTATGGCCGGGATAGCCGAAATTYGCCCCGTCTTTAAGGGCTTTTTTATGAATGGGGTTGGTGCAGATTGCGCTGGCGGCACCGCTTTTAACAAGCTCTACAGCGCGGGCAATTACATCTATGATGTTTTTGGCCGTMCTGGGTTCCGGGTGCCCCGGGGTTACCGGGGCGGCGAAGGGATGGTGCAGGACCGGGATGCCATGGGCGGCGGCGGCGGCGGTTTCGGAGGGGTCTTCAATCAGGGCAATGGGGGCGSTTTCTGGTAAATGCGCCTGATCACCAATCCAAAAGAACGGCAATTTTGTTCCCAGAACTTCCCAGGCTTTGAGCGTAAGTTCCGGACCTATCCCCGCGGGTTCGCCGCAAGTCAGGGCAATCGGGGTCTGATGGGTCATGGAAGCCTTATTGCAGCATTTGCGCGCAGTTCATCCAGATAACCWTCTGCCAGATCTGCCAGCAGTTGATTGATTAGACCCTGGCGAATTGCCGCGCGCGATACCTCTGCGTCAAGATCGCCGGTTCGACCGCACAGCATAAGGAAAACCAGAGTTTCACCGTTTGCCCGGGTCAATGCTGTGGAAACCTCATCCGTGTCCAGTTTTGCCAGTTCCAGCGCAATATCTTGCGGTATTTCAGCCARSGCCAGAGTGTCCCGGTCAAGCGCTTCSGGTGGTTGTCCTTTGGCGACGGCATAGAGATCGTCACAGGTGTTAACTTGCGCACGAACTTCTGTTGCACGTTTCAGCGCAGATTCTGAACGCCCGCCCGCRATATAATATGAGGCATAATCGATRGCTGGATTTTCCCCKGCMGGGGCCGWGGTTTCCTGCAATGCGCGCAAYTGGAACAGTGCCAGCGCGTTCGGGATTTCAATCGGTTCGGTTACTTCGCCGGGTTTCATAGTCAACAGCACAGAACGAATATTCGCGGGCAGGTTACTGATCAGAACCCAGTCTGGCACGACGCCGCCACGGGTTCGTGACGGTCCGGCCGAAAACCGTCGTGCCGCGTCAGCAAATTCCGCAATTGTTCGTAGCTTCGCAATTTGTGGTGCCAGTTCAAGGCTRATAGCTGAATTTTCRGGCGTATTGGTGGGCAGGAATATTTCAGAAATCAGAACCYGAGCACTGCCGGTCGTGCCTGCCATGCTGATAGCACGATCTATATCAACGTCAGATACAACGGCTTTACTAAGAAACTCTGCCCGGACTAGTTTGCGCCAAACCAGACCGGCTTTTACGAARTCCCGGAAACTATCAGCCGCCACACCTGCGGTGGCGAGTCGGGCCAGGAATTGCTCGCCGGTTAAATCGGCGCGCTCTGCAAATTCATCAACTCCGGCTGTTATTTCCTCTGTCGACAGGCTGATACCGGCGCGCGCGCTTGCAGAAAGCTGAAGACGTTCATTYATCAGGCGCTCCATCGCTTCTTTTTCCAAGTCCCCKGGGGTGCGCAGGGTTTCCAGCAGCAAGATACGCTGTTGCAGCTCAAAGTTTGTGATGGCGCTGTCGTTTACATAAGCAACCGGCGTGAATAGTCCTTGGGACRAAGCCGCCAACGGCAGCAGAACCAGTCCAAGCGTCAATGCCAGAAAAATACGGGAGGTTGGTAAAAACATCTGTTTGGTCCGTTTTGTCATAATCCACTACAAGTCCGTGCCGCTGATCCTCTGCCGGATCCAAATCCCAGCAATGATACCGACAGACCTACATCCGTTGTTGGCGTTACACTAGTCGAGGAAGTGAAGCGGCGCGAGAGGGAAAGATCAACGCTGATACATTCGTTGCTGTAGACCAGACCAAGGGCAGCTTTGGTGCCTTTTTGGGCTTCAAAATCATAAAGCAATTCCAGGTTGGCATCCCAGTTGCGCTGAATGGTRAAATTCCCGTCAAATGTCATTTGCGATGTCAGGTCGGGGCGGTTTTCTGCGGTGTCGGGAATGATCCAGCTATATGTCGTGGCAAGCGACAGGTTCTGGCTGGCCCAACTGATACGTGTTTCGGCCTTGGTCACGCTAAAWTCATCAGCAAAAAGTGCGCGCGCGGTCAGGGCAAGTTTATTGTCAAAYTTAACCTGACCCGCAGCAAGCCAGTCAGACCGGGATCCGTCAAGACCGGATGCTGTGGTGAATTGGCCKGGATCAGAGTCRCGAAATACTCTTCCCATGGACAATCCAAGGGACCAGCCCTGCGGATCAAAGCGCGTCCATTTGAACCCAAGCGTTGCGCGGGTGCCGCTTTCAAAGCGGTCATCCCCCGGAAAGCGCGAAATGGAGAACAGGTTACCTTCGTCAAATTCGACCAATGTGCTGTCTTCATTAGGGACATTCGCGCCCAGATTTCTTGTCCAGACAAGATGAGCGACGGGTTCGAATACCAATGTTGCACCACCTGAACCGGATTTTACCAATGGCCAGCGCAGCTCTGCTTCGACAGCCGGGGTTACGAATGCCAACGAATTTGCGAAAGTCGTATCCTGCGCAATCTGATAAGCATCGGCGACCAACTCACCTGCAATGCGCCCTACCATTCCGTTTCGAAATGTTTCGCTGCGCCCCCAATTTAACCGCCCTCCAAGGTGGGTAACATCGCGGCCCAGTTGATTAACGGTGGATGAGCGGTTATGGCTTTCCAACCCAAGTGACCAAACACCCTGRCCACCTAATTTCTCTGGATAGAAGCGACGTTCGTAGAAAATTTCACCCTGAAAATTTGGTAATTGATCATCGATTGCCAGTTCCGAGCCGCGCAAAGTTGTAAAATTAATCAGACCGGCATTGAAATAATCCTGCGCGCGGGTTCGGGTGATGGAAATCTGGCTATCCAGGCGGTCCTTGCCGGAAAAACCATAATCCAAAAGGTAAGCCGGGTCGCTCACCAATTCGAAATCAAACTTAAGGTCGAAGTCTCGGGGCAAGGAAAAATTTGCGGTACCAAACAGGTATGCGCGATTTGAACCGGGCAGCAGGGTATCTTTGGTTAGTGCGGCATCAAAATGCAATCTGCCGGTAGCAAATACCTGTCGGTACCGAAGTTCCAAAGTTTTGGTTTCGGAGGAAATGTAGGGTGTAAATGTTAAATCTGCGTGATCGCCRATTTTTACAAAATATGGGACTTTTATTCCCGTTCCCAAGCGACTTGAAGTGCGGAATTTTGGGGTCATGAAACCAGTTGCGCGTTTCAGTGTCGGGTCAGGCAGGCGTAATCGGGGAATGTAAAAAACCGGRATATCGCCTACTCGTAATGTAGCATTTTCAAAATAAAGCTGGCGTTCCAACTGGTCGTGGATGATTTTCGTCGCACGGATTTCCCAAAGCGGGGCCGAGCTTCCGGCGCAAATTCGACACGATGAAGCGACGGATTTGTATAGCTGAGTATAACGTCCGTCGACACGATTGATTTCCGCTGCAGCAATTTGCAATTGCTCATCCAACACCATCCGCGCACTAAGAAGAATGCCATTTTGCAAGTCGCTGTCCAGCTCGGCAGAGCTTGCAAGGAAAAGCGTTTCGCTCCCTTGACTAAGAACAATGGGCCCTTCTATTTTTAGCGTGTTGGTGGCCGCGTAATAGGTGATGCTGCTGGCACTTAATCGCGCCTCACCGGCCAAGATTTCGACATTCCCAGACGCGGTGATTGTATTATCACTCTGAATGCTGACGTTATCCGCACGCAATGTTGCGACCTGAGCCTGAGCGGCGACAGAGCCAAAAGTGCAGAAAAACGCGAACAATACCCCCCGGAGCAGGTGCATAATCACCCGTCCTCCATGTGCAATATTATCCCCAATGCCAGCATTAATCCTGCTATGGGCGGGGCCCATGCTGCCAGTAAAATGGGGATTTGGCCATTTTCACCCAGAATTTGTGCAAGATTTCGGATGAAATAAATTGAAAAACCCATAGCGACGGCTGACAAAATCATAACCCCTGTRCGCCCAAATCTGGTGTGGCGCATGGTGAAACCCGCCCCAATCATAACCATTGTGGCCAACAGTAATGRWTRWRMSMRTYCAGTTTGCAGCCAGACCTGATGGCGGCGGGCTGAAAAGCCTGCGCGCTCAAGTCGTTTAATAAACGCTGGTAGTTCCCATATCGGAATTGAAGACGGGGCGCCAAAACCGTCWCGKATCTGATCCGCTGTAAGATCGGAAGATATTGTCAGTTCCGGTGAAAGCTTTGAAGTCAGTTCGGCATTTTCACCYTGCTTGAAACGCCATTCYTTTGCATTCGTTGCCACCCAGGCACCGGTTTCCAGCCGCGCGCTTTGCGCATCAATCCGGTAGCTTGGAAGTCCGTCAAAGGCAAATCCGATGAAGGTTACGTTGTACAGTTCTGTGCCATCAAGATTGGCCCGATCGGCGCGAATGACAGTTTGACCATCCTCGGAACCCTGCCGCAACCACAGCCCTTCACGGCTTACGGACAATATCGATGACTTTCCTTTGTTATATTTGTTTGCCAACACTTCGTATTGTTTAGAAGTGGCGGCGACAATTGGATTGAAAACAGCAACACTTAAAGCGCCAATAATCAGGGCGACTATGATTGGGGCCAGCAAGCTACGCAAAGCCGAACGGCCTGCGGCCCGAGCGACAACCATTTCGCTGGATTTTGCAAAACTGAGGAATAGAGTTAGCGTGGCAAGCATAACCACCAGCGGCAAAATCTGATAGAGACCTTTGGGTARTTTCAAGACCGTCAAACGCAGGATTTCGAAAAATCCAATTTCGGAACTGTCAAATCTACGCAGGACTTCAATCATTTCTATTAGGCCGGACAACAGGAAAAACACTAAGAACAGGCCAAGGAAACCAGTGGCAAAACGCCGGGCAAAATAWAGATACAGCCTCATGTTGTTCCTCGGAGCGACCGGCGCCTGAATAATGTYGGGCGGGTAGAATACCAAAGCATGACATAAGCAATGAAAAACCCAACAAGCGTCGCAAAATACACCAGTGGCCAAAGTTGATCRTTTTTCCGGGCAAAATCGTTCATGTAATTGTCCAGCGTTTTCAGGACAAGTATCAYCAACAACGCYACCAGTATTTGCTTCCACATGCTGAAACGGCTAAATCCGCCCATCAGGATTGCCGAGAAACCTATTAAGGCTAAMACTATACTTAACAATGCCTGTGAAATTCTTTCATGGCCAAGCTGTAAAAGGGAAGCGCGACTGGTCCGGGCTTCTTTTATTATATCTTCGGTTGGCCAAATAAGGTCGCGSGTCGCCAKTTCCTTGGGTCGCAAAAGTGTGTTTTTCGAGGATGTCACCAGCGGGCCGATATCAAATACAAACTCTGAAAAACTGGTGGTAGAAAGTAACTGACCCTGGTTTTGTAAATCCTGAGCCAGTCCATCAAACATGACCAGTTTTGGTCCAGTTTCACCTTTGACCAACAGGGCGCGGCGCGCGGAATAATTAGTCTGATGATCGGGATTCCGGCTGTCAGACAGGAACAAATTTACCATGGCCCCGTCGGGACCAATTTCACGGATATAAAATGTGACACCCGGTGCCGGATGAAGGAATGTCCCTTCGCGCATTAGTCTGGCGGTTGCCGTGGATTCAATTTCGGCCTTGCGAATTTCCAATTGTGCAAGGCTGGCGGGCACCAGAAAATGGGTGAGAACTGAAAGCATCAAAGCCACAATGATCCCGAACATCAACACCGGACGCGCTAAACGGTAAGGGGAATATCCAGTTGACTGAACCACCACCAGTTCACTGTCAGAGGCAAGTCGGTTAGCGCAATAAATTGAGGCGGCAAAGGCGGCCATAGGCAGGACAAGTCGGATTACGTTTGGCAGCGTCAGGGCGCTGAACTCCAGAAACACCAATGCAGAATGGCCGTTAGCGATCAGTTGGTCAAACAGCGCAACGGCGCGGTTTACCCAATATACCAGCACCAATACAAGTGAGAAGAATCCAAACAGCACGATCAGTTGCGACAATATGTATTTGTCGAATTTTGCCACGTATCACCTTTTCCAGGTTTGCCCGATWATTTTGAAAGCACAGTATCTGATTGTGCAGGTGGGGAAAACTCATATCTGGTCAATCCTTGTTTGGACGACTACGTTCGGGAAAACTTCCCCGAAAGGATCCCCATGACCACGCCCATTACACTTAAATTTRCYGCTATCGAACTTGATGCAATTGCCGGGTTTGAGGGCCGGGTTGCCCTGACCATCGGTTCCGAGGGGCGGTTAAACCAATCGGCGCGCAGGGTTAACCGACTGAGCAAAGGCGCGCTGGGGCGGTTTGTGAGCAGTGACGTGTTCGAGGCTATGAAACAAGGCGAAGCCAAGGATCTGGCGTTCCCTTCCGGTATGGCCGCAAGCGCTGTTCAGGTTGTTAAACTGGAACGTAATGCTCAGGTCGCAGATGCCCGCAAAGCCGGGGCGGCGATTGGGGGTGCTAAATCTGGTGCAGAATTGCTGGTGTTGCTGGGCAACCTGAAACGCGCGGATGAACTGGCCCTGGGGCTGAGCCTGCGGGCCTACAGCTTTGTTGACCATAAGACCGATGAGGTGAAACCCGAGGGTGCGGTTACGGTTWTGGTGTCAAATCCAAAGGTGGTTTCGGACAATGCTGCCAGCCTGTCGGCGCTGTCTGAAGGCGTGTTCTTTACCCGYGATCTGACGTCGGAGCCTTCAAATGTCCTGACCACCGTTGAATTTGCCAAGCGTTTGAAAGAGCTTACGAAGCTTGGCCTGAAAGTTCAGGTTCTGGAAGAAGCCGCTTTGAAAAAGCTGGGGATGAATACTCTGCTGGCCGTAGGTGAAGGTTCTGAAAGCCCGTCTAAGGTTGTGGTGATGGAATGGCAGGGGGGCGGTAAGGAAAAACCCTTTGCGCTGGTTGGCAAAGGCGTGGTTTTTGATACCGGTGGTATCAGCATCAAACCAGCCGCTGGCATGGAAGACATGACCATGGATATGGGTGGYGCTGGCGTGGTGTCGGGGGTGATGAAGACACTGGCGATGCGCCGCGCCAAGGCCAATGTGGTCGGTATTGTCGGKATCGTTGAAAATATGCCCGACGGTCGCGCRATGCGCCCCGGTGACGTGGTRAAATCAATGAAGGGTGACACGGTTGAGATCATMAATACCGACGCCGAGGGGCGGTTGGTACTGTGTGATATTCTTTGGTACGCGCAGGAAAAATATGAACCTGTTGCGATGATCAATCTGGCGACCTTGACGGGTGCTATTATCATCGGGCTGGGGCACGAAAATGCCGGGGTGTTTTCCAATGATGACCAGCTAAGCAATTGGTTCCTGAAAGCCGCCGATGCTGAGGGTGAAGGGGCGTGGCGGATGCCCATGGGGCAGGCCTATGATGATCTGCTGAAATCCAACGTGGCCGACATGAAAAATATCGGCGGGCGCACCGCGGGTTCAATTACGGCAGCGCAGTTTTTGAAACGGTTTGTGAAAGACGAAACACCATGGATTCATCTGGATATCGCCGGTGTTGCCAGCACCAAAACCCCGACAGCATTTGCACCCAAGGGCGCAACCGGTTGGGGCGTTCTGGCGCTGAACCGGCTAATTGCGGATAAGTTTGAAAGCTGATGGGGGTTGCGTTTTTCTACCACCTGACCCGTTCACCTTTGGAAGACACGTTGCCGATGTTGCTTTCAAAGGCACGCGGCGCGGGTTGGCGGGTTTTGCTGCGCGGTGGGTCGGTTGAGCGGCTGAAATGGCTGGACGAAAAGCTGTGGCTTGGTCCCGATGAAGGCTTTCAGGCGCACGGGCTGTCGGGGGGTGAATTCGACGCCGAGCAGCCGATACTGCTAACCCARGGTGACGAAAACCCAAACGGATCAGCCTGTCTTATGTGCGTCGACGGGGCCAATGTGGCGGCAGGTGAAGTCGAAGAAATGGAACGGGTTTGCATCCTGTTTGACGGCAACGATGTGACGGCCTTAGAAAATGCACGAGGCCAATGGAAAAGCCTGACCGAGGCCGGATGCGCGGCGCAATACTGGTCACAGGAGAGCGGCAAATGGGCGATGAAAGCTGAGAGTGCAAAAAGGTAACAAAATTTTCTGAAAATTTTGGATAAGTTTTCTCTTAAAAAAACTACCGCGTTAGCAGCAACTTGTCGCCCCGGATTTCAATGCTTTCAAACCTACGCAGATAAGACATCCCCAGCAATGAGCCATCCATTTTACCACCGTTAACCGAGATGCTCAGGTTTCGGTCAATGATGTCGCCCAGGCGGACTTCATCCACGCGGGTGAAGGCGGTGCGCACGATGCCGTTGGCGGTGTTTGCCTGGCCGGAAAACGCAAGATTGTCGGGGTCAAGTCCAACGCGCCGGGCGTCTTGCATGGTAAGAACCACATCCGTTGCACCGGTATCGACAATGAATTCCACATCGACACTGTTCAGTTGCAGTGTCAGATAATAATGTCCGTCGAACCGCCTTGGCACCTCGATAATACCAGTTCCGACCACGGCCTGTCGCGGCAACACATCGTCACGGATATCCGACCACAGGCCAACGGCGGCGACTGCACCGATGAATATCATCCCCCAGACAGCGGCTTGTTTGAYCAYSCGGCCCAGGTTTTGGCGTTGTTCKACAATGAACCAACCACCTACGGCCAATGCCAGCAGGATCAGGTAGGCTAGGCGGGCGACCTCATCATTATCCATGTGTAAATCCAGTCATCCCTTACAGATAGGAGCGATTTGAGCGTTTGTCAGCCCAAGCCGGTCGCAAGGCCGTAACTTGTTAGCCCATCCAGCACAAATTGTACTGACAATGCCGCGAGCAACATGCCAAGCAGGCGGGTCACCACGTTGATGCCGGTTTCGCCAAGGATACGTTCCAGCAGGCCAGCGGCGAGGAAAAAGATCAACACAATGACAATCACCGCAAACATGACCAGATGAACAGCGAAGATGCCAGCGGCGTCTTGTGCCTGACCTGTCAGCAGGATCATTGTGGCGATGGAGCCGGGCCCGGCGATTAACGGGGTTGCCAGCGGGAATACAGAGGGGTCGTCACCGCTGGATTTCTGGCCTTTGCGTCGTTTGGTACGGCGTTCAAACAACATGTCGAGCGCGGTCAGGAACAATAGGATTCCACCCGCAATTCTAAAGGCTGGCAGCGAAATACCKGCAAATCCCAGTACGGYTTCGCCAAACAGGCCAAACAGGGTTAGTAGCAGAATGGAAATACCACAGGCGCGCAATGCAATGGCGCGCCGGTGGCTTTTGTCGGCACCGGCCGTCAGGGCCACGAACATTGGCGCGAGGCCTATGGGGTCGATAACCACCAGCAGTGTGACAAAGGCTGTGATATGTACTGTAAGGTCCACGTCTAAGCCGTTGCCTTTTCAAGTTTTTCCAGTGCGGTCATCCACATGCTTTCGGCGCGGTCCTGGGCGTTCATCACTTCGGCGTATTTCTTTTGCCAAACCTCCGCCTCGCCTTTTTTATCATCTTCATAAAGCGCAGGCGAGGCAAGTTTGGTGGCCAGTTTATCGCTCATCTGGTTCAGCTTGCCCACCCGTTCTTCGCATTTGCGCACCTCTGRMCRTNGCGNRWRMAYRKMRTCCCGGCTGGCGCGTTTTGCGGCAGGTTTTGATTTTTGCTTATCTTTGGGTTTGTCCACCGTCAGCAGCATTTTGCGATAGGCTTGCAGATCTTCTTCGTAAGGGGCGACATGGCCGTCTTTCACCAGCCAGAGTCGATCAGCAACCATCGACAGCAGGTGCATATCGTGACTGACCAGAATGACAGCACCGGTGTAGGCGGTCAGCGCCTCKACCAGGGCTTCGCGGCTTTCGATATCCAGGTGGTTGGTCGGCTCATCGAGGATCAGCAGGTGTGGGGCGTCCAGGGTGGCGAGCATCAGTGACAGTCGGGCTTTTTGCCCACCCGATAGTTTACCAACCAGCGTTTCCGCCTGTTCAGCGCCGATGCCAAAGCCACCCAAGCGTGCGCGCAGGCGGCTGGGAGTCTCGGTCGGGCGCATGCGGCGGATGTGRTCWATYGGGGTTTCATCGACRTAAAGTTCTTCCACCTGATGCTGCGCAAAAAAGCCCACGCGCAGCTTGTTCGCGGTGTTCATACGCCCGTCCATTGGTTTAAGACGATCCGATAACAGCTTGGCAAGGGTGGACTTTCCTTCACCGTTGCGGCCCAGCAATGCGATGCGATCATCCTGATCAATGCGCAGGYTCAGGCGTTTTAGAACCGCCCTGTCGTCATAGCCGACGGATACGTTTTCCAGCACAATAATTGGCGGTGAAAGTTCTTCTGGTTCGGGGAAGGTAAAGCGTTTCAGTGCTGCTTCCTGAGGTGTGGAAATAGATTTCAGGCTGGAGAGCATTTTGATCCGCGACTGCGCCTGTTTGGCCTTGCTGGCTTTGTAGCGGAAACGATCAACAAAGCTTTGCAGATGCGCGCGCCGGGCTTCTGTTTTGCGGTTTTCAGCGTCGGCTACTGCCAGACGTGCCGCGCGGGTTGTGGCAAATGTGTCGTAAACGCCCTGATAAAACGTRAGCTTGCGATCTTCCAGATGCAGGATYGAACCSACGGCGCGGTTCAGCAGGGCGCGATCGTGGCTGACGATGATCACGGTATGTGGATAGCGACCAAGGTAGTTTTCAAGCCACAGGGCGCCTTCGAGATCAAGATAGTTTGTCGGTTCATCCAACAGCAACAGGTCGGGTTGGGAAAACAACACCCCGGCCAGTGCCACGCGCATCCGCCAGCCGCCGGAGAAAGCCGAGCAGGGCTGTTGTTGTTCGGCGTGGGTAAATCCAAGCCCTTTCAGGATTGTGCCAGCGCGYGCTTCGGCGGACCAGGCGTTGATATCGTTCAAACGAGTTTGAATATCGGCGATCCGGGCAGCATCAGTGGCGGTTTCAGATTCGGCCATCAGGTCGCTGCGTTCCGTGTCAGCAGCCAGAACGGTATTAATCAGGGAAACTTCGTTGCCCGGGACTTCCTGCGCGACACCRCCGATGCGCGCACGTTTGGGCAGGCTGATCTGGCCTGATTCAAGCGCCAGTTCGCCCCGGATCAGTCGAAACAGCGTGGTTTTTCCGGTGCCATTGCGCCCGACCAGTCCAACTTTGTGACCAGTTGGGATCACGGCGCTGGTGTTTTCAAATAACGGGCGGCCGTTAATGGCGTAGGTGATGTTTTCTATACGTAGCATGGCCGGGGGTTTGCCCCAGCTAGCGGCGCGGGTCAATTGCGGTTTTCGTCAAATTGAGWCGCCTGCGGCGTCACTTCTTTTGATGCGCGCTAAGGGCGCGCGCTGGAAGCCTCCGGCGGGAGTATTTAAGAACAGAAGAAGGACTGGTGTTTTGAAAGTTATCGCGGCGGGTTTTCATGGCCCAATAGCCGTGTTAGGGCGAGCCGGAAATTGAAGGCAGGCACGGGGTCTGCCGGTATTACCGATCAAGAGGCATAATAATGACACTAGAACGCACATTTTCGATTATCAAACCAGACGCCACAAAACGTAACCTGACCGGCAAAATCGTTGCCAAGTTTGAGGATGCCGGGCTGCGGGTTGTGGCGCAAAAGCGCATTCACCTGACCAAGGCGCAGGCCGGGCAATTTTACGCGGTGCATAGCGCGCGCCCGTTTTACGACGAGCTGTGCGAATTCATGTCGTCCGAGCCGGTGGTGGTTCAGGTTCTGGAAGGCGAAAACGCCATCGTCAAGAACCGCGAAGTTATGGGGGCGACCAATCCGGCCGATGCAGCGCCTGGTACAATCCGGGCTGAGTTTGCTGAATCYGTTGGTGAGAATTCTGTACATGGTTCGGACGCGCCGGAAACGGCTGCTGAAGAGATCGCATATTTCTTTTCCGGGATGGAACTGGTTGGCTAACCGGCGCGATCRACAACSCCGATAATATTAAGGGCCGTCTCTAAATCAGAGCGGCCCTTATCATGTGAACTGGCCTTCAGGGCATCAAATTTTTCACGCAGCGCGTCTTTTTCGCCACCTTTGCAATCGTTCCATGGCCGCCCTTGCAGGCCCATAACCAGCACATAATACCCGATGAAATGTGGGCGCGAGCCGCTTTGTAATAACATGCGGTAGGCCGCATCAGCGCCAAGTGTACGCAATTGCTGCGCCGTATGTATACCGGCGCGGGCGAATTGTWTTTCAGACGCCGGGCCAAGATTGCGAATGCTTGAGACAGGTTCAGACATCGGGTCCCTCCGACCCGGAGTCTAGCGCGGCGTCAGCAAATTAGAAAACCGTTATTAGATGCTGGCCCAATCAGTATAGTGATAGTCGTCATCGGTATCGTCATCGTCATCATCGTCGGTTTTGATTTCTTTTTCACGATCCTGCTTATGATGAGAATCGTCTTCTATCTCGCGTTTATGTCCGCGGGGATCTTCGTATTCCATGGCAGCGTTCCCTCCAGAGCAGCTGGTAGTATTCGTCCCTACCCAATGACGTTGTAATTGCAGAAGTCATTGGGAAGACCTAACCACGGGCTCGTGATGAAGCGTGGGCAAAATTGTGCTGAATCTTTGGTGATTCAGTGCCGGAATTTGCCCATGTTCACATGGTCATTACGTTGATCCAGCGGATGATGACTGGAAAAATACGGATCATCAGAAGGGTWGGTATCATCAGGGCGGCCATCACGGCGGACATTTTGACGGGTAGTTTGTTGGCCTTTTCCTGCGYACGCAGCTCTTWGTGACGGCGCATTTGCCTATCGTGTGGATCGGCCAGATGAAGACATTCATTTTCTGGTTGGGCAATCATACGACCGGCCACTGGCAAGCCGGGGGCAGGCACGTTGACCCTGAAGGAAACCGACGACGCTTTGACATTCGAGGCAACAATCGCGCCATAATTGCAGGAAGCCGGTTATGTCCGCGATTTCTTGGCCGGGCTGGGCGCTGGTCTGGTTCCGGGCTTGTCGCCGGGGTTTCGTATTCTACCAAAACGGGCAGTTGCTGAGGCTGAAACTGTTGAAGATGAAGGTTCAAACTCCGAAGTGAGCGAACACAATGCGATAATTAGAACTATTCACGCGGCGCTTGGTAGGCAACTTCAAATTGATGCGCGTTTGCTTGGCGACCAATCGCCGGAAATGTTGGTTACGCTTAGGCGCAAGTTTTCATAATTGGAATGATTGCCGAATGGGTTCCAAAGGCATCTAAACCGATGTCGCCAGCGGCCCCTTGGTTTCTCGCACATCAGCCGCCCGCGAAGCTGGCATATCGGAACGCCAGCAAAAGACCGCCCTGCGTGTTGCTGCGATTCCAGAGGATGAATTTAAAGAAATTATGGACGGTGAACAAAAAWTATWTGTGGAGAATCGATTGTTACCCAAGATGTTACCTCTGCGGCAGGTCGCTGATTTTTCGTTTGCTAAGTTCACCCAAAAACTATCGCAATATTTTGTAATTGTTAGAGAAAATTGGCTCCGGCGGTAGGGACCATACTCATCCATAACAACTTGTTTTAATGAATAAATATTCCTGATCACCGAAAGAAAAGGGTCCAGAAAGGGTCCGCTCGGCACCTGAAGCCAGCCGTGGCCGACCTCCCTTTTCCCTCATCTTGACCGCTCTCTGATGGGTGCGGCTCTGTCACAGATTCCCGAGCAGCTTGGTTAGGCACGGGCAGTCTGAGCGACCGTAAGCCGAGGTAGTCAGGTAGCCAGCTAGTCGGGCCAAAAGTTTAAGCCAGAGGACTGACCCCCCTTGAATGGCTGATCTCTGAAACCTTGGTAGACAGGGCGAAAGGAGACCTTCGTTTCGGCATGTGTCGATGACGACAAGCGCAACTTTGCAGGCTTCGCTGCTGTAGACCCATATGGCGCGAACGGCCTAAAGCCGAACTACCGGTCAGAGCCTTCAGTGACCAATGCTGCACCAAGCACATTTCGACGTGAAGGGCGGATTCCMGTCATTCKCTGCRRSTKSMWMGWRWRSCCRAGSARMKSKWSAAAGYKGCCRTTSAMGKTMWRYRRWMYRMWSRCYSCKTYSATWTSTSRYMWWNCGCGSMSAMWRGSATSSTRRYSKGWKWTSCKASRWCKGYWSSWTGRWMGKMYWWCWACRARGCAAATCCAAATTGAAAATTTCTCTGGTTTGTTTCATGATCAGAAGTCTTAGCTGACAACGAGGCCAAGCAGGTTCGTTAATAAGTTGAAGCTTTAGGGAGCGGATTGTTGAGATGCTTGATCTTCTATTTTGATTTCTGGATCAGCCTTTTTTAACATCATCCGAATACCGCCCACTTGTGGCATGGACAAAGTTCGAACCTCCGCTACTGTCCGAGCTAATTCTGGATCCGTTACTTGCGGCGCGGGAGAAGCTGCTTGGCCTTTGGACACGTTCAAAAGATATTCGGCAACAGCAGCGAATTCTTGGCCCGCCCTTGCGAGCAGCGTCAAAGATAATAGTGAGCAATCGCCGAGTTTCCTGCTTGAAAAACGTGCATGGATAACAGCTAGCCCAAGCAGCTCAGGCGAAAGTGGTATCGGTTTGTGATCCACAAATGCATGCAGCTGGAGGAGCGCAACATAGATAGCGCGCGGGAGATCGTCTGGTTCCGGTGGTGAAGGCAACTCTA
This sequence comes from Marinosulfonomonas sp., assembly GCA_002732955.1. Lineage (GTDB taxonomy): Bacteria > Pseudomonadota > Alphaproteobacteria > Rhodobacterales > Rhodobacteraceae > NVTR01. Next base: position 27,135 of record NVTR01000038.1, read on the forward strand.
CACCTCTACCAATTGCCCACAGGCAATCAGCTAGAATTTTTCGTTCTGGCGCGGACGCCTCAAACGTACTAATTAATATTTCAATTTCATCGGGCAACTCTTCGTTTCGTTCCGTCGATGCGAGCAGCATTTTAGTAAGAGCATACAAGTTTAGTTCTGTAGGTGGGTCGCCAATACCAACCGCTATAATATCGTGTATGCGCAACGGCTGAACGCCTGCTGGTTCTGCAACGATCTTTATGCGTTCAAGATGCGCACGCAGCCGCTTATTTGCCATTTTCGGCACAGCCTGATCATTGTGCGACATCAATGAAAAAAGAAAATCCGCCACTTCAACCCAAGGCTCTCCTGTCAGCTTAATGGTATCCAAAGCGCGTGACGTACTGCTTGGTAAGATACCATCGGGTTCTACCGCAATTTGGATACAATCATTGGCAACTCGGGAAATAATCGGATCAGGAACCTCACGCTTTTCGATCCAGTTTCTTGTGTCCTTAAGTAGTGACTTAATTCCAGGGCGAGCATTCCCTGGAATTCTTGGCTTTTTGCCACCGGCAAGGTTTCGAAGATAGTTAGCGATGCTTGGGCCATCACCCATGACACTCGCCAATTGATTGAGTGTTGCGGTGGCCTCGGCTTGAAGTGGCTCCCCCGTAAAGCGGGAATGCACGATTTCGATCAATGTCGGTACAAGCTGAAAGAAGCTAGCCTCACCATCAGCTGCATCCTTGAGCAAATGAAGTTGTTGTTCTATTGGCGATGGAAGGTTACTTGGAACTTCTGGAATATCGCTATCGTTAACTGAAGCGGTGAGGAATTCGCTCACACGAGCACCGTCTTCCCCGGCCCGGAATAAATCTCTCAGCGACAGTTCGTCCTCTCGGGACAGCGAACTATTGGATTCCCTCGCTTGCAACACTTTCACAACGAGTTGATCAAGATTTATGCCTTGGAAGCCATCGGTACGCAGCACCGCATCTGCCGAAAACTCAATGAATTCAGCCGCATTCTCGTAGTATTTATGATGCGCTGGCGATTTGTCGATCACGTCCATTGATCTCTTTGGTGATGATCCAAATCGTTCACGATATCTTCTCGGCCAGTCTAAGGCGAGCCCGGAGACAACTCCTGCGCGTCCCTTTTTGAAAGGGACATTAAAAGGCAGGACAAAATTTGGATCAAATTCGCGGCTGACATCATGCGCCAACATTGAAGGGCCCAAGCATACTCCAAGCCAATCCTGTGCTGCTTCAAGTTTAGCGGCTTCGACGATCGGCATTCCCACGAACGTAGACGTTTCCTTGTGCATAATGGCTTCCCCAACTGCTAGCGTACCACGCAGCGGTACACTTAGCTTTAACGCATCACAGACTAAGTCGGCACATCTTGCCATGAAAGGTGCAATGAAATGTTGAGCGAGAGGCACCCACAGAATGATTGTATCGCTGAAGTGCACATGGTTGATTGGTGTCATTCCAAAACTAGTACTCAGCTGATCACGACCGATCCGATTAACGTTTACCGAGCGGATTGATTCCTTTGAAGCAACGTCCGACATCAATATTTCATAGACTGCCTCCACTGCTTGGAGTCCCTCCTGCTCAAGCCATGCGGAGAAGCCGAGCACGTCGAAAACACCCAAGAGATAGCGCTGTGCTTCAGGAACCTCAGGTTCAATGTCAACCAGCGGTGTACCTTCTTCCAGTGCAGTGCTGAAGTCCGGTCGGACCGCTCCTATCGCTTCGCATGTAATCTCCATGGATTGCGTTGTGTCCAGATCGATGAAATCGCCCACTCTCCAATGAACATATTCGTCAGACGATTTGGCAAGTATTTGCGAAGCGGATGTCAGAGGATCAATTAGGACTTTCATATCGAAGCCAGGCGATGCCTGACATTCATCCCATGCCTTGCGGCACACAGATGTGTACTCAGAAACTGACATGCCACGCCGCAGGTGTAATTCTTCGGAAATAAGGCTCGCTACAGATCGCTTAAAGTTTTGGTGATCTTCCTTCGAATTCATGGACTAGCCTCTTGTTGCTTTTTCGCTGACTGGTATGCCCCCTATGGACATGCCCTGCAAAAATTGGAAAT
>NVTR01000039.1 GCA_002732955.1 Marinosulfonomonas sp.
CATGGCTTGGCCACAGGCTCCGCTGCGGGATCGTGACCGACGCCACGGCTGTGATCAGCGCGAAGGCCAGGAAATGCTCGTCGCCGGCACTTTTGTCGAAAATTACAAAGGCCGCGATATAGCCAAACACCAGCGCCAATACCGACACCCAGGCCCAACGTTTGACAGTATCCACTGCCAATGCGGCCACCACGACTATGGCGAAATAGTAGAAAAACAACTGCGGCGCGCTGCTTTCACCGCCCACCAGAAACGGTGCTGCAAGTGAACCAAGGATACCAACAACCGCCAGATACGGCCCGTAATACCAGCCCAGCACAATCGCTACGATGGACACCATAACCAGATAAATCAGCGCGGTTTCCGACCCGATCAGCCCATACATTTGGCGCGCGGCCAACACGGCCGCAAACAGTGCCACCAACCCAGCCCCGGCAAATGTCGACGGCAAATAAGCCGTGTGGCTTTGGTCGCCATCGCCCCAGCGACGGCGCACAAATTCACCCGCGCCGATCAGGGCGATACCAAGAAAAGCAGCACCCATCACCCGCCAGAACGGCGTGATCAGGCCCTGTTCAACGCCGTACTGAACCATAAACACGCCGGCCAGCGCCAGTGACAGCGCCGCCACCGCCAGAAACCAGTTCTGCGCCAGCCATTTACCAGCTTTCGCGATGTTTTCAGGCTTGAGAACAAAGGCCTTTGGCGGTGTATCATCTATAATTTCTCGCGGCGGCAACTCAATGTTGACTGTCTCATCTTCAGCGTCTTTCACTGCCGATTTTTCCCAAGGGCCCGCGCCCTCAGCCTCAGCCGCCGCCGTCGGCGTTGTCGCCGCTATCTGATCGCTAACCGGCGCATCATCCGTCCCGGCAACCTGTGGCTCTGCCCCCCGAAGGGCCGCCATCCTAGCTTCCAGATTTTTGACCTTTTTCCTCAACCCAAAGTGGCTGAAAACCAAGAAAATCAAGGCTAAACTCAGAATAATTTCCATAAACCGTCCCGGTCCGTATCATTTCTGTACCCAAAACTACCGCGCGCCGGTCAGCCTCACAAGTACGTGAATACCTTACCTTTTAGCCGCAGTTTCGCAGTGGTGCTTTCAACTGTGACACGATAGCAAGAACGCGGCAAATATAAGGAAACCCAGTGATAATTGCGATTGCAGGGGCAGGTATTGGGGGGCTCGCAGCGGCGGCTCTGCTGGCTAACGATGGCCATGAAGTCCATATTTTCGACCAGTTCGAGAGCCCGGCACCGGTTGGCTCAGGTCTGGTAATTCAGCCGGTTGGGCTGGACGTTCTGCACCGGATTGGCACCGCGGACATCGCGCTTGGCTGTGGTCGTAAAATCACCCGTATGCTGGGGCATGAAGCGCAAACCGGGCGAACTGTTCTGGACGTGTCCTACACCCGGTCCGGGTCGGGTCGCTTCGGCCTTGCCCTGCACCGCTCGGCACTGTTCGAAGCTGTGCTACAGGGCGCGGTGAAAGCCGGGGCGTCGCTGCATACTGGTCATAAAATCGCGGGTGTTACYCCCGAACCCCGCGCTTTGATCTTTACTGATGGCGAGCAATCCGAGGTCTTTGATTTGATTGTCGACAGCACCGGCGCGGGTTCACCGCTTTCGCCGCTGAAGGGTAAAACCCTGCCTTTCGGTGCGCTTTGGGGAACCGTTGACTGGCCCGACGACACGGACCTGCCCAGCAACCAGCTCTCACAGATGTATCGCCGGGCTGAGCGAATGATGGGGGTGCTGCCGATCGGCCRGTTGCCRGGRRAAAGCGGAGACAAAGCCACCGTGTTCTGGTCCTTGCCCAAGGACGATCATCCCAATTGGCTGGCCCGCCCGCTGGACAACTGGATTGAAGAGGCCACAACGCTCTGGCCCAAATTCACACCGTTCATCAACCAGATCACCGATCACAGCCAGATGACCATGACCAACTACACCCACGGCACGCTGAGCCGGGTCTGGCAGGATGAGCTGGTTCATATCGGCGACGCCGCCCACAAAAGCAGCCCGCAACTGGGGCAAGGGGCGAATATGGCTTTGCTGGATGCCTACGCGCTGGCCTCGGCGTTGCGKTTGGCGCAGGGGCGTGAGGCGCTGGCGCTTTATGCKAGGCTGCGGCGCTGGCATGTGCGCGCATATCAGGGGATGAGCTGGGCATTTACCCCGCAATATCAATCCTATAGCCGGGTCTTGCCAGCCCTGCGGGATCGCGTATTGGCACCGATGTCGCAGATCTGGCCGCTGCCAAAAGTGCTGTCGAAACTGGTCTGCGGCGATTTGGTACAGCCCTTTGCAGGTCTGCCTGAGGTTCAAAGTGACGTGTAAACCTGAGCCGTTAAAAATTTGAGTATTTAGCAACAGAAGAAGGACAAGGGCGCGCTACTTGGACCCGAACAGCCCCACCAGCGCGCGTTTCACCAGGCCGGTGACAGAAGCGCGCTTTTGCGTGCGAAACGGCAGCGGGCGRCAGACATCCATTGCCGCAACCCCAACCCGGGCGGTCAGCGCACCGTTTATCACCCCTTCACCAAACCGGCGTGACAGTTTTGACAACAGCCCACCCCCGGCGAGCGAACCGATCAGGTCATCGCCGACAGCGACAGCGCCCGTCGCGACGAGATGGCTTAGCACCGTGCGCGCCAGTCGCCAGCTGCCCAATGTACCTGCGCGACCACCATAAATTTCCGCGATCCGGCGGATCATCCGCAGGTTTGCCGTCAGCGCCGTCGCCACATCCGCCAGCGCGATCGGCACAATCGCAGTAACTGTCGCCACCTGACGGGCCGCGGCTTCGATTTCTGTGCGCGCCGCCAGATCAAGYGGCGCCAATAGCTCGGTTTCCACCAGTCCCAACTGACCCTCGGCGTCAAAAATATCGTGTACCCGCTCATCCAGCCGTTCCAGCCCCCATTCCAGCTCTTTGCGGTCCTTATAAAGCGCCACAATTTTTTGCGTCACCGCCCGCGCTGCGCCCAAATCTTCAGTAATGAACGCCGCATCCGCTGCTTTTCTGATCCCACCCACCCGTTTAAGGCGTGAAAATGCAGCCCATTCCCGCAGGATTATAGCCAGGCATACCAGTAGGAACGCAGCCAAAAGCCCGATCGCGGCAAACCCCAGATAGGTATTGCGTGCGATCAGCCCGTTCACAGCGTCCCATGCCCAARGCGACAGGCCRAASGTYAGCAAGCTGCCCAGCAGACCCCAAAACCACCGCGCCAGTTTTGAACGCGGCCGCGTCGCCAGTCGCGCCACGGTTTGCATCGCCTGCCCGGTCGGAACGGTTTCGGTCACTTCGGGGATSGGCGGCGCACTGTCTGGTCCCRGCTCYTTRACMAMARKCGTTTTTTTCRCCGCCGCTTTCTTGCGCGCAGGCTTTTCATCCTCAAGATCAATCAGCACTGGCCCCGATACTGGCCCCGACGATTTGCTCATGCCGCATCCCTTTCCCAGATCATATGCACATCCGGCAGACCTACATCATTGCCATCCCCGTTCGTGCGCTGATCCTCAATAAACCCATGTTTCTTATAAAACCGCAGCGCTGCGCCGTTTGCCTGAAAGCTCCATAACCCAAGCTGTTCTGCCTGACTCTTGGCCTGTTCCAGCAACCTGGTACCGATGCCATGACGACGTGCGTCACGCGCCAGATACAACGCCTGAATTTCATCGCCCCGYCGCGCCAGAAATCCTACTACCTGATCCCCACTCCGTGCCAACGCRACATCGCAAACATCAACCAGCAAACWWCCATGTTCCAAATCTTGCTCACGGGTATGWATTCGRGGCATCCAATCCGTCTCATCAATCCAGGCTGRCAGGATCGCGCCAATAGCCGCCCCATCGGCCCCGGTCGCTGACATCAGCGCTATAGTCACAACCGGTCCCCGATCAAAAACTGCACTGCTTTGTCCAGCCGGATATGTGGCGGCCCATCCCCCGGTTTCAGCGTTAGCACCGCCGGTGCAAACGACATCACCTGATAGTCCGCGTCCAGCCACTTTTCGRCCCCGTCGCGCGCGGGTCCCAACAGGCGCGCCGGGTCATCCGGCAGCTCACCGGGGTAAAATGCCGCCCGTTTGCCGCTCATCAATCTGCCGCGTACACAATCGAGCGATGACCCTTTATGATCAATCGTTTCCTCAACCGTTGCGCGCAGCGCCGCAATAGACATCGCCGCCGTATCTGCTCCACTGAAATCYGCSCGSSYRCGCGCCTCYTTCACCAAGGCCTCCATRATCGCGGTTAACCGCCCATGCTGGTGGTGATGCAAATGATCAGCCTTGGTGGCGGCAAACAGTATTTTTTCCACCCGCTTACCGCGCAATATCCGCGACAGGAAACTATTTCGACCGGGGCGAAACGCCCCCAGAATATCCGCCATCGCGTGGCGCAGATCTTCCACTGCCTTTGGCCCGGCATGGATCGCTCCAAGCGCGTCCACTAATACCACCTGACGGTCAATACGCGCAAAATGATCCCGGAAAAACGGCTTTACCACCTTGGATTTATACGCCTCAAACCGGCGCTCCATTTCACGATAAAGACTGCCCCGCCTGGCCTTGCCCACATCCGGCAATGGCGCAAATGTCAGCACAGGTGAACCCGCCAGTTCACCCGGCAACAAAAACCGCCCCGGTGTGCAGTCGGAATATCCGGCCTCGCGCGCCTTATTCAAATAGCCCGCAAAAGCCGCTGCCAGAYCCTGCGCCACCGGCTCCTCCAGTTTTGCCGTACCATCCGTACCCGCCGCCAGCGCYAAAAATTCCGCCGCCATCTCACGGCTTTCCAGCCGCTTGAACGTCTCGGCGGACCATTCGCCAAAGCTCTTATCCATCAGCGCCAGATCAAGCAGCCACTCTCCGGGATAATCGACAATATCAATATGAACCGTGCGCGGCCCGGACACCGCCCCCAATATGCCCGAGGGCTGAACCCTCAAAGACAACCGCAACTCAGAAATTGCCCGCGTGGATTCAGGCCAAACCGGTTTAGCGGACAGCAGTGACCCCAAATGCGTCTCATAGTCAAACCGCGGCACGGTATCATCGGGTTGTGGGCGCAAATACGCGGCACGAATGGCCCCGTTTGACGCCGCCAACAGTTGTGGCATCCGGYCGCGATCAATCAGATTGGCCACCAGAGACGTGATAAACACCGTCTTGCCGGCACGCGACAGCCCGGTCACCCCCAGCCGGATCACCGGTTCAAACAGCGCCTCAGATACCGAAGCCTGAACCGAATCCACCCCGCGCACCATACGGTCCGCCATGTCGGAAAATACCAAAACGCCTGCCCCTTTAGTCGTTATCTGGAACATAAGGTGGGGGATCAGCGTTTGGTAGGGGTGTATTCCATCGACTGGTACCTGTGGGGCTGGTCTTTGATATTACCCCCATTGCTCGGCGCTGCGTACCACGCTAAGCCCCTGATATGCCCAGATACGCCCTGAAAATCGAATACSWTGGTGCCCCCTTTTCCGGCTGGCAACGCCAGAAATCGCAYCCATCCGTACAGCAGGAAATYGAAACCGCGCTGCGTAAACTGCAAGCCAACGCGCCTGATATTGCCGCCGCCGGGCGCACCGATGCGGGGGTTCATGCGCTGGCTCAGGTGGCGCATTGTGATATGGAAAAAGACTGGGATCCGTTTCGTCTAAGTGAGGCCTTGAATTTCCACCTGAAGCCGCAACCAATTGCAATTGTTGATGTTTCCCAAGTCACCGATGATTTTCACGCCCGCTTTTCCGCGACGGAACGCCACTACCTGTTCCGTCTTGTTGCCCGGCGCGCGCCCGTCACCCATGATAAGGGCTTAGTGTGGCAAGTGCCACATCCGCTTGATCTGGCGGCGATGCAAACGGCCGCCAAACACCTGATCGGACATCACGATTTCACCACCTTCCGCGCCACCGACTGTCAGGCGAAAAGCCCGGTTAAAACGCTTGATCAACTGGATATTAGRGAAATCAAGCTGTCCAGCGGTTCTGAATTYCAATTCACCCTGCGCGCCCGGTCATTCCTGCACAATCAGGTTCGCAGCTTCGTTGGCACAYTGGAACGAGTCGGCGCAGGTAGTTGGACACCGGRGGATGTAAAAAAAGCCTTGGAATCACGGAMTCGGGCRGAATGTGGCCCGGTTTGTCCGCCACAAGGGCTATATCTGGCGGGTGTCACCTACCCCGAGARCCCCTTTAATACATAGCTTTGCTGCCAATTTCGAAACAGTTTCGCCAGGATYATTCAATTGTTTACGAAATAACCCGCCAAACAAAGTTAAGAACGCGTAAAGAACCATTTCTGCCCTTTTCTCGCCCCTATTACCGGCGARAAACCGCCTAGTTCTTGTTGGAGAGTTTAAGATGGAATTTACGATTATCACATTTGACCAAGTCGCCCTRGCCGCAATGGCCTGYATCGGYCTTCGCGAAGCAATGATCATCATGCTKCCAGATACARTCGCTGGCCCAGGTGGCTGGTTGGTCGATACTCAGGAAGAAGCCTGAACCTACCCTGCTGACCCGCCGCTCGCGTCACTGATCCGCGCGGCCGAGAATTTGAAYTCTGGTATCTTACCAAACGGGTCCAGACTTGGATTGGTCAGCACGTTCGCCGGGGCTTCGCCGTAACAAAACGGCATGAACAACATCCCCGGTGTAACATCGCGATCCGCCCTTAATTTCAAGGTGACAGCGCCGCGCCGGGTTTCGACGCTCACCATCTGACCCCGCTCAAACCCCAGTTTACCAATGTCGCGCGGGTGCATYGAGACCACCGCCTCGGGTTCCTGCGCGTTCAACGCCTTTGAAGTGCGCGTCATCGCCCCGGTATGCCAGTGTTCCAGCATCCGCCCGGTGGTCAGAACCAGCGGATATTCTTCATCCGGCAGTTCATCAGGTGGTAACAGATCAGCAGGCACAATACGCGCCCGCCCCGAAGCGGTYGGRAATCCTTCGCCGAATATCACCGCTTGCCCCGGYGCATCYGCRCTTGGCGACGGGTAAGTCACCGCCCCCTCAGCCACAATCCGATCCCAGCTGATATTATCCAGCGACGGCATCATCCCCATCATTTCGGTATAAACATCTGAAATGTCGCTATAATCCCAGTCTGCCCCAACGCGCCGCGCCAGCTCCACGATCAATTCCCAGTCCTGACGCGCTTCCCCCGGCGGATCAATCGCCGGGTAGCCAATCTGAATTTGACGGTTGGAATTGGTATAGGTACCGGTCTTTTCGGCCTGACTGCTGGCGGGGAAAATCACGTCAGCGTGCCAGGCGGTTTCGGTCATGAATATATCCTGCACCACCAGATGTTCCAGCTTGGCCAATGCCGCGCGGGCGTGTTTCTGATCCGGGTCCGACATCGCCGGGTTTTCCCCCATGACGTACATGCCCTTAATCTTSTCGTCGTGGATCGCGTTAATTATTTCAACCACGGTCAASCCCTTGGCCGGGTCCAGGCTGCGRCCCCAGGCATCCTGATATTTCGCCCTGATATCAGCGTCTTCTACTGATTTGTAATCGGGRAAAAACATCGGAATCAGCCCGGCGTCCGACGCGCCCTGTACGTTGTTCTGGCCYCGCAGCGGGTGCAACCCGGTTCCCTGCCGCCCCACCTGTCCGGTAATCAGGGATAGCGCRATCAGACAGCGCGAATTATCGGTGCCATGCACATGCTGGCTGATCCCCATGCCCCAGAAAATAATTGAGCGTTCCGAAGTGGCATAAAGCCGGGCGATTTCACGCACATAATCCGCATGAACCCCCGAAATTTCCTGCATCGCCTCCGGTGTAAAGTCCTTCACCTTCTCGCGCAACGCCTCGAAGCCATCTACATTGGCCGCGATGTACGCCTCATTCGTCAGCCCCTCTTCGATGATCACGTTGATCATTGAATTCAACAGCGCCACATCCCGCCCCGGCTCAAGCACAACCGGATGGGTCGCATAGCGTGACAGGCCCTGCGAACGCGGATCAATAATGATCAGTGTTGCACCCCGTTTTGCCGCCTGTTTGAAATAAGTCGCGGCAACCGGGTGGTTCTGCGCCGGGCGCGTCCCGATGACGATGATACAATCGGCATGGTCTGCATCGGTAAACGGTGCCGAAACAGCGCCGCTTCCGATACCTTCCAACAGGGCCGCAACTGAGGAAGCATGGCACAGCCGGGTGCAGTGATCGACGTTATTTGTGCCGAAACCTTGTCGTATAAGCTTTTGAAATAAATACGCTTCTTCGTTTGAACCCTTGGCAGAACCAAATCCACACAACGCGCCGCTGCCATCCGACCCAATGATACCATTGAACCCGTCYGCAGCCGTCTCCATTGCTTCTTCCCAACTGGCTTCGCGGAACACGTCCATCATGTTTTCCGGCGTAAGTTTTATATCACCCCGCTTGGGTGCATCTTCGCGCCGGATCAGCGGCCTGGTCAGGCGGTTTTCGTTCAATGCATAGTCAAAGCCAAACCGTCCCTTGATACACAGCTTGCCGCGGTTTCCCGGCCCGTCGCGCCCGTCGACCTTGACGATCCGGTTGTCCTTTACCGATATTTCCGTCTGGCACCCCACACCGCAAAATGGACAGACTGATTCAACAATCTTATCCGCGTAAACTTCACGCTTTGTGGCATCGCCATTCAGCAATGTCTTTTCCATCAGCGCACCCGTCGGGCAGGCCTGAACGCATTCACCACAGCCCACGCAACTGCTCAGCCCCATGGGATCGCCCTGATCAAAGACCGGCAGCGCTCCTACACCGCGCGACGCCATACCGATCACGTCATTAACCTGCACATCCCGGCAGGCGCGCTCGCACAGGGTGCAGGATATGCAGGCGTCCAGATTGACCGCAATCGAAGGGTGGCWGGCATCGTGGAAAATACTGCTAAGGGGTATTTCACCCCCCGCACCCGGGCGGCCGGAGGGAAAATGSGTWTCMGCCARYCCRGCCAATTCAGCCTGTTGCCAAAAATGCGCATCCGGATCAGGGCTGTCGTTGCGCGCGGGCATGTCTGACGCCAGCAAATCAAATACCAGACGGCGATTGGTTTCTACTCGCTCACTTCCGGTAATCACCACCATTCCCTCGCTTGGCATCCGAACACAGCTCGCTGCCAGAACCCGCTCGCCCTCAACCTCAACCATACAGGCGCGGCAATTGCCGTCGCTGCGATATTCCGGGTCATCCTTGAAACACAGGTGCGGGATTTTGGTGTCGTTGCGCTTCGCAACCTGCCAAATGGTTTCGCCCTCATTGGCCTCAACCAATTGCCCATCCAGCGTGAATTTAACAGAACCAGTCATCACAGCTCCTCCGGAAAATATTTGATCAGATGCGCCACACAATTCCCTGCCGCCTGCCCCAGCCCACATATTGAGCTATCAGACATAACCTGCATTAAATCCGCCATTAGCGGCTGATCCRGGGCGGTTTCTTTCAGTAATCGAACCATTTTATCTGTTCCGGCGCGGCACGGCGTACATTGGCCGCAGCTTTCGTGTTTGAAGAATTCCATCGTATTCAGTACCGCTTCGCGCACCGAATCTTGTGTCGACAGGATCACCACAGCGTGGCTGCCGACAAAYCCGCCAAACGGCTCAAACGATCCAAAATCCATCGCCTTATCCGCCATCGACGCCGGGAATATTCCACCCGAAGCGCCGCCCGGCAGAAACGCCTTGAAGGTGTGCCCTTCCGCCATACCGCCGCAATATTCATTGATCAGCTCGATCAGCGGTATCCCCGCCGGGGCAAGTTTCACACCGGGGTCAGCCACGCGGCCAGACACTGAATAGGAACGCAATCCGTTATGTTCTTCGCTGTATCCCTGATCCGAAAACCACTTGGCCCCATTTGCCAGAATATCAGGCACCCAGGCTAGTGTTTCGATATTGTGGTTCAGCGTGGGACGGCCAAACAATCCGACTTCAGCGATATAAGGCGGGCGATGCCGTGGCAGCCCGCGCTTGCCTTCGATACTTTCCAGCATCGCGCTTTCTTCGCCGCAGATATAGGCACCGGCGCCGCGGCGCAGCTCAATCGGCGTCGATAACATCCCGGCTTTTTCCAGTGCCGCAATTTCCCGGCGCAATATTTCCAGCACCGCCGGGTATTCATCGCGCATGTAGATATATATCCGCTCACACCCGACCACATGCGCCGCAATCAGCGCCCCTTCCAGCATYCGGTGCGGCGTGCTTTCCAGCCACCAGCGRTCTTTGAACGTCCCCGGTTCACCTTCGTCGCCATTRACCGTCATCAGCCGCGGGCCGGCGTAACCGCGCACAAATCCCCATTTCTTGCCCGCCGGGAACCCGGCCCCGCCAAGCCCGCGCAAACCGGCGTCAGACATTGTAGCAATGGCGTCGTCGCCGGAAATGTCCCCGGTCAGGATACGCCCCAGAACGCGGTACCCGCTGACCGAACGATAGGCGTCAAATGTTTCATATGATGGGATTTCAGGACTGTCGGCGTCTGCCGTCGCCTGAATGATTTTCCCAACGTCCGCGTGGTCAACTGCGCGCTTACCAACCTGCGCTGCGGGGGCGCTGTCACAACGTCCAATGCAGGGCACATGTTGAATACGCACCCGCGCCGGATCAGTTGTTTCTTGCAGCATATTGATCAGATCAACAGCCCCGCCCAAAGCACAGGACAGCCCGTCACATACCCGAATTGTCAGCGGTGCGGGCGCAACTTCGCCTTCTTTCACTATATCAAAATGGTGGTAAAAGCTGGCAACTTCAAAGACTTCCACCTGCGCCATCCGAAACAATTCAGCCAAAGCCGCCAGATGATGCGCATGCAGGCAACCGAACCCGTCCTGCAACAGATGCAGGGCCTCAATCAGCATGTCGGGACGGCGTTCCATACCCCCCAGCAGCATCGCCACCTCGGCCAGTGCCACATCTTCCACCTGCCGCCCTTTAGGCAGGCTAGCGTCGCGTTTCTGGGTTTTTGAGCGCTTGTTTTCTGACATTTAGCAAACTCCACAGGTGTATCCGAAACAACTAGGACATTTTTGAGGATGAGCAAAGGGCAAGCGCGACACAGACCTGCCCAACTGCGACCTGACACGATTTCCAAGATGCCGTTTTCAGACGACAGGGGTCGCAGCGTACATGACCCGGCAGGTTCATTCCGCTATGCAGGAATTAACTACCGGAGGATATTCAGATGCCAATGGGTCAGCGCGCAATCAAAGAACAGCCGGACATGGGCATCACCCTGTCTGACGGCACCCGCCTGTCAGCGCGGGTCTGGATGCCGGACGATGTTGTTGCCACCCCGGTCCCAGCTATCCTGGAATTCCTGCCCTATCGCAAACGCGACGGCACCATCGCGCGCGATAACCTGACCCATCCGTATTTTGCCAGCCATGGCTATGCCTGCCTGCGGGTCGATATGCGCGGCAACGGCGACAGCCAAGGCGTGATGGATGACGAATATTCACCGCAGGAACTGGCCGACGCGGTGGAAGTCATCAACTGGATCGCTACACAAGACTGGTGCAGCGGCACCGTTGGCATGATGGGCATCAGCTGGGGTGGCTTCAACGCGTTGCAGGTGGCCGCACTGGCCCCGAAACCACTAAAAGCAATCATAACCCTTTGTTCCACGGTGGATCGGTTCGCCGACGATATTCATTATAAGGGCGGCTGTTTACTGAACRRMAASYKKGGMTGRGKYRSSRSMWTKWYAKYYTAKTCRWCYYRMRMCSMCRMYSMRSMAYKSKTMSRMKAMWWMWSSMGYKWAWWAWRRSTGGAACGGCTCGAGGCAGAACCACACCTGCCCGAGATTTGGGCCAGCCATCAACACCGTAACGCCTATTGGAAACACGGCTCGGTCTGCGAAGATTATGGATTGATCAAGGCTGCAACGCTGGCCATTGGCGGCTGGGGCGACGCTTACAAGAATGCGGTTCAATCGCTGGTGGAAAACCTTGATGCACCGGTTAAGGGCATCATCGGACCATGGATTCACAAATACCCCCATATCGCCGTTCCCGAACCCCGGATCGGCTTTCTGCAAGAAGCTCTGCGCTGGTGGGACAAGTGGCTGAAAGACATTGAAACCGGCGTTGAAAATGACCCCGACCTGCGGCTGTTCCTGATGGACAGCGAAGAGCCAAAACCAATGTATCTGAAAAGACAGGGACGCTGGATTGATCAGAATTTCCGCAATGCCCCGGAAAAAGTGCTGCATCTGGGTAAGAATGGTCTGGAAGACACAGCCTCCGGCTTTGAAGAAATTGTAGACAGCCCCGCMGACACTGGMATGTCATCGGGCGAATATTGCGCGATTTGGCTGGGGCCAGAACTGCCCGGCGATCAACGCCGCGATGACGCCCTGTCTACTTGTTTCGAAACGGATATTCTTTCGGACGGTATTTCGATCGTCGGCGCGCCCACCATAGCCCTGACTCTGATCAGCGACACCCTCACAGCCCAGATTGCCATCCGCCTGAACGACGTGCATCCGAACGGCAAGGTCAGTCGGATTACTTACGGCGTCCTGAACCTAAGCCACCGGGATAGCTCGGAAAACCCCACCCCGATGCCGGTTAACACACCTGTCACATTCACCCTGAAACTCGACCAAATCGCCTATAACATCCCCGCCGGCCACCGGTTGCGTCTGTCAATATCCAACGCTTACTGGCCGCTGATCTGGCCTGCACCCGGAACGACCAGGTTAACAATAACCAAGGGCCATATCGCGCTGCCGCTTCTAAACGAAGGCCCCGGAAATCCAGACAAGTTCGACCGCCCCGAAACGGCGGAACCGTGGCAGACCCGCACCATCCGCGAGGCCTCCAACATTCGCGAAACCACGTTTGATCAACATTCAGGCGTCACCACCCTGCGGATCGTCGATGATTTCGGCGAGGTAGAGGATCTGGAGCACGGGTTGATCAACGGTTCCATCGCGCGGGAATGGTGGGATATCCACCCGGATGATCCATTATCCGCCCGGGGTCGYACCCATTGGAGCGACCACAACGCGCGAGGTGACTGGTCGGTTCGGACGGAAACATTTTCGGAAATGTGGTCGGACGCAAAAGATTTCCACATCACCGCGCGGGTTGAAGCCTAYGAGGGTGATAAGCTCATATTTGAAAAGGATTTTTCAAAATCTATAAGGCGCAACTTGGTGTAAAACCGGGCTCAGCCCTCAATATCAGCGCGGTCAAACGGCTGCCCCGCCCCAATCAAAGAAATCGCCCGCAGCACCCGCTCAAAACTGTCCCGCGCCCGTTTCACCGTATGACGCGCCCGCAAATGCCCATGTACCAGCCCCTTATCTTCAAACCAAAAYGCCCGCCCGCCCGCGGTATTTATCGCCAACGCATAGCGTTTTGCATGATCTGCAATCGGATCACATTCCGCCGAAACCGCCACGGTAACCGGCAGGCCGGTAAGATCGTCATCTGACAGCGGGACGGGATGTTTCACCCCACCARAGGGCTGGTCAGAAAAAACATCCCGCACCGACATTATTTCAGCTCTGGTCAACATTGGCGCAAAAGCATGTTCATCCATTGAGCCGCCGYCCTCCATCGCCCCAAGCSCMGGATAAATCAGCACCTGCCCAACAATGTCACCRACTTCCCGATTGGCATGCACCACACTGGACGAAATAAGGCCCCCGGCACTATCCCCGGCGGTAATAATCTTGCCACCACGGGTCCCGCGAACCCAGTCCAGCGCGGTCTGAAAATCATCTATCCCATCCGCACGGGAATTTTCCGGCATTAACCGGTAATCAACCGCCACCACATCAAAGCCGCTTGCCGCACAAATCTCGGCACAAACATCGTCATGGCTGTCCAACCCACCCAGCATGTAACTGCCACCATGGGCGTATAGAACCGTCACCCCGGACCCGGATTYGCGATAACAACGCACCGGCACCCCGTTTGCGTCCCTGTCCTCGACGCTCACCCCTTCGGGGTGCTCTTTGAAAAACGCCCGACACATTGCGTCGTAGATGCGCCTCTGCTCGGCAATGTTCTTTTCATAGGTTTCCGGCGGGTACCATTTTTCGGTTTCGCGGATAAACGCCCAGGTCTCTGCATCAATCAGTTTGTCATAATCCGGCATCAGTCAGCACCCAGAAATAGCGCGGCGTTACAATCCGATCCGATCCGATCCGCAATCCGCTGCCTTTTCCAGAYCATAATTCGCCTTGCCGGGATAGCCAGAAAAATCACCCGAATAGCGGCGATTTTCGATTGAAAAGCCCCACCCAAAAGGAAAGAGTTCAAWCAACAATACCCGATCCAGCAACCCCGGAGCAAACTGATGGCAAATAATTCACCCGACACATTGATCGAAACCCGACTTCAGGTGCTCAACTGGAATATCTGGTGGCGCTTTGGTCCATGGCAGGAACGCGCACCGGCAATCAAGGCAACACTAAGTGAAATCGACGCCGACATAATATGTCTGGAAGAAGTCTGGCGCGATGACACCACCAACTTCGCCGCTGAATTGGCCGAACACCTCGGGTACCACCACGTGTACGCCACCGCCATGCCGCAAAAGGGGTTGGTCATGGGCAACGCCATCCTGTCGCGCTGGCCGATAACCCGCAGTGAATCCTCCAGGCTGTTTGACCAATCGGGGCATGAGGAAAACCGCGTCGCAGTCTTCGCCGAAATCGACGGCCCCCGGGGTCAGATACCAGTATTTTGCACTCACCTGAACTGGCAACAACACCACAGTCACATTCGCCAAACTCAAGTCACCGACCTCGCCCGGTTTGTCGAAAAGAACCACACCGGGAAATTCCCGGCCATTGTCGGCGGCGATTTCAACGCTGACCCGTTCTCAGAGGAAATCCGCATGATGACCGGCCAAACCACTTGCCCTGTGGAAAACATTGTCTTTCACGATGCCTGGAACGTCGCYGGYGAYGGCTCAAACGGSYAYACYTGGGACAACRCCAACCCYTACGTCGCYGAKGTYCTSGARCCGGAYCGCCGMATTGACTAYATYTTYACCGGCTGGCCCGGACCACGCGGWGCMGGCCACATWACCAAYTGYCARATTGCSGGAAACAAACCRATAAACGGCRTCTGGCCAAGCGACCACCACGCKCTKCTGGCRGAACTCAGATACTAANNNNASCCTTCTYYTGTTNAAAAATACTCNCNYSSCGSAGSSGYCCGCCCGAAGGGCTNRARACYGTGGTGCCGNCAGGCACCTCAATTTAAYAACMSSTYAGTTSCCGGCACTYTCCATYTTGCGAYKTGCCAGAACYTTYTCCAGCCAACCGATTTCCATCTCGGGCACCGAACTCAGCAACAGGTCRGTATAATCATCAAACGGCGGTGACAGAACCTCACTTTTCGGACCATAACGCACCAGCTTGCCCTGATACATCACCGCAATTGAATCCGCGATCGCCTTCACCGTCGCCAGGTCGTGGGTGATGAACAGATACGCCACATCCTCGGTCTTTTGCAGACGTAAAAGCAGCTTCAGTATCCCGTCCGCCACCAGCGGATCAAGCGCGCTTGTGACCTCATCACAGATGATCAGCTTAGGTTTAGCAGCCAGAGATCGCGCGATACAAACCCGCTGCTTTTGCCCACCCGACAACTCGGCCGGATAGCGGTCAATAAACTCGACGCCCATTTCAATTTCATCAAGCAATTCGATGATTTTCTTCTTCTTTTCMGCYCCACGCAGACCAAAATAGAACTCCAGAGGCCGCCCGATAATTGTTCCAACGGTCTGGCGCGGGTTCATCGCCGTATCAGCCATCTGATAGATCATCTGCAACTGGCGCAGGTCTTCTTTTGAACGTCCGGCCAGATCACGGCTGAACGTCTGATCGCCAAACAACACCTCGCCCTGAAACGGTGGCAACAGCCCGGTGATTACACGCGCCAGCGTTGATTTGCCCGAGCCACTTTCACCCACCACGGCCAGCGTTTGCCCAGGATGCACCTCAACAGTTACATCCGTCAGCACYTGAACCTTGTTGCCGTAAGCAGCTGAAATATTTCGCGCCACCAGCACCGGGTTATCGGTTGGTTTCTTTTCCTCGTGATCGATGGAACGCACCGACACCAGCGCTTTGGTGTAATCTTCCTGTGGGTTTGTGATGATATTTTCAGCGGTATTTCGTTCCACCTTGGCCCCGGCGCGCAGCACCATGATTTCATCCGACACCTGCGCCACAACGGCCAGATCGTGGGTAATATAAAGTGCCGCCACCCCGGTATTGCGGATCGCCTTTTTGATTGCCGCCAGAACATCAATCTGCGTGGTCACATCCAGCGCGGTTGTGGGTTCGTCGAAAATTATCAGGTCCGGTTCCGGCACCAGCGCCATCACTGTCATCGCGCGCTGCAATTGCCCGCCCGACACCTGATGCGGAAAGCGAGAGCCAATGCTTTCCGGGTCCGGCAGGTTCAGTTCACCAAACAAACGAACTGCRCGTGCTTCCAACTCGGCCTTCGTGCCAACCCCATGTTCCAGCCCGGCCTCGATGATCTGTTCCATCAACCGCTTGGCCGGGTTGAACGACGCGGCGGCCGATTGCGACACATAGGTTACTTCCTTGCCGCGCAACGCGCGAAACCCCTTCACGCCGCCTTTCAGAATATCGCGCCCGTTCAGGAACACTTGCCCGCTCAGCCGGATCGTGCCGCGMCCATAGCCCATAGATGCCAGACCAATGGTGGATTTCCCGGCCCCGCTTTCSCCGATCAGCCCCAGCACYTTRCCCTTTTCCARGGTCAAGGAAACGTCTCCCACAATCACCAGATTTTGCGCCGGTTCSCCRTCAGGRTARATCGTYGCCTCAATYTTCAGGTTGCGAATATCCAGGAATTCTTTGTTATCTGCCATGTCCTTAGCCACCGCGTCCSCCTTTCAGATCAGAGGTGCGGTTCAGCACCCAGTCCGCSACCAGATTGACCGAGATCGCCAAAACCGAAATCGCCGCCGCAGGCACCAGCGCCGCGCCGATGCCAAAGATAATACCCTCTTTGTTTTCCTTCACCATGCCACCCCAGTCACTGGCCGGCGGTTGTACGCCAAGCCCGAGGAACGACAGGGTCGACAGAAACARCACCGCAAAAATAAACCGCAATCCCAGTTCTGCCACCAGCGGTGACAGGGCATTTGGCAAAATTTCCCGGAAAATMACCCAGCGCAGTTTTTCGCCGCGCAGCTTTGCCGCCTCAACGAAATCCATCACRTTRATRTCCACRGCCACCGCACGCGACAGCCGGAATACCCGGGTGCTGTCCAAAAAGCCCATCACCAGGATCAGAACCAGCATYGTCACCGGCATCACCGAYAGCACMACCAGCGCGAARATCAGYGTYGGRATCGCCATGATCARATCAACGCCACGTGACATYGCCTGATCCACCCAGCCCCCCAATACTGCGGCCGTCAGCCCTAGTATTGAACCAACTGTAAAAGACAGAATCGTCGCCGCCGTGGCAATAATAATGGTGGTGCGACCACCGTAAATCATCCGGGTCAGCAGATCGCGGCCTATATTATCGGTGCCCAGCCAATGCTCAGCTGAACGCGGTTCCCATACATCGCCAACGATTTCGGCCAAACCGTAGGGCGCAATCCACGGTGCAATCAGCGCCATCAAAAAGAAACTACCGGTCATGAAAAGCCCGATCAGGGCGGATAATGGAATTCTCATTTCGGATGCCTCAGCCTTGGATTGCTAATAATGGCAACGACGTCCGCCACCAGATTAAGGCCAATGAAAACAGCCGCAAAGATCAGGCCACTGGCCTGCACCACCGGCACATCGCGCTTGGTAACATGATCCACCAGATATTGCCCCATGCCGGGATAAACAAAGATGACTTCAACCACGACGACACCAACCACCAGATAGGCGAGGTTAAGCATCACCACATTCACGATAGGCGATATCGCGTTCGGGAAAGCGTGTTTGAAAATCACATTGAATGCCGACAGGCCTTTTAATTCGGCCGTTTCAATATAAGCCGACTGCATCACATTCAGGATCGCCGCGCGCGTCATCCGCATCATATGCGCCAGCACCACCAGCGTCAAAACGGCCACCGGCAGCGCAATTGCATTCAGTTTTTCCAGAAAGCTCATGCTGTCATAGACCGTGGCCACCGATGGAAACCAGCGCAGCTTGACGGCAAAGAAATAAATCAGAACATAGCCGATAAAAAATTCCGGTAGCGAAATTGAGGCCAGCGTCAGGCCGGAAATCAGCTTATCCGGCCAGCGGTTGCGATAGCGCACCGCCATCAGGCCCAGAAATATTGCCAGTGGCACCGCGACCACTGCCGCCGTGGCCGCCAGAAACAGCGTATTGCCCAGGCGTTTGCCAATCTGCGTGCCGATATCTTGCCCATTTGACAGGGCAGTCCCCAGATCGCCCTGAACAATACCGCCAAGCCAACTGAAATACCGTACATAGGNCGGGNTCRTTYAACCCAAGTTCCTCGCGCAGGTTAGCCAATGCCACAGGGGTGGCGGATTGCCCAAGAATGCTCTGGGCGACGTCGCCCGGTAGGATTTGAGTGCCTGCGAAAATTAACAGTGATACCGCAAGCAGCAATAGCAGACCCAGCGCAATGCGCTGGGCCACGAGTGTTAAGAGCGACCCCATGGCGGATTAAACCAGCCAGGTYTTGGMRAGSGCCAAACCRTTCATCATYGAYCCGYTSGGATTKSCTTCCCARCCMSYGACYTTATCGCCGGTTGCATCAATGAARTTGTTGAACATTGGCACGATCACGCCRCCCTCATCCCGCACGATGATCGCCGCTTCCCGGTACAATGCCTTRCGTTTGGCATYGTCCAGTTCRGCCCGCGCCGCCAGGATGATWTTGTCAAATGTATCGTTRAAGAACCGSGTGTCRTTCCAGTCYGCGSTCGWCAGATAKGCSGTCGAATACATCTGRTCCTGCACCGGACGYCCRCYCCAATAKGAKGCRCTGAACGGCTGMWYATTCCAAACYTCYGACCAGTAACCGTCACCRGGTTCACGYTTGATTTCCAGYGTRATWCCAGCCTTGGCSGCACTTTGYTCRAACARTTGYGACGCATCSACWGCACCNSGGAAANGCMACRTCRGAWGTGCGCAGCARAACCGTRCCTTCATGGCCGGATTTCTTATAGTGGAACGCYGCCTTRTCAGGGTCATAGACSCGCTGTTCAATATCATCMGAAAACARCGGATAGGCTGCATTGATCGGRATATCGTTRCCRACYGAMCCAAACCCTTGCAGRATTTTATCGACCATTTCTTCACGATCAATGGCGTATTTCAGNSSCAAGNCGCAGRTSATTRTTGTCAAAYGGCGSSGTGTTGGCGTGCATGATGAAYACATAGTGCCCACGCCCGGCGACCGACTGAATGGTCACACCCGGAACCCGTTTCACCAGATGAACCACCTTCGGCTCAATCCGGTCGATCATGTGTACCTGGCCCGACTGCAACGCTGCAAGACGCGCCGTTGCGTCGTTCAGAACCACAACTTCAACCGTGTCGGCATGACCACGGTTTTCTGCATCCCAAAAATTTTCAAACCGCTGCCCGACATGGCGTACGCCCGGTTGGTTTTCAACCACACGATACGGGCCGGTTCCAATACCTGCGTCGGCGTTATCCATGCCACCATTGGGCTGGATCGTCAGGTGATAGTCCGCCATCAGAAACGGCAGGTCGGCATTCGGAGTATCCAGATTCAGCACGACATTCTGGCCATCGACGGCCATGCTTTCGATGCCTTTGACAATTCCCAGCGCGCCGGATTTTGAATCTTCGTTAGAGTGGCGCTCAATCGTCGCGATAACATCGGCGGGCGTCATGGTTTTTCCGTTGTGGAACTCAACGCCTTGGCGAATTTTGAAACTCCAGGATTTCGCGTCGGCCGAAGCCTCGACACTTTCAGCAAGTCGGAAATCGAGTTCTCCTGTCGGGCCCACTTCCAGCAGCGTGTCAGCCCAACATGTACCAAAGTTGGTCATCACTGTGGTCGCCCAGCTTGCCGGATCAAGGCTGTCGGTGCTGCCGCCGCCTTGCAGGCCAGCCTTTAGCGTGCCACCTTTCATCGGGCCGGCATGGGACGCCGCATTTGCCATGATCCCGCTCGCCATTGACGCGGAAACACCCAGCGCCGCTGCGCGACCCATAAACGCACGACGGTCCAACAGACCGCGTACGACGCGTTTGCTCAGATAGTCCAGTTCCTTCGACATATGAATTTTCTCCCTAGTGTTACGGGGCCAAATTTCAGGCCCTCTGATTCTTCCCGATCAGGATACGCGCAAATATTAATTTGCCTAAACATTAATCACCGATCCGAAATCTCCCATCTTGGATTGATCCATGCCTGCGCGTTTTCCGGCGCCAGCGGGTCTGTCCCAAGTATATGATCTGCCATCTTTTCCCCAACCATGATCGATGGTGCGTTGAGGTTCCCATTTGTTATCCGAGGGAAAACGGATGAATCCGACACTCTGAGGCCGTTAACGCCAATAACGCAACCCTGTGGGTCCAGCACACTTGCCGGATCAGACACCGCGCCCATCCGGCATGTGCCGCACGGATGAAACGCGCTTTCCGCATGTTCCCGCAGGAAATTGTCAATCTCGTCGTTACTCTGTACACCATCACYTGGTTGAATTTCACGACCCCGGAAAGGCGTAAACGCCTCCTGCCCCAGAATTTCGCGGGTCACCCGCACGCAGTGGCGAAAATCGATCCAGTCTTGCTCCTCAGACATGTAATTAAAGCGAATTACCGGTTTATCCAGCGGATCACCCGATGCCAGCGTCACCGCCCCACGCGACTTGGCCCGCATTGGCCCGACATGGGCCTGATAACCGTGCCCCTCTGCGGCAGCGCGCCCGTCATAGCGCACCGCAATCGGCAGAAAATGGAACTGAATATCGGGGTATTCAACCCCGGCCCGACTGCGAATAAATCCCGCACTTTCAAAATGGTTCGACGCCCCGAGACCGCCGCCATTCAGCAACCAGTGCACCCCGGCGCGCGCTTTGCCAAACAGGTTCCAGTGCTTGTACAGCGTGATCGGCTGGATGCTGGCTTGCTGGATGTAAACCTCCAGATGGTCCTGCAAATTCGCCCCAACACCAGGGCGATCGGCAATCACATCAATACCATGCTCGCCCAGATGCGCCCCCGGCCCGATCCCCGACAGCATCAGGACTTTCGGCGAATTTATCGACGACGCCGCCACAATCACTTCCCGGCGCGCCCGGATCACCTCTTGCCGCCCCTTGCGGTCCACTTCAACCCCAACCGCGCGACCATCCTCAATGATCACCCGGCGTGCAAAGCAGCGCACCAAATCACAGTTTTCGCGCTTCAGCGCAGGCTTCAGATAGGCATTCGCCGCCGACCAGCGTCGCCCCCGATAGATCGTCGCATCCATCGGTCCGAAACCTTCCTGTTTCTCRCCRTTGTAATCTTCCGTTGTCTCAAACCCGGCCTGCGCACCCGCATCCACAAACGCCTGAAACAGCGGGTTCTCTCGTCGCCCACGCTTCACATGCAGCGGACCGTTTGAGCCACGCCAATCCGCGTCGCCGCCATGCCCGCCGCTATCCCAGTTTTCCATGCGTTTGTAATAGGGCAGCACGTCGGCGTAGCCCCAGCCCGTCRCACCACTCTCTGCCCAATGGTCAAAATCCCGTGCGTGGCCGCGCACATARACCATGCCGTTGATGCTGCTTGACCCACCAATCACTTTGCCCCGCGGCACCACCAGACGGCGATTGTTCAGCTCTGGCTCTGGCTCTGATTTAAACCCCCAGTCATACATCCCCATATTCATTGGAAACGACAGCGCGCCGGGCATCTGAATAAASGGCCCCGCGTCCGAGCCACCAAACTCCAGCACCAGCACCGAATTCTTGCCATCTTCGCTCAGGCGATAAGCCAGCGCTGACCCCGCCGAGCCGGAACCAATGATGACAAAATCAGCTTCCATCATGCACCTTCTACCCGCAAGGAATCATAGGAAAGCATGACGTGGTTTCGGTAGGCAGGTCGCGCCATAAGYCKTTGATAATACAGCTCAACTAATGGTCGGGATTTGCGCGGGWTATCAATGTCAAACCACCGGTACAGCACATGCCCGATGACAATATCCGCCAGCGTGAATTCATCCGAGACCACAAAGTCGCGCCCCTCCAACTGACCTTCCAGTATATCCAGCCGGTTTTCAAAATTGGAAATCGCCAGCGCCAGTGCCGAACTATCCCGATCGCTCGCCGATGTCCGCACCCGCGCCCAGAAAATCGGCACGGTAAAGTACGGCGCAAACGAGGTTTTCCCCCAYTCCGCCCACATATCCACRCGCGCGCGCGCCGCCGGATCACCCGGCCAGAACGCCCCAGTTACATTTGAGTCCGCCCCCGCCCCATACCGCGCCGCCAGATAACGCAAAATCGCGCAGCTTTCCCAGATCACCACATCACCGTCGCGCAAAACCGGCACCGTCCCATGCGGGCTCATGGCGCGAAACTCAGGCGTATCAGTCCCGCCGTAGACATGGCCATAATCCAGCCGCTCATGGGCCAGCCCCAACTCGCCAATCCCCCACATCACCGCCTGCACGTTGCTGGACGACGCACGCCCATAAACAGTGATCATGCGCTCTGACCCCTCGGAWACCGCTGGYGTTCTTCCAAATCRTTCAGGTCCATATGGTTACGCATGTACCGTTCAGATGCTTGCCGAAGCGGCTGATAATCCCACGGATAATGCGCCCCGTTTCGCAAGGCCTCGTACACMACCAACCGGCGCGCCTGAGATGCCCGAACCTCTGCGTCAAACGCCGCCATATCCCAGCGTTGCCGCACCTTCTCSGCCAGCACCCGCACAGTTCCGGCCTGCGCCTTRACSCCTGCCAGATTGTGCAATTCATGCGGGTCGGCCTCCAGATCAAACAGCATCGGCGCATCCAGTTCACAATGCACGTATTTCCACTTGCCATAGCGCAGACAAACCAGCGGTGCCTCTGACGCTTCTGCCGCATACTCCATCACCACCG
This sequence comes from Marinosulfonomonas sp., assembly GCA_002732955.1. Taxonomy (GTDB): domain Bacteria; phylum Pseudomonadota; class Alphaproteobacteria; order Rhodobacterales; family Rhodobacteraceae; genus NVTR01. The sequence goes on from NVTR01000039.1 coordinate 23,073, forward strand.
GGGCCTGTCGCTCGSCCCCATTGGCCARCGGCACAAGGCTTTCACCATCCACCCAWGGSSCRACCTCGCCCAGATCAAYSCCWGCCAGYTCCGCCAAAGTCGGACARACATCCAGTGTCGACACCGGGGCCTCGATCAGCCCGGWTKCCATCCCCGGCGCGCAAACCATCAGCGGCACCCGCGCCGCGCCTTCAAAGAAGTTCATTTTGAACCAAAGCCCGCGTTCACCCAGCATATCGCCATGATCAGACACGAACAGGATCACCGCCTCTTGCCGGGTGCTTTCCAGTGCCTGCAACACCTCGCCAATCTTGTCGTCCAGATAGGAAATATTGGCGAAATACGCCCGGCGGGACCGCTTAATATCCTCTTGGGAAATATCAAACGACCGCCAGTCATTCGCATCAAATATCCGCTTCGAGTGGGCATCCTGATCGTCATAAGCGAATGCCGGAACCTCGGGCAAAAGATGCTCACAATCCGCGTACAGRTCCCAATATTTTTGCCGTGCCACGTATGGATCATGGGGATGGGTGAACGACACGGTAAGACACCAGGGCCGCGTGTCCGCGCCGCGCGCCAGATCGTAAACCTTCTGCACGCCGTGAAACGCCACCGCATCATCATATTCCAGCTGATTGCTGATCTCGGCCACCCCGGCSCCGGTGACCGAACCCATRTTGTGATACCACCAGTCAATCCGTTCGCCGGGCTTGCTGTAATCCGGGGTCCAGCCAAAATCCGCMGGGTAAACATCCGTCGTCAGCCGCTGCTCAAACCCATGCAACTGATCGGGGCCGACAAARTGCATCTTGCCGCTTAAACAGGTCGCAAACCCGGCSCGGCGCAAATGATGTGCATAGGTCGGAATGTCGGATGCGAACTCGGCTGCATTATCATAAACCCGCGTGCGCCGCGGCAACTGCCCCGACATGAAACTCGCCCGCCCCGGCGCACATAAGGGTGACGCGGTATAAGCATTGGCAAACCGGGTTGAGCGCGCCGCCAGCCTTTTCAGATTTGGGGCATGTAACCAATCCACCGGCCCGTCCGGGAACAGTGTCCCGTTCAGCTGATCCACCATAAATATCAATATGTTAGGCTTGGCGCTCAATAGGAACACTCCACCGGTCCCATGCCAACATAGATGGTTTTCACCTCGCTATAGTGATCCAGTGCCGCGCGGGAATTCTCCCGYCCGACGCCTGACATTTTTGAACCACCAAAGGGCATTTCCACCGGCGTCAGGTTGTAGTTATTGATCCAGATCGTGCCCGCTTCCAGACGGTCCGCKACCCTATGSGCGCGCGCCAGGTCACGGGTAAAAACACCACCAGCAAGGCCGAAYTCACAGGCATTGGCCCGCGCAATAACCTCATCTTCATCCTCAAAATCCAGCACTGACATAACCGGRCCGAAAATYTCTTCGCGCGCRATCACCATGTCRTCGCKCACCCCGGAAAACACCGTGGGCTCAACRAAATTTCCGCCTTCAAARCCCTGCACCCGTGGCACCCCGCCGCCGACCAGACACGTAGCCCCTTCAGCGCGGCCCTGCTTAATATAGCCGATTACTTTGGCGTGCTGCGCCGCCGACACCAACGGCCCCATTTGCACACCCTCATCCATCGGGTCGCCAATGGTTATCGCCTCAGTGCGTGCCACCAGTTTCTTCAAAAACGCTTCACGAATTCCGGCCTGCACAAACACCCGTGTCGCATTGGAACACACCTGCCCGGTGGAATAAAAATTGCCGTTCATCGCAGCACTTACSGCGTCGTCGACATCCGCATCATCAAAAATGATCAATGCCGACTTGCCGCCCAGTTCCATGGTGACATGACGCACGCCCGCWGCMGCCGCCGCATATACCTTTTGCCCGGTCGGTACCGATCCGGTCAGTGACACCTTGGYCACCCCCGGATGRYTGACCAGCGCGCCGCCAACGGCCCCCATGCCCTGCACCACATTGAACAGACCGGCAGGCGCACCCGCCTCAAACAATATCTCGGCGAGTTTCAGCGCCCCCAATGGCGTGGTTTCCGAGGGTTTGAACACCATCGCATTGCCRCAAGCCAGCGCCGGGGCYGCCTTCCAGCAGGCAATCTGAGTGGGATAATWCCACGCACCAATGCCGACGCACACCCCAAGCGGCACCCGTTTGGTATAGGCAAAATCRCCRCCCAGATTGATGGTTTCGCCGTTGATCRYYGTKGCRATSCCGCCGAAAAACTCCAGCGCCTCAGCGCCACTGGTTGCATCCGCCACCAGTGTTTCCTGCAACGGYTTACCGGTGTCCAGCGTTTCCAGTTCAGACAACTCGCGGTTCCGCTCTACGATAATGTCCGCCGCTCGGCGCAGCACCCGGCCCCGCGCTACCGGTGTCCAGCCAGCCCAGTCCGCCTGCGCCCGCGCCGCCGAAGAAACCGCCAGTTCAATCAACGCAGGTGTYGCCGCATRTAACTGCGCTATCACCTCACCCGTTGCCGGATAAAKGCAATCAAACGCCTCRCCCGCYRTATCCTCAAYATAARCCCCATCAATGAAATGGCTTGCCTTTGGTTGTGCCCGCATTAGTTCAATTTCCTRTTTTCAGCCCGTGCATGGGCCACCATYACATCCAGATATTCGATCACCAGACGCCCCGCGTCCCGGTCCTGCGCSCCRCCATGCAATGCGCCGCGTATGTAAATTCCGTCAATCATCGCCGCCGCACCGTCCGCAATGTCSCGCACGYAACGGTCCGGYACCAACTGGCGCAACTCATGCACCAGATTGCTACGCAGCCGGGCGGTATAAATCCGTAACAGGCGCGCGGCATCCTTTGATCGCTGTGCTTCGACATAAAAAACCAGCCAGGCCGACACCACATGTTCGGCAAACTGTTCACGCCCGAATGAGGCATCCACAATCGCCGCCAGGCGTTCCTCGGGCGTGTCCGCTTTTTTCAATCGCCGCCGCACCGAGGTGCCAAAYTCCCCCAGAATATGGCGCATCGCCGCCAGAAACAGCGCATTTTTGGACTCAAAATAATAATGCGCCAGCGCCGTGGACATACCTGCCGATTTGGCAATCTGCCCAACAGTCACATCCAGYGACCCGGCCCGCCCAATCTCTCCGATYGTGGCTGAMACYAACGCYGCCCGGCGCACTGGTTCCTGTCCGACTTTTGGCAACTTATCCCCCAGTTCCAGCTTTCAGCCCAGCATTGAAAGTTTTTCCTGATCCGTCAATCAGAAAAAATCACCGATCATCACTTGCCCGCATTTTTCTTGGACTGATCCCGAATTCTTCGCCGAAAGCCCGGGTCATCGCACTTGGGTCGCTGTAVCCACAACGCACCGCGATTTCAGCGACACTTAAACTGGTCTGCTCAACAAACCGCCTTGCGGCCAGTAATCTGATACGCCGGTAAACCCTCTGCGGCCCGGCACCAAGATCACCCTGAAACAGGGTCTCCAGTTTGCGTGCGCTCAGCCCCAGCGCCGCCGCCACCTGCGGCACACTCAGCGGCTCTTCCAGATATTCACGCATCAGCGCCAGTGCCGCCGCCACCTGCCGCGATTTGGGCCGCGCCGCCTGCCCGCCCAAATCGGTTTCCCCCGACATCAGCAGCGCCCCRACTTCAAGACGCAACGCCTCACCATGGGTGTCGCCAATCATCCGCAATGCCAGATCAAATGCACTTAGCGCCCCGCCACATGACCAGCGGTCGCCGTCCAGTTCCATTCGGCTACGACGCACATCCAGCTCTGGAAACGCCTCCTGAAACGCATCGGTTTCATCCCAGTGGATCGTCACCCGCCGACCCTCCAGTAATCCGGCGCTTGCCAGCAACCAACTGCCCGCATCCATGCCCACCAACACCTTGAATTTCCGGGCCGCCCCCCGCAGGCTGCGCAAATTTGCTGGCGTTACAAACTCCCGATATTCATAACTTGGTAGAACAAAYAGAAAATCCCCGGCACCGGCCYCTGACAACGCCCCTTCAACCGCCACCGGCATCCCGCTCGATGACGTCACCGGCGCACCRTCCAGCGACAGAAATTCCCATTCATAAACACTGCGTCCCAACAGCGTGTTCGCCGCCCGCAAAGGCTCCAGCCCATTGGCCAGACAATGGTTTGAAAACCGATCAAACAGAAGAACGCCGATTTTCTGGAATTTTCGCTCTGATACTTGCCAACTTCGCATGGTTTCCATGCAACACCGCATGATCACATAAATCAACTCCCATAATCTTGACCCGAGAATCAAACCCGGAGGCCCAGATGCCCTTAGCCATGAACACCGAAGTTTTCATCACCTGCGCCGTCACCGGATCAGGCAGCTCGCAAGACCGTTCCCCCCATGTGCCGCGATCCCCCGAACAAATCGCCGACAGCGCGATAGCCGCCGCCCGCGCCGGGGCCGCTGTGGTCCATTGCCATGTGCGCGATCCAAAAACCGGTGTGCCGTCACGCGATCCGGCACTTTAYATGGAAGTWACCCRGCGSATCCGTGAAAGTGACGTCGATGTGGTGCTGAACCTGACCGCAGGGATGGGTGGTGATCTGGTGCTGGGCCCCTCGGAACACCCCCTGCCACTGGATGACRAAGGCACCGACATGATCGGTGCCGCCGAGCGGGTGAAACACGTACTGGAATGCCAGCCCGAGATTTGCACGCTGGATTGCGGCACRATGAATTTTGCCGAGGCTGATTACGTCATGGTCAACACCCCCGGCATGTTGGCCGCAATGGGCCGGATGATGACGGCAATGGGTGTAAAACCGGAAATCGAAGCCTTTGACACCGGTCATCTTTGGTTGGCTAAACAACTGGTGGCCGACGGGATACTGGAAAGCCCCGCACTTGTGCAGCTTTGCATGGGCATCCCCTGGGGCGCGCCGGATGATCTGAACACGTTCATGGCGATGGTCAACAATGTGCCCCCCGATTGGAACTGGTCSGCGTTTTCCATCGGGCGCAACGAAATGGCCTATGTCGCGGCGGCCGTTCTGGCAGGCGGCAACGTGCGCGTCGGGCTGGAAGACAATCTGTGGCTCGCCAAGGGTGAATTGGCAACCAACGAAGCGCTTGTCACCCGCGCCCGCACGCTCATTGAGGCCATGGGTGCGCGTGTCATTGGCCCCGATGAGGTGCGTAAGAAACTCGGCCTCACTAAACGGCCGCCGCGCGGATGACCCATACAGCAGCAATTATCGGCGGCGGTGTCATCGGTGGCGGCTGGGCCGCACGCTTCCTGCTCAATGGCTGGAACGTCAGCCTTTTTGACCCGGACCCGCAAGCCACTCGCAAGATCAACGAATTGCTCACCAACGCCCGTTACGCCTTGCCGATGCTTTACGACACTGCCCTGCCCAATGAGGGCACCCTGACCCATGTGGCGACCATTGCCGAAGCGGTAAGCGGTTCAGAATGGATACAGGAAAGCGTCCCCGAGCGCCTAGAGCTGAAACACAAGGTTTTCGCCGAAATCGAATCCCACGCCCCGAAGGACACTGTCATTGGCTCCTCCACTTCGGGCTTCAAACCTTCGCAGCTCAATGAAGGTATGAAAACTCCAAACCGCCTGATGGTTACCCATCCGTTCAACCCAGCTCAATATACCTTTTTGTGTACTATCATTCTGGACTGATTTTAATCAAAGAATGAACATAATTACCGACAGACAAAATGTTCCTTATCTCGATTTTAGCAAAACCG
>NVTR01000040.1 GCA_002732955.1 Marinosulfonomonas sp.
CCGTAAAGAGCGCTCCGCACCAAAACTGGCTGCGCTTGAGGCATGGCTGCATCAGTACCGCGCCCGCGTCTCGGCCAAATCACCGCTCGGCGAGGCGCTGAAGTACATCGCCAAATATTGGGATGGCCTGAACCTGTTCCTGACCGATGGCCGTATCGAGATGGATAACAACCCGGTCGAACGCACCATCCGGCCTATTGCTTTGAACAGGAAAAATGCGCTCTTCGCAGGACATGACGTCGGAGCTGAAAACTGGGGCGTCATCGCATCTTTGATTGAAACCTGCAAACTCAACAAAATCGAGCCGCACAGCTACCTGACCGGTGTCCTCACAGCAATCGTCAATCGCCATAAGCAAAAACACATCGAACAGCTGCTAACGTGGAACTTCAAAGCCTGAAGCAACGCTTACGCACAGAAGGCGTTTATTGTTAATGACCTGCGCCCCAAAAACGGTTTTGTCGCAAACTTTTATTGGGATTGATATGGCTGTAATATTTGGGCACAATTATCCGGCGAGTGCCGCAAATTGCGCGAAACCTGAACCCTGAGTTTGTAACTGATTTTTCCTAATCATCTGGGCGACTTCGATGCCATCGAGCGTTGAAGCTGCGGATATGAACGATTTGAAACCAAGCATCGGGCGCGTTCGTCGGTTAATAAATCGATGATCTTGCTCGATTATGTTGTGCAGGTATTTAGATCTAACAGTGCCAATTTTGGCGGGGCATCCAAATCGTTTGAGAATTTTGTTAACCTGTTTGATGCCGGCTCCATTTGCTCCACTTTTGTCGATTACGATCCGCAATGGTATGCCGTTGTTTGATAATGCTTTCGCAAAAAATAAGAGTGCAGCGGCTGTATTTCGCCGTTCGGACAGTATGAAATCAAGGGTTTTTCCCTCGCGACCGACAGCCCGATCGAAGTACATCCATTGGCCGCGGACTTTGATATACGTTTCGTCCATTCGCCACGAAATAGCGGTTGGTCGTCTCCGTTTTTGCGCCTCCAGAGCAATTAGGGGCGAGAATTTTACAACCCACCTATTGAGCGTTGCATGATCCACAACCACACCGCGCTCAGCCAGGATCTCTTCCAAATCCCGCAAGGAAACTGAATAGCGCAGGTAAAAATATACGGCATGAAGGATGAGGTGCTTCGGAAAATGGCTGCCTTTGAAGGGTACCATCTACTGGCCTCAAATTGTTTGGATGCAAAAGCCCGGACTACCAAATGTGGAACATTTTGCAATCATTTGACAAAAGTTTGCGACAGAACCGGTAAAATCAGAAACCCAGAGCCGATTTGGCATCGGCGCATGGAATTCCCGGTTTACCTTGTCATCCGGGCATGGCTGTGCAGTGTCAGGATTGGTCGGAATCACCTTCTTGCCCGGCACAACCCCCCTGTATCTTCATGGCTTTCATCAAGCGCTCCACTGTACAGCGGGCGATATCCTTGCGCTCGCGTTGCAGGGCATGCCATATTTTACGGGTACCGTAACGCTGGCTACTTGCCTTAAAGATACGCTTGATATCCTCGCGATCAATCGCGTCACTTTTGGCGCGATCAGAAGCCAGTTCTGGATCGCGCATAATTGCCACCTGTGCGTAATAGCTCGCTGGTGCAATCGGCAAAACCCTGCAAATTGGCTCGACACCAAAAACCTCGCGGTGMTCTTYKATRAARCTCACCATTTGCGGAACGGGCGGTCGAGCTCCGTCCCATTGCCCGGCAGGCGATGCGTGCATCGCCGAAAGGAGGCGCAAAATACCAAAGGTGCATTCAATCGATCATCGCAACATCTCGGCCAATCTATAGGCCGGAGTTTTAAAGCCAAGTGTTTTCCTGGGGCGAGTATTCAGGCGATTGGCAACCGAATCCAGATCGTCTTGAGAATGCACAGACAGGTTGGTCTTCTTGGGGAAGTATTGGCGCAGCAAGCGGTTGGTATTTTCGTTCGTGCCGCGTTGCCAGGGGCTTTGCGGGTCGCAGAAGTAGATGTCGACTTTTGTTGCCAGAGTAATCTGTTTGTGCTGTGCCATTTCSGTACCWCGATCCCATGTCAGCGAACGCATCARYCCMWCRGGCAAGGACTGGATGTGCCGTTTCAATGCCCCGACAACGCTGTTTGTATCTTTCCCATCCACCTTCACCAGCATCACAAATCGAGAAGCCCGTTCAACCAGCGTCGCCATATGCGTATTGCCGGACCCGGAGATCAGGTCTCCCTCCCAATGGCCTGGAACAGCGCGATCCTCAACCTCGGCAGGGCGCTCCGAGATGGAAACGGCATCGATAATCTGGCCGCGTGGTTGACCTGCCGTGGTCCATGTTTTTGCGCGCCGCATGGTTCGGTTACTGCGCAGATGTGAGATCAGCTCTCGCTTCAGGACACCGCGGGCCTGAATAAACAGGCTTTTGTAAATGGTCTCGTGGGATATCTGCATAGAAGGATCAGTACCATATTCACGGCCCAACCACCCCGATATTTGGGCGGGGGACCATTCCAGGGCAAGCTTTTCAGCTACAAGATCCCGCAAAACCTGATGCTGTGACAGCAGGCAAGGTTTGGGTCTGAGGAGTTGGGCCAATGCGTGTAAATCGGCTTGAACCGCACGATAGGTGCTCCGCCCCCCGTTGCGCGATACTTCGCGGCTAATCGTCGAGGTTGATCTGCCTATCAGTCTGGCAATGTGTCGAAAGCTGAACCCTCGACCAAGGCCGCGTGATACCTCCTCGCGCTCATGCAGTTGTAAAGCACGGCTGGATCGTTTGCGGGGCCGTGGCTCAATGCCTCCGGTCACAGCAAGCACGCCATGCACGGAACCAGCATGCTTGTTGAGTGCCCGCCCAATCTCGCTCAGCGTCTGCCCCGCCTTCCAGCGTTGCCAAAGTTCGCGTTTCTGACGATGGGTTAATCCGGGACGACCTGTTCTGGGCATTTCATATCCTTCATTGCAAACATCTAAATATCAGATGTTGCGATGACCGATTGAATGCACCTCTGCCTTCTTCAGGATCTCATTGGCTTGGCGCAGTTCACGATTCTCCCGTTCCAGGGCTTTGAGACGTGCCTTTTCGTCGCTGGTTAAGACACTGCGTTCACCGCCATCGCATTCCGCCTGCCGACACCATGCCCGCAACTATCGCCCGAGCAGCCAAGCTTTGATGCAATCGTCTTGTAAGCAGCGTTATTGCTTGGATAATTCGTGCGGTTTTCTTTGAAAAGCCGAACACCGCGTTCGCAGAATTCAGCCGTGTAGGTCGGGGTATGTTTTTGCTGTGTCATAGGGTCCATCCTTGGAGAGTTTTAATCTCCGGTAAACCCGGGGCGGTTCAWYTCTGACGGGTCACTGTTGTTAAATCTCGACTCACATTCCTTCAAATATAGGCCGAACTGGGCCTTGGGAACGCCGTTGAATTTGCGCATATGGCGCTTGGCCTGGTTCCARAAATTCTCGATMCCMTTGATRTGGTTSTKRCKGTCRGCRAASAGCTTGGAATGGTTGATGCGRAARTGGTGRAARTYGGACMCATCCAGCACATTGTAGCCRYRCCAGCWGTCGGWATAKACGATRCTGTCGGGYRCSACYTTGCGCTTGATGATCGGSATCAGAGTRGACCCAGATGCGTCGGGAATGATCTTGGCATAAACTTTCCCACCCCTGTTTAACAAACCAAAAACCGGCACCTTTCCCGCGGCTCCTCGTCCGCGTTTACCCTTTTGTTTGCCACCGAAGTAACTCTCGTCCACCTCGATCTCACCGCCGAACATCGCTTCATTCTCGGCCTCCAGTTCTTAGGCGATGATCTCGCGCAAACGCAGGAAAAAGAAAGCGGTGGTCTTGCGGTTTACGCCACATAAACTGGCGGCAGTTGGTGCCGTTGAACCAGAGACAAAATACTCGGTTAGATGGTCTTGTTTATAGTGGCTTAAACGACTCTTTCGCATACTGCCCACGATAACACCTTTTTTGAGTTATCTGGGTCAGCCCCATATCTAATTCACGATAAAYTCTGCATGCAGCGCTCCTGCAGCCTTGATGCTCTTTAAAATATCGATCATATTTYGCGAAGAAACGCCAAGCGCGTTAAGYCCAGAGATTATTTCAGAAAGCGAAGTTCCCTCTCTGACTTCTACTAAGCCGGTTCCAGGATTTTCCTCTATGTTGGWTGTAGTTCGCGGAACAACGATCGTCTCCCCAGCTGAAAATGGGTTTGGTTGCATAGCTACTGGTTGCTCCTGAATTCGGATAGTAAGATYTCCCTGYGAAACTGCGACTCTTGAAATTCTTACATCTTCACCAATCACAATCGTTCCTGAGCGCTGGTCGACAATTACACGTGCCCTGCGTTCAGGTTCAACGGTAATATYTTCAATTCGTCCCAGAGCATGCGCCGGCGAAAGCTCTTTTGTTGCTTTAATGTCCAACACAACCGTACCYGCATCCAACATTCTTGAAACAACACGGCCGTAAAACGAATTGATAGACTTCTCAATACGTTCAGCCGTTGTGAAATCCGGTGTCCTAAGCGCCAAGCGAACCGTTTCTATCTTTGAAAAATCAAARTCAATTTCACGCTCAATACGCGCACCAGCGGGAATGACACCAGAGGTAGGCACCCCTAGCACAAGGCTGGCACCATCACCTTCTGCAGAAACGCCACCAGCAATTACAGACCCCTGGCCAACCGCATAGATTTGACCATCCGCCGCGTTCAAGGGTGTAAGTATCAATATTCCTCCCCTAAGGCTCTTGGCGTCACCAATGGCAGACACGGCAATGTCAATAAGACCTCCAGCTCGGGCAAATGGTGGAAGAGTGCCGGTTACGAAAACCGCAGCAACGTTTTTGGGACGAAATTGCTCTCCTGTTATATTTACGCCAAGTCGTTCTAATATATTTGACATTATTTCTTCGGTGAAGGGCGCATTTCGGATACTRTCGCCTGTCCCGTTCAAGCCAACTACCAGTCCGTAACCCACCAAGTCATTGCCGCGAACACCGTCAAATTCTACCAAGTCCTTAAGGCGGATTTCAATTGCAAAAACAACACTCGTAGAAAACACCAATAAGGCAATGCTCAAAATAAAACGCATCATCGCAGGAACTCCGACAGTGTAAGCCGCGACAGTCGAACCGTCAGGGTATAAAGGGTTTCGAGTTGAGTTTTCAGCGCTTCCAGTTCAGTTGCGGCTCGGAAAGGATCAACCGCWGTAAGCTCGTTTCGAGCGATTTCYAATGCAGACTTTTCTGCTATATTCCGAGCAGCAGCATTTTCTATCCGCGCTTCCCCTGACCCGACTACCCCCCTGATTACAGCCAGGGCCGAATCGGCGCCTAACAACCGCTCTCCGGCGGTCCGTGTCAGTGCGGTACGTTCATCTTCACTGCCCGATAGCGCGCCCTGACCAATCAGAGCCGCCATCGCAAAACCTTTCAAAACTGAACGAATGCTATCATCTTCTGCTGTCAAATCTACCCGAACGGATTCAGAATCCGAAAGTCGAAAAGGCGCCARCGCGTTATTGGATCCGGTATAGCCCAGAGTTTCATACCCACCACCAGGACTGTCAAACCAAGTGTCAATTGCGGCTTCGACCCCAACAGCTGTTGTTTCAGAAGCAATGGCAGATTGTAGTGCGGACAATATGGTATCTGCGTCAGCTAGCGCCACGGTATCGGTCGATACCCCCGAAAAGACATATCGCCCAGCAACCTGGGTGTTGAAAGCTGATATTACCGCTTCAAATTTCTCTTTCGCATCCACAGTTGTCACTTGGATCAGCATCTGGTTTTCAGAACTACTGGCAGTCAATAAAGAAGGACCAAGCTCTGAAGAATTTGCCTGAACCATTTCAAGCGATATTTGCATTGCTGTTGCATACAAACCTGCCTCAGCAATTGAAGTGGAAAAGGCCGTATTCGCCAATAGTGACCTTTCAAGCCCGACAATTGGCGAAAAATCACCTGATGTTGCCGTCGAAAGATCACTTTTCTRCCCGCTTGCCAGCTCCTGTGCCAGCCTGGCCAGATCAGATTTTATCTGTACATTCTGTGTTCTGTTCTGAAACGTAAGCGCGCGATCACCAACCGAAACATAATTCATATTCTAGAGCCTTAACAATGTATTGATCATTTCATCTATCGTTGAAATCACGCGGGCATTTGCTGCATATGCCTGTTCGATCAACAATAGCTGCTGCATCTCTTGGTCCGTGTCTACGCCGCTTCGCAGTTCAATGGTCTTCAATGTTACCATCTGTGCAGATGCAAAGCTTAAGTCTGACTCAGCTGACCGTAGATCGATATTAGTTAACGATATCAGATCTCCAGCCAGGCCCACGGCGGAACGTGCCGTACCGATAAACCCCCCGGACCCCGGAATTCTTTGTACGTTTAGTGCGTCTTTCAAGGACAACAATTGGGCGGCATTGCCAACGTCACCCGGGACGGCAGCCCCAAGCCCATCTCGTAAGCGCCAGTGTGCGCCACCAGAATTCGGATCAAGCAGCCCGTTCATCGCTAACCTTGAGGACAATCCAACTTCATTTACCGGGTTAAATTGTCCGCCWGCATCGGTAAAGATACCAGCATCCCCGGAGTTGAGAGTGGGATCAACAGTTGGGCTTGCAAAACGCTCAATCAAATCACGCGCGATTGCATCCAGTCGTTCTTGCCCCACTACCGAATATTCATCGCGTACAGCAAAATGCCCAGCCAGGCTCCCGCCAGCCATTGGCCCATTAGGTGTTGTCAAAACCGGTTGCCCATTGATTGTCAGGCCSGATAGTGCGCTGGACGCTTGTGTCATTTGCGGAACWATGGTTCCAACCGGCGAAAAGCCAATTACGGCGGCCTTGTTGTCCAACAGAATTGCACCACCCGGAGTAAACAGAGCGATTTGACCATTGTCCCTGGGAACTTGCCTCAAAGGCACAATCTCYGAAATTCCGTCAATCATCTGTTGGCGTTGGTCCATCAARGCATTKGCGTCGTAGCCTGCAGAAAGCTGCACATGRATATCKCGGTTCAGAATTGCWATTTTTGCYAACCCGTCATTCARAGCGTCCACTTGGTAATTTATTGACTGGTCGGCTTCCAATCGCAGGTTTTGAATTTGACCGGATGCGGAATTTATCTGATTGGTCAATCCGGCCATCGCATCAACTACAGCATTTAGTCTTGCGTCAGAATCTGGCCGACTGGCTGCTTCAATCAGAGATGATTCAAACTGGGCCAGTCGACCTGTAATAGAAGCTGGATCGTCTGGCAGTCCAAAGGCTCGCTCTAGGCGGTTGAAAAAATCTGCGGTGGTTGTTGAGTTTCCAAATGACGCGTCGGCCAAGCGCCGTTCAGAAATAATTCTGTCGTCAACTGTGCGGTGGACACCTTGTACTTTTACACCAGAACCATTGCCTCCAAGAGACCTAGAGGCCARGTCCAGTTCCCGCCTGCCATATCCTTCTGTCAGCGAATTCGCAACGTTGGAAGATACCACCTCGGCGGCGCGAGATATGGCATTCAGCCCAGACATCGCATTGGACAAAGATCCAGATATGCTCATTTACGTTCCTTTGCCCCTGCCCCCGGTAAAGTTATCGCTTGATATTCGTGGTYTCTTGCAACATTTCATCAACTGTTTGTATGACTTTGGCATTAGATGAATAGGCCCGCTGAGTCTGAATCAGTTGGGTAAGTTCTGCCGCGATATCCGTTGCAGATTCTTCGCGGGAAAAACCTGCCACTTCACCCGTAGGGCCGTCGCCCGCATCCCAGAGAAAGAAAGAACCGCTYTCAGAAGAGACTTGATAGGCTTGGTTATTAAGCGAGATTAGCCCATTTGGATTGGGCACATCTACCATCGGAATCTGATAAATGGTTCGTGTTAGCCCGGTGTCATAGATAGCCGACAAGAAGCCATTCTGATCWACTTCGACTGATGTTAGATTACCAACCGGGGAGCCATTTTTTGCAATGGTGACCGGTGCAAAACTATTCGAAAGCTGCGTCATTCCCGACGGGTCACCTATAGTACCAATAGACARCTCCAACGGACCACCRGCAAGGGTAAGGGTCGCGGATCCTGTTACCGCATTATAAGCTCCACCAGACACGGCTGTTACTGACGCCAAAGTGCCGCCCTGTGACTGCGAGGCATCAAATACCAGCGTATACTCGCCAACAACCACACCGCCAGATGCGGAATCTGTTATTTGCATTGTCCAGGTGTTGGAACTGCCAGTCGCCGGGACCGTTGGTGTAAAGTTCATGTTTAGTGTTTCCGAAGTGCCGAGATTGCCAAAATATTCTACTGACAAAGACTGCACTGCCCCTGTGGCCCCTGCCACAGTTTCCGTTGCTGGCAAATTTACCCCAAGTGTCATTTGGGTGGTCGGGTCACTGGCAAACTGGTTAAAATTCACCTGAACGGGTTCCAGCCCTGCAACGGTATCACGGGGGTATGTGGGCATCGTTCCATCAGCATTTGCRGGCCAACCCATCAGAACCATTCCGGTTGCGGTCTGTAARATACCATCAGCGTCTGGCCTGAATGAACCTGTAGTCATCAACATCATCGGATAGTTACTGGTTGTTGATGCAAGAGAAACCGCGCTGGTAACAGGCAGCATCCCGCGACCAACAACTGCAAGATCGGTTGCGTTTGACGTAGAAATCAGCGGCCCGTTTTCGGTAATTAGCCTTTGTGTCGTGGTGCGAACACCACCGGCAAAATATTTGCCAGAACTGCCGTTGATCACTTGCGAATGAAAATCCGCCTCAGCCCGTTTATAGCCATAGGTCGAGGAATTGGCGATGTTATCAGCGATCGTAGCAAGCCGGGCGGCGTTTGCATTTAAGCCTGCCACGCCTGCGTTTAGCGAAGATGATATTGTCATGGGTAGCGCCTTTCTGATGCCAATGACCCCGTGTCAGTATTCAGGAGTAAATCAGTCACCTTAACAGCGCGCTAACATGTAAAAACTTAGCTATCTATTTGTGTCGGAGCAGGATGAGTTCTATCCGGTTATTCCGTTCWGCCATTGGAAACCTGGCCACTGGCTTGCGRTCTGCATAGCCTGACACCCGTTCAATTCTTTCCGCGGGRAAATCATTTTCTTCAAGTAGTTGGCGCACAATATCCGCACGTTCTGACGAAAGACCCCAGACCGGATTTTCAGCCAGTACAACCGGGTAGGCACGGGTAAAACCGTTCACAGCAACTCTATTATCTACAAGATCAAATACCTGAGAAATCATCCGAACCAGTTCCACTGTGATCGGTGCAGGTTTGTTCGTACGCTCATCAAATAACGGCTCGCCCGGAATGTCAAAAAGCTCAACGATCAACCCTTCATCGGTCACGCGGGTAACGATATGGCGCATCGCATCATCGGAAACCATGCTTTCACCAGACATGCCACTAAGGGCATCTTCAACTTCGGAATAATTCGCCTGATCCTGTCCGCTATCTTTAGCAACATCATTGGCCGTGGCACCGGTGCCATTTTGCGTCAGCGTATCTTGGGAAAATATGCTGTCCCCAGCAAAAGAACCTTCGCCTCCACCCGATATCCGCACAATCGGTATTGTCGGACTAAAGTAGTCGGCGATACCTTTTCGTTGCTTTTCTGTTGTCGCATTCAGCAGCCACATCAGCATAAAAAATGCCATCATCGCGGTAACAAAATCAGCGTAGGCTACTTTCCATGCCCCGCCGTGATGTCCACCAGCTATGATCTTTTTCTTACGCTTAATGATGACTGGCGCGTTAGGATTARCGCCCATTCCACCACCTCAATATTCACCCAAAGACAGGGCTAACAGGCAGATATGAAGGAGAGCTTACCAATAAATTTTTAAGTAATCAGATCGAGAATTCATCGCCTATGTTTTGTTATAGCTTGCCGAAATATTCTGAAAATCCACCCGATTATTAAACGCCTTAGTAAATTCCGGGATATCTCTTTAAACACTTCAATGTCGATTATGGCCCGCAATACTTTGATGATTTATTCATAATACGAAAATCCAATGACGTTAGTATTGTTATGGGAGGTTGCCCATGTTAATTCGACCAAGCGGTCGGTTAATTAACACGGCCCTATGAGGAGCGATAAATGGATGCATTTATCTGTGATGGTGTCCGCACCCCGATTGGCCGATACGGCGGCGCATTAAGCTCTGTTCGCACAGATGATCTGGCCGCTGTTCCTATAGCCGCCCTGATCAACCGAAACCCGGATGTTGACTGGGCATCGCTGGACGATGTGATCATGGGGTCGGCCAATCAGGCCGGAGAAGACAACCGCAACGTGGCGCGAATGGCGGCACTCTTGGCAGGCTTGCCGGTCGATGTGCCGGGAACCACGATCAACCGGTTATGCGCATCCGGGATGGATGCAGTTGGCATGGTGTCGCGGGGAATCAAAGCTGGTGACTACGAACTAGCAATCGCAGGTGGTGTGGAAAGCATGAGCAGGGCACCGTTTGTGATGCCTAAAGCCGACGCAGCATTCAGTCGTGCAAATACAGTTTATGACACGACCATTGGCTGGCGGTTTATCAATCGCAAGATGAAGGTCACATATGGTGTCGATTCAATGCCGCAGACCGCAGACAATGTAGCTGGCAAATACGGGATCAGCCGGGAAGATCAGGATGCGTTTGCAGCCGCGTCACAGGCGCGATGGCAGGCCGCACATGCGGCTGGGGTATTCAGGGACGAAATCGTCCCGGTATCGGTTCCGCAAAGACGTGGTGATCCGGTTGTTGTCGATACCGATGAACACCCACGCGCTGGATCAACCGTCGAAAAGCTAGCTGGATTGCGCGGTATCAATGGCCCTGATCTTAGCGTCACCGCTGGCAATGCGTCCGGGGTTAATGACGGGGCTGCGGCTTTGCTGATTGCCTCGCAGAGAGCCGTTGACGCGAACCGGCTGAAACCGATGGCGCGGATCATTGGGATGTCTGCAGCCGGCGTAGAGCCACGGCTGATGGGGATTGGCCCGGTGCCGGCTACGCGCAAGGTTTTGGCCAAGGCCGGCTTAACCATCGAACAGATGGATGTGATTGAATTGAACGAGGCGTTCGCCAGTCAGGGTCTGGCTGTTTTACGGGAACTGGGCGTGCCGGATGACGCACCCCATGTAAATCCAAATGGTGGCGCGATTGCGCTTGGTCATCCTTTGGGGATGTCCGGTGCACGTCTGGTACTAACGGCTGCCTGGCAACTAAAACGAACGGGCGGGCAATACGCCCTATGCACCATGTGTGTCGGCGTCGGTCAAGGCGTCGCGATGATAATTGAGCGGGTCTGAGGGGACACGGAGATATGTATGCACAGAACGTAAAATCCACCGGCAAGCGGGTGAAGACGCTGGACGAAATGGACCCGCAGGAACACGCCTTTCAGACCCGCATTGATGCAGGTGATAAGATTGAACCTAAAGACTGGATGCCCGAAGGGTACCGGCAGAATCTGATCCGCCAGATCGGCCAGCACGCCCATTCGGAAATTGTCGGGCAACTGCCTGAGGGCAACTGGATCACCCGTGCACCAACTTTGGAACGCAAGGCCATTCTGCTGGCAAAAGTTCAGGACGAAGCCGGGCACGGGTTGTACCTGTACTGCGCCGCCGAAACCCTTGGCATCAGCCGCGATGCGATGATTGAAAAGCTACACTCGGGTGACATGAAGTATTCTTCGATCTTCAACTACCCAACCCTGAACTGGGCCGATATGGGTGCCGTTGGCTGGCTGGTAGATGGTGCTGCAATCATGAATCAGGTGCAGTTGCAGCGCACATCTTATGGCCCCTATTCCCGCGCGATGATCCGTATTTGCAAGGAAGAGTCGTTCCACCAGCGCCAGGGCTATGACATCATGATGAAGATGTGCGCCGGAACACCCGAACAAAAAGCCATGGCGCAGGATGCGCTGAACCGGCTGTGGTATCCGGCGCTGATGATGTTTGGGCCTTCCGACAAGGATTCGGTTCATTCGGCGCAGTCTATGGCCTGGAAAATCAAGACGATGACAAACGATGACGGGCGTCAGCGGTTCGTTGACCAGACGGTGCCTCAGGCCAAGTATCTTGGCCTGACGATCCCGGACGAGGGTCTGAAATGGAACGACGAGCACGGCGAATACGATTACACTGACCCGGACTGGTCTGAATTCTTTGCAGTGATCAACGGCAATGGCCCCTGCAATACCGAACGACTGGATGCCCGGCGCAAAGCCTGGGACGACGGCCAGTGGGTGCGGGACGGATTGATGGAACACGCGCGCAAAAAGGCCGCCCACAATCAGGCGGCGGAGTAACTCCAATGGCCTCAATGGAACCAGTATATTTAGAATGCCCGCTCTGCGGCCAAACCTATCAGTATGGCCCGCAAACGTACGAAGGTAGGCCTCTTTCCAAGTATGGCATAACAGTTTGTTCATCTTGTTTTGAGGGCAATCATGACGGCTGGGCTCCGCGTCGAGAGAAACAGATACTAGAAATTCTCAGGGAGAGAGATTTGCCGGTTCCCGAACGGAATAAATTAGGCCTTTTACCTCGAGGCGATTGAATCAAAAGGACAATGACCATGAAAAATGAATGGCCCCTGTGGGAAGTCTTCATCCGCGGCCAGCACGGGCTGGGTCATCGCCATGTCGGCAGCCTGCACGCCCCGGACGCGGAAATGGCAATTCTGAATGCCCGCGATGTTTACACACGACGCAATGAAGGTGTGTCGATCTGGGTGGTCGAGGCAGCGCATATCGCGGCGTCTTCACCCAGCGATAAGGGGCCGCTATATGAGCCATCCAATTCCAAGGTCTACCGCCACCCCACGTTCTTTGACATCCCCGACGAAGCCGGTGCGATGTGATGAATGCGGCGCTGTTTCAATATCTGCTGCGGCTGGGGGATAACACGCTGGTGTTAGGCCACCGGGTGTCGGAATGGTGTGGCCATTCACCAGTGCTGGAAGAAGACATCGCGCTGGCAAACACGGCATTGGACCTGATCGGGCAGACTCAACTGTGGCTCGGGCTGGCCGGGGAGGTTGAGGGCAAAGGCCGCTCGGCGGATGATCTGGCGTATTTGCGGGATGCCTGGGATTTTCGATGCCTGCTGCTGGTAGAGCGCCCGAACGGTGATTTCGGGCATACGATGATGCGCCAATTCCTGTTTGATGCCTTTAACGTGGTTCAATTGGGTCTTCTGGAAGGTTCAGGTGATCCGCGTATCGCCGAGATCGCGGTGAAGGCCAGCAAGGAGGCCGCGTATCATCTGGAACGTTCCGGTGATACCGTGATCGGGCTTGGGGATGGCACCGAAGAAAGCCATACTCGGATGCAAGATGCACTGGATGCTCTGTGGCCCTACGTGGGTGAAATGTTCGTTTCGGATCAGGTTGACGCGGCCGTATCCAAGGCCGGGAATGGGCCGGACGTTGCCGGATTGCGGCCGGCCTGGGACGGGATTGTCGGGCCGGTATTGGCGCGGGCAACGCTGGATATTCCCGGCGGTGAATATTTTCACAAGGGCGGTAAAACCGGGGCGCAACACACCGAGCATCTTGGGCATATCCTGGCGAAAATGCAGTGGTTACAACGGGCCTATCCGGGGGCTACATGGTAGACACGCTGGCTTCGCTCAATCAGATCTGGGGCTGGCTGGAAGAAGTGCCRGACCCGGAAATYCCRGTGATWTCGCTGGTGGACCTTGGGATAATCCGGGGTGTGGCATGGGACGGGGATACTTTGGTTGTTGCCGTGACGCCGACCTATACCGGCTGCCCGGCGACTTCGATCATCAACATGGATATTGARACCGCGTTGCGKGGMCRTGGSGTTRARAAGCTGCGGCTGGAACGCCAGTTGTCACCTGCCTGGACGACRGATTGGCTGTCTGACRTTGGGCGGGYCAARCTRGARRAATAYGGCATYGCKCCRCCKCARGCGGCSGGTGRRCCMAAGCGSTGCCCGCARTGYAAATCWAAGAATGTAWCMMRGGTCAGCCAGTTTGGCTCAACCCCGTGTAAGGCACTATGGCGTTGCGAAGATTGCGCCGAGCCGTTCGACTATTTCAAATGTATCTGAAGGGGCCTTGATGCCAGCTTTTCACAACCTGACAGTGACCGACATCCATAAGACCATCAAAGACGCTGTTGTGGTGACCTTGAGGGCCGACGATGAAGCAGCGTTTGAGTTTACTCAGGGGCAATTTCTGACGTTCCGCCGTGACTTTGACGGCGAAGAACTGCGGCGCAATTATTCGATCTGCACCGGGCGGGATGAGGGTATTTTACAGATCGGGATCAAGCGTGTGGATGGTGGCACGTTTTCGACCTGGGCGAATGAAGAACTGGCCTTAGGGGAYACGTTGGAGGCCATGAAACCTCAGGGTCGGTTTTTTGGGAAATCAGGGCCTAACGCAGGGAATAACTATCTGRCATTTGCCGGTGGGTCGGGGATTACGCCGATTTTGTCGATCCTGAAAACCGTGCTGGCAACCGAACCAAAGTCGGAGTTTACGCTGGTCTATGCCAACCGCGGGGTCGGGTCGATCATGTTCCGTGAGGAACTGGAAGACCTGAAAAACATCTATATGGGCCGCCTGACGGTGATCCATGTTCTGGAAAGAGATGCGCAGGAAATTGATCTGTTCACCGGGCGCSTTACGCCTGAAAAATGTGACCTGCTGTTCAAACACTGGATCGATATCTCTTCGGTTGATGCTGCCTATATCTGCGGGCCAGAGCCGATGATGCTGGGGATCAAATCAGCGCTTTCGGCGCATGGGTTGGCGGATGAGCAGATCAGGTTTGAGCTGTTTGGTGCAAGCCAGCTAGGCCGGGCGAAACATAYGGCAGCGGTAGCGAAAACTTCTGCCAAAGGCTCTACATCGGCCACGATTATTCTGGATGGCGCGGCGCGCAATATTGAGATGGGGCGTGATACGTCAATTCTGGACGCAGCAACCCAGAACGATCTGGGCGCGCCTTTTTCCTGCAAGGCCGGGGTGTGTTCCACCTGCCGGGCCAAGTTGATTGAAGGCGAAGTAGACATGGTCGCCAACCACGCGCTGGAAGATTATGAGGTTGAGCAGGGTTACATCCTGACCTGCCAAAGTTATCCGCTGAGCGACAAGGTTGTGGTGGATTACGATCTTTGAGTGAAATTCTGGGGTAACGGGCTAAAAAGGTAGGATATTTATACCAACTAAGCATATGCAATGCGTATCGCGGGCTTTCGTGGAAAGCCGACATTGCCGAACTTCGGGAAATTAAATTCTCGGCCCACAGCCGACAGTCACCCGATTTCATACACGCTGAATTGCAGCGTGGCGACCTGACAATATTGTTCGCCAATCCGTGAAGTGTAATTTGTCGAAAACCTGATAGGCTTCTTTTCTGCACTATTATGCCTCCAATCCTGGACCTGATTTCTGAGGGGGAATGAAAATGACTGAGATCTACGACATCATAATCCTGGGTGGGGGTAACGCCGGTTTCGGCGTCTCGGCGGTTGCGCATCCCGCGGGTAAAAAGATTGCTTTTATAGAAGAGCTGGATTTCGGCGGCACCTGTCCGAACCGTGGCTGTACGCCGAAAAAAATTCTGGTCGCTGCCGCCCATGCCTTGCACGAGATTGAATTAGCAAAGGTGCACGGTATCAGCGTTGGTGCGCCAACGCTGGACTGGACGAAACTGATCCAGCGCGAAAAAAGCATGATCAGCTTTATTCCAGACGCGATGGCCGACACTGCTGCAAAGCGAGGTGATGTTTTCCGGGGTTCGGCTAAATTTACCGGGCCAAATACCGTCGAAGTGAATGGTAAAACCCTGCATGGCGACAATATTGTTATTGCCACAGGGTCCAGAACACGCCCGCTGCCAATCCCCGGTGCCGAGCTGATGATCACATCAGATGACGTCTTGTCGCAAGAAGATCAACCCGGCGAAGTGGTGTTTATCGGTGGCGGTGTCATCGCAATGGAATTTAGCCATGTCTATGCCCGCGCCGGAACCAAAGTGACCATCCTTGAAGTCATGCCAAGGCTGCTACCACGCATCGAGGAAAGTGCGGTCATTGCCATACAGAGCGAAAGTGAGCGTATTGGCATCACCATSAAAACCAGCGTTTCCGTCAATGAAGTGTCGAAAGTTAACGGAAAACTCCGTGTTCGCTATGAACATGACGGCAAAAGCCTGACAGTTGACTGCGACCGGGTTGTCAACGGCGCGGGGCGCATTGCGAATGTAGATACGCTTGATCTGGAGGCAGCAAACCTGGAACATGACCGCATTGCCGTAAAGACCGACAAATACCTGCGTTCAGTATCCAACCCTTCGGTCTGGGTGTGCGGGGACGCGCTGGTCACGTCACCGCAACTGTCCCCCGTCGCGACATATGAGGGGCGTATCGTTGGTCAAAATATTGTTGACGGCCCGTCGGTCACGCCGGATTATTCCGTCATCCCAAGCTGTGTTTACACGGTGCCTGCGCTCAGCACGGTTGGGTTGACGGAAGATGAAGCTCACGAAAAAGGCATGAAAGTCAAAGTGTCTGTAAACGACATGACTGGTTGGTTTTCCGGGAAAACTTACGCGGAATCGGTCGCTTGGRCGAAAGTCCTGGTCGATGAAAGCAACGATCAGATCGTCGGCGCACATATTGTTGGCCACWGCGGAGAAGAGCTTATCCACCTGTTTGCCATGGCTATGCGGCACGGCATCTCGGCAAGTTCATTGAAGGATGACATATTTGCGTTTCCAACATTCGCTTCAGACGTAAAAAGTCTTTTTTAGCGCCGCCTTCGTGCAGTTAAAAACCGTTTCGTGCCTAAGTGAAACAAATGCTAATAATAGCAAGGAAGTGCTCRTACAAATATAYCAAKAAMTCGACCGTTGGCTTTTCGCTGAATTCATATTTTGCAGGCGAACGTGAATATCCACCACCATTCCAGATCACGGCTGTTCACGGATTACTCACACAGTTTGGAGCGCGCATGCGTTTTGATTGTATTCGCCCCTGTTGCTACACATACTTTGTTATAGCAAAGCTATTTCCCGGAAGAGAGATAATAAAACGACGCTTCAGATTGGCTTTTTGCGGGGGTCTACCTGGATTTGTAGTCGGCCACTCTCGCGGCGGTTAAAATTTTAACTAGRCCTGAAAAATCGGAAAATCATTCCATGGAAAAGATCAAAGCGTCCGACCTTCTGGTCAAAGCGCTGGAAAATGAAGGTGTCGAATATATTTTCGGTGTGCCGGGTGAGGAAAACCTCGATTTTCTTGACTCCCTTCGCACCTCGTCAATCAAATTGATCCTGACGCGTCATGAGCAGGGCGCGGGTTTTATGGCGGCGACATATGGCCGTCTTACTGGCAAGGCAGGTGTCTGTCTGGCAACGCTTGGGCCGGGGGCCACCAATCTGGTGACCCCTGCGGCCTACGCCCAACTGGGCGCGATGCCAATGTTGATGATCACCGGGCAAAAGCCGATCAAGAAAAGCAAACAGGGCAGGTTTCAGATCGTCGACATCGTRAACATGATGCGCCCGCTGACGAAATACGCCCACCAGATTGTGAATCCCAACACCATCCCGAGYGTTGTKCGCGAAGCCTTCCGGCTGGCCGAGGAAGAACGCCCCGGCGCGGTGCATATTGAGCTGCCCGAAGATATCGCCGCCGAATACGCCGACAGCGATCGTTTGTTCGCGCCAAAYGCRCCRTTTCGCCCGGATTGTGATAGTTCAGCCCTTGCCGCCGCCATAGAGAAAATCGGCCAAGCCAAACACCCGTTGCTGCTGATTGGCGCAGGCGCGAACCGCAAAAACGTGGTTGGCCCACTTGAAGCTTTTATCGAAAAAACCGGGATACCGTTTTTCAACACCCAAATGGGCRAAGGCGCGATTGGCGGCTACCACAAAGGCTATATCGGCACCGCGGTCCTGTCCGAGGGCGACTATCTTCACTGCGCTATCAGGCACGCCGATCTATTCATTAACGCAGGGCACGATGTTGTCGAAAAACCGCCTTTCCTGATGGAAGGATGCAATGCTGGAGCGCGCCTATCAGTTGCACAGGTCGCCAGACGGGGGCATCCCACCATGGCGTCGCATCGAAATCCTGCGCAATCTAATTCCGCTGATGCAGGCAGAGGCTGATAATCTGGCCCTGCTGATCGCCTATGAAGGTGGCAAACCGCTTAGCGACGCCCGCGTTGAGGTCGCGCGCGCCATAAACGGGGTTGATCTGGCCATCGCCGAATTGGGTACCCATGCGGGCAATGAAATCCCGATGGATCTGACCAGGGCCGGGGCTGGTCGCATGGCCTTTACCACCAAGGAACCGATTGGGGTGGTTATGGCCGTTAGTGCCTTTAATCACCCGCTGAACCTGATCGTGCATCAGGTGGTGCCGGCGGTGGCGACCGGTTGCCCGGTGATCATCAAACCCGCAGGTACGACACCGCTAAGTTGCCTTCGGTTCGTCGAATTGCTGCATCAAGCCGGCCTGCCGCCCGAGTGGTGCCAGACCTGTGTGTGCGACAATGATGTGGCGGAAAAACTGATCACCGACCCGCGCGTGGCTTTTTTCAGTTTCATCGGCTCGGCGCGGGTCGGCTGGTATCTGCGCTCAAAACTTGCGCCCGGTACACGCTGCGCGCTGGAACATGGCGGGGCCGCGCCGGTTATTGTCGCGCGCGACGCAGAAATCGAACACATGCTGCCGTTGCTGGTCAAGGGCGGCTATTACCACGCYGGGCAGGTCTGTGTGTCGGTTCAGCGGATATTTGTGGACAACGCKATCAAGGCRGATTTYGCCGAGGCRCTKASWGCGCAGGTYGCMGCSCTSAAGGTYGGYGATCCRTCWSAWGAMAGCACCGAAGTGGGCCCSYTGATACGAACCGGCGAGGTGGACCGGGTTGAAAGCTGGGTCGATGAAGCCCTTGCCAGTGGTGCAAGCTGTCTGACAGGTGGCAAGCGAATTACCGACCGGGTCTATGCACCAACCGTCCTGATGGACCCGGCGCGTGACGCAAAAGTATCAACGCTGGAAATCTTCGGCCCTGTGGCGTGCATTTACGGATATGACGACATCGGCGCGGCAATTACTCAGGCGAACGCGCTGCCGGTTGCTTTTCAAGCCTCTGTTTTTAGCCAAGACATCAGCACCGCCCTGACGGCGGCGCGTCAACTGGATGCTGCCGCGGTGATGGTCAACGACCATACGGCGTTTCGTGTTGACTGGATGCCGTTTGCCGGGCGAAAAACGTCTGGTCTGGGGGTTGGTGGCATCGGCCACACAATGGCTGACATGAGCCAGGATAAAATGTTTGTGGTCGCTGTTTGAGATCAGGCAGAACTGAAGTACGGCACATCAGAGGCTGCATGTAGACGACAGTGGAACAAATACCCTGAGCGCATTGGCCAACGATTTACGCGCGGCCCATTGGTGTATGTTGGAGCWGCGCGCAAATTTGGAGATGGCGGCAATCGCTAAACCCCACCTATCCCCYTCAACGACAGGTCTGCGACCAGACGCGCGTAGTTYTCTCTTGCYTGCGTATCCGCGTGGCGGTTCCACATGTAGTACCAGTTTAGCATGCCGAAAACCGACATGGTGACCGCGTGGAGTTTGGAGCTGTCGGTCACAAACGCCTGCGGCGCGATAGTGTTAATGATAGCGGACATGTGCCGCACTGAATCGCGCTGGTAGTTGAGCAGGATTTCCTGCTGCGCGCGGGGCAGGGTCGGGATGCCGGTGGCTTGCAGTCGGTGTTCGTTGTCAGCCCCCTGATAGGTCAGTAGGATTTCCAATACGACAGCGTGGAAGTGGTCGGGTGGAGATTTACCGTCAGGGGTAACAGAGAGGATGCGGTCCCGGAGTTCGCGCAAATAGGTGTCTAATATRCCGAAAATCAGGGCACTTTTGCTGTCGTAATAATGGTAGATATTCGCCTTGGATATTTTGCAGGCCTGCGCTACCTGGGACATTGAAGCCCGATCAACACCTTCGGCAGCAAACACCCGGGCAGCAGTCTTCAGGATAAGTTTGCTTTTAACATCAAAATCTTTGGCGACGGTGCGGGCCATGGGTCAGCCTTTCGCACGGTTATCAATGACGCGCACCGCTTTGCCCTGAGACCGGGGCACAGCGCCGGGGTTGCCGACATGGATTTCAACGCTGATCCCGGCGGTGTCCTTGATCTTTTTTGCAAGTGTCTTGGCGGCCTGTTTTTTGTCAAACTCGCCGATGGCCTTGGGCGTGGCTTCTACCATAACCTGCATCGCGTCCATGCGCCCCTGTCGGTGCAGTTCGATCTGGAAATGTGGCGCGAGGCCGGGGGTAGCGAGCAGGTGTTCTTCGATCTGGGTCGGAAAGATATTGACGCCGCGAATGATGATCATATCATCCGAGCGCCCGGTGATTTTTTCCATTCTCCGCATAGAACGCGCCGTACCCGGCAACAGTCGGGAAAGGTCGCGGGTGCGGTAGCGGATCATWGGCAGGCCCTCTKTGGTCAGCGTCGTGAAGACCAGTTCACCGATTTCGCCATCGGGCAGGTTTTCGCCCGTGTTAGGGTCGATTATTTCAGGGTAAAAGTGATCTTCCCAGATGTGCAGACCGTCTTTGGTTTCTACACATTCGTTAGCCACGCCCGGTCCCATGATTTCGGACAGCCCGTAGATGTCGACTGCATGCATATCAAAGGCGTCTTCGACCTCACGGCGCATCGCGTTGGTCCAGGGTTCCGCGCCGAATATACCGACATCCAAAGAACATTCGCGGGGGTCGAGGCCCTGCGTTTTRAATTCGTCGAGGATATTGAGCATGTAGGACGGGGTAACCATGATGGTTGTGGGTTTGAAGTCCTGAATCAAGGTGACCTGGCGCGGCGTCATACCGCCGGAAATTGGGACAACAGTACAGCCCAGACGTTCTGCGCCGTAATGCGCGCCGAGGCCGCCGGTGAACAACCCGTATCCATAGGCGATATGGACGATGTCACCGCCTTTGGTGCCGCTGGCGCGCATCGAGCGCGCGACGAGTTCTGCCCAATTATTCAGGTCATTTTTGGTATAGCCGACGACTGTGGGTTTACCGGTGGTCCCGGATGACGCGTGGATACGCTGGATTTGTTCWCGTGGGACGGCGAAAAGGCCGAACGGGTAATTGTCGCGTAAGTCGGATTTAACCGTAAATGGAAATTTTGACAGGTCCGAAAGCGATTTCAGGTCGTCSGGTTGAATGCCGGCATCGTCAAAACGCTTGCGATACATCGGCACGTTTTCGTAGGCGTGGTTCAGCGACCATTTCATACGGCTGAGTTGTAACGCCTGAATTTCATCTGTTGAGGCGATCTCGATTGGGTCGAGGTCAGATCGTTCAGGTGTCAGCTCTTTCATTTCGATCCTCTGAATGTGTGTCTATTCTGGAAATATTTGACCCTTTATAGCGCGCGAATGGCCACGGAATTCTGCAACTAATTTTCCTTCTTGGTTTGTCACTGTGACGTCATAAATACCGCTACGCCCGGTCAGGGATACTTCGCGGGCTTTGGCTGTTARCTGGTCACCAACCATTGCCGGGGCGATGTAGGTGATGGTGTTGGACTGCGCAACAGTGGATTGATTGCGGCTGTTGCAGGCGAAGGCAAATGCGCTGTCGGCCAGGGAATARGTAACGCCRCCGTGGCATATMCCGTGGCCATTGGCGTGGTGCGGTTGCACGGTCAGGCGCAGGGTGGCACGGGCCTCGGAGAYTTYCAGCAACTCCATCCCGAACCAGTTCGAGGCGTGATCGTCCCCCCACATTGCGGCGGCGCTCTTTTTGGCCCGTTCGTCTGGCGTCATGTCCGTTACCTGTTCATGCTAATTAGGAATCCTTGCATAAACCGTCCGGTTGGTCAATAAATAGAAAGCGGGGTGAAACGCCTTGTTTTCAACGCCAATCGGAGCCTTATCTTGAGCATCCAACAGGTCAGTAGCTTTGCCAARGGCGCGTGGATTGCACCYGATAGCGGCGCTCGGGCTATATCCAGCGCGATTACTGGCGAAGTCATCGCTGAAGCCGGGAATGCGGCGCTGGATTTTGCCGGGATGCTGGATTTTGGRCGCAGCGTTGGTGGGCCAGCGTTACGGGCGATGACCTTCCATGATCGYGCCAGGATGTTAAAGGCGCTGGCGCAATACCTGGGGCAGCACAAGCAGTTGATGTATGATCTGTCGTTTCAGACCGGGGCGACGCAGGCGGATAATCTGATTGATATTGATGGYGGTATCGGCACGGTTTTTGTGTTCGCGTCCAAGGGRCGGCGYGAGATGCCTGACGGACATGTTTATCTGGATGGTAAGATGGAGCAGCTAAGCCGGAACGGGACGTTTCTGGGTCAGCATATTTGTACACCGTTGCAGGGTGTTGCGGTGCATATCAACGCATTCAACTTCCCGGTCTGGGGGATGCTTGAAAAACTGGCGCCGACGTTGTTGGCCGGGGTTCCCGCCATCGTTAAACCGGCGACATCCAGTTGTTATGTGACCGAGGCTTGCGTTCGTTTGATGGATCAAAGCGGTATCCTGCCAAAGGGGGCTGTACAGCTGATAGCAGGCGGTACCGGCAATCTGTTGGACCATGTCGGCTGCCAGGATGTGGTTAGCTTTACTGGCTCTGCAGCGACAGCACTGCACCTGCGATCTGCGCGCAATATTTTGGAAAACTCCGTTCGTTTTGTGGCTGAGCAGGATAGCCTGAATGCCTCAATATTGGGGCCGGATGCGGTACCGGGGACGCCCGAGTTTGATCTGTTTGTAAGTGAGGTTCTGCGCGAAATGACAACCAAGGCCGGRCAAAAGTGTACGGCTATTCGCCGTGCCATGGTACCGGATGAACAGGTAAGTGCGGTGATTGAAGCGGTGTCGGCAAGTTTGGCAAACACTGTGATTGGCGATCCGAGGGATCACGCTACAAAAATGGGCGCACTAGTGTCTAATTCGCAAAAGAATGACGTTATTGCGCAAGCTAGRGTTATCAGCGAAGAGGCAGWTCTGGTCAGTAGTAATGCTACCATTCCTGAAAATGGCGCCTATCTTGCGCCAATGCTTTTTCACTGTCCTGACCCAGACAATGCCAAACGCGTGCATGATACCGAAGCATTTGGCCCGGTGTCGACAGTGATGGGRTACCGGGATGTTGATCATGCGATCGAATTGGTGAACAAGGGTCAGGGCAGCTTGGTAGTTTCGGTGATTACCCGGTCCGGCGATGTGGCACGCCAGGTTGCTTTGGGCGCAGGCGCATATCACGGGCGGCTATATTTCAACAACCGCGATTCGATGGCGGAAAGCACTGGTCATGGTTCCCCCCTGCCCCATATGACCCACGGTGGTCCGGGGCGTGCGGGCGGTGGCGAAGAACTGGGCGGTGTGCGCGGAGTTTTGCACTACATGCAGCGCACCGCTGTACAGGGCAGCCCGGATATTTTGTCGGCTATCGGTGAAGTTTGGGTACCCAAAGCAAAGGAAATCAGAGGCACGGCGCATCCGTTTACCCGCARGTTTGGTAATCTGAAGATTGGCGAAACGATCCACACCGAACCACGTGAAATTGCTCTGAACGATATTGAACATTTTGCCGAKTTCACTGGTGACAAATTTTATGCGCATATGGATGACAAGGCGGCGGCAGCAAACCCATTTTTTCCGGGGCKGGTGGCGCACGGCTATTTGCTGTTGTCCTTTGCTGCRGGRCTGTTTGTAGAGCCTGATCCGGGGCCGGTGCTGGCCAATACCGGGTTGGATAACCTACGCTTTCTGAAACCTGTTGAACCGGGGGATAGCATTGCCGTKCGTCTGGTGGTGATGAARAAGACCCGGCGCAACGAAGAATATGGTGAAGTGCGATGGCTCRTTACCCTGACCAACCAACATGGCGAACAGGTGGCYGAATATGAGTTGCTAACAATGGTATCCTATTAGGCGGWCAATTCGRTACAAATTCTCTAAAAAAGGAGAGGTAAGTGTGGCCCACAACCTCTCCTTTTCGTAGCCAAACCAACCARAAAGTAAGGAGCGATGGTTTGGTGTGCATTGTTAGCGTTAACATAGCTTAATCACGCTGCTTGAACAAGTGATGGATTTGCTGCAACAGTAATCAACGGCCAAAAAAGGTRAACATCGTGGTTAAACCGCCAGCAAACACACCGCACCGCCCTTTGACTTTACGTGACGTATCCGAGGCATCGGGCGTAAGTGAAATGACTGTTTCACGCGTRCTTCGTAACCGTGGTGACGTGTCGGATGCCACCCGCGCCAAAGTGTTATCAGCATCCAAGTCTCTGGGTTATGTGCCTAACAAAATCGCCGGCGCACTGGCTTCAAAACGGGTTAATCTGGTGGCGGTGATTGTTCCGTCACTCTCAAACATGGTATTTCCGGAAGTGTTGACCGGGATCACGCAGGTGTTGGATGAGACCGGTTTGCAACCGGTATTTGGCGTTACAAATTACAGCCCTGAGAGGGAAGAAAAAGTTCTGTATGAAATGCTGTCCTGGCGCCCAAGTGGCGTGATTATCGCCGGGTTAGAGCATAGTGAGGCCAGTCAGGCAATGCTGCGGTCAGCCGGGATACCCGTGGTGGAAATCATGGATGTTGATGGCGATCCGATTGACGCCGCGGTTGGTATTTCCCATCGCCGGGCCGGGCGCGAAATGGCACAGGAAATAGTTGAGGCCGGGTTTAAACGGATCGGTTTTCTGGGCACCAAAATGCCGCTCGATCACCGGGCGCGCAAACGGTTTGAAGGCTTTACAGAAGCATTGGCGAAAGCCGGGTTGGAAATGGCAGATCAGGAATTTTATTCGGGGGCATCSTCGCTGGTTAAGGGGCGCGAATTGACGGCAAATTTATTGGAGCGCACCCCCGATCTGGATTTCATCTATTATTCAAACGACATGATTGGGGCGGGTGGTTTGCTATATTGCCTWGAAAAKGGTCTGGATGTGCCCGGTCAGATCGGGCTGGCGGGGTTCAACGGGGTTGAATTGTTGGCTGGATTGCCAAGCCAATTGGCGACGATGGATGCCTGCCGCGCCGAAATTGGACGGGCCGCCGCMGAGATTATTGCCAATCGGGTAGAGGACCCTTCGATTGACGCGGGCGAGGTGMNAGCGTYRRCGSMWCRMCKKSMWSMKSGKGRYMSKYKSCRYCKWYAWKRYYATKSSYTKMRMMAMYWSSRCWGTMRTSSCYRYWKWMKWSMSSYYWWWMMCMGTGCCTGTGATTTGGGATAATCTTGCTCTAACAGGACGGCGCGGTTTAACAAATCGCGCGGGAAAAATTGCTCTAACATTGGGTCAGACAGGCATTTTTGTGATAGCCTATCATGGATGGCTGTGACTGCCATTTGGGCAGGATCAGACGGCCAATAGTACCTAATACGGTCGGAATAACTAAAATGGCGCAGGGTTTTCAGGGTTTTCGGGTCGCCGGAATAATGACCTTGCCAATATCCGGGCGCGCGCAGCATTTCAGCCTCCAGCACGTCGCGCAGTACAGGCGTCGTACGGGCCGCGCCGTCAAGGGCGTCAATCAGAAAATCGAGCGCATACATTGCCTGACGGTAGGCAAACGTAAGGGCTGGGCCGACTTTTAGGATAGCGAAACCCATTTGGGCAAGGCGAGGGTAGGCGCCGGGATGCTGATAATCGGTGGAATGGGCCTCAAAACAAATGCCGGGGTATTGTTGCAAGACGGCGCGCAGATCATTGCCGCTGGTATTTGCTGGCAGGTGGTCAATATCTGATGGGCCGAATTCTACGCCCGGCTGAACCACCAGCCCGACGATCTGGGCGGCAACGTTGTTCAGGCCGCGGCGTTCAAATGCGTCGAAATGTGCTGCGAGTGTTGCCTGCGCGGCAAATGGGCTGGTGGGTTGAATTGCGTGGTCAGCTTCTTCAAATGCACGCACGCCACCGGGGGGCGGGACTTCTGTGCCGATGACATAGGACAGTTCATCTGTGTGGCAGCATTCAGCAAGTTCACAGGCCCGGTCTGCGACAATTTCATCGTTTAGAACGGATGGATCATCAGCGCAGGGTTCTGAACAATCGAGGTGTATTTTTGTGAACCCGGCCTGTACGTAATCCTGCACCAGTGTGCGCGCCTTAGCCATGGCCGTAGTTACGGGTTCATTGTTCCAGACTTGTGGACCCAGATGATCACCGCCAAAGATAATCCGGTCCGGGTTGGTGCCGGTCTGGGCAGCAATATCGCGGATATTAGTGACGAATGCAGGGGGAGTCATGCCTGTATAGCCGCCGAACTGGTTCACCTGATTGCTGGTAGCTTCTATCAGCGCAGGCTTGTCCAGTTCTTCGGCCAGCAATAGCGTTGCGCGCAATACATCGGGATGTGCCGAGCAAATTGACGGCAGCGCGACGGTTTCGCCCGCACGGTTTTGGGTAATGATATCACGTATAAGATCAGGCAAGGTTCACGCTTTCATTTTGCGCAACCATAGCCGCGCCGCGCACACCACTGCTGTCGCCACCTTCAGCCAGCAGGATCTGTGGGATCTTTACACCGGACAATAACCCAATTGGTAACTGCCCTATCAGGCGATCAGTAATTTCCGGAATATTAGAAAGCCCACCGCCCAGAACAATACAATCGGGATCGACCACCAGAATGATGGATTGGATCAGCCCGCAGGTGATTTCTGTCCAGATATCCATGATCTGGCCTGCGATTTCATCGCCTCCGGCGGCAGCGCTGGCGATTTCAGGGGGTGTTTTGGTCAGGTCGAACAGATTAGCGGCAAGATTGACCATTCCGGGGCCGGATATCAGGGTTTCATAGCAGCCGGTCTGACCACAGCCACAGGTCAGTATCGGCAGGGAAAATTTTCTGGATAGGGTGGCCGGGACCGGGGTATGGCCGAATTCACCCGCAGCACCGTTTTTGCCGTAGATCAGCCTGGTGTTCACCGCCAAACCGCCAGCAACACCAGTGCCCAGGATCAGTCCCAGAACAACGGAATGCCCACGACCGGCACCAAGTTTAGCCTCGGACAAGGTAAACGCCCGGCAATCGTTTACGAAGGGGACCGGGTGGTTGACCTCTCTGATCAGATCATCACGCAGGTTTTGCCGTGCAACGGGCAGGTTTGCGATGACCATATGGCCGGTAGTTCGATCAACAATACCGGGTACTCCGATACCGATTGGGGTGTTGGCGCTGTCTGAAATAGACTCTAACCAATGGTATTGCGCCAATATTTCGGCCAGCAGATTGTTATAACTGTCAGTTGGTGTTGGAATGCGGCGGGTTTCCAATACTTGCCAGTTGGCGTCAAACAGCGTTGCTTCTATTTTGGTTCCACCCACATCTATGCCGCCTGCATTGATCATTTATGCGTCCTCTGGCGGATAAAGCTTAACGCCGCTGACAACTCTTGTCAGGGTGCCCTGACCGGCAAACGGATCATCGACGTTCAGGCCAAGTGCGGCGGACCAATGGACCGACAATACCTGCGCGGCCAGTACATAAAGCACAGCGTTCCAGTGATCGGGCAGATCTGTTTTGATACGTATATCGGCGCCGGGTCCGGGGCCAATTGTAGTCTGAGTGATTGTGGGGAACTGGCTGCAGAGTTCGTTGGCCAGATCATTGTCATAGCACGCTGTGTATGGATCTGATGATATCAGCGAAATTACGTGAGTTTGGGGGGTCACAAAGGATTTCGGGCCATGTCGAAAACCCAGCGCGCTGTCCCAAAGTACCGGGGTTTTCCCGCCGGTTAGCTCCATTATTTTCAGTGCCGATTCCCGTGCGATATGGGTTAGAGCACCGGAGCCTACGAAGACAATGCGTTCGGCGATAGGTTGTTGGCTGGCCCAGTGGTGCAATTCGGGCAGCAGGCGGTCGGCCTCATTGGACAGAATATTACAATCGGGTGTGGATTTGTCCAATAAGGCAAGGGCCGTTAGCAACATGGTCGTAAAGCTTGACGTCATGGCAAAACCAGTGTCGCATGGATTTTACGTGAAGTTTTGGCGAAAAAATATGGCACTGCATGGTCTTCTGGCACACTCGGCTGGGTGGAAGATTATGACAATATTTATGATTTGGGTAACACCACCCCGTCCGTGTTAACATTGCATCATCTGCTATCTGCGGCGGATAAACAGCATATTCCAGCTCTCGTTATGGAAGTCTCATCACATGGCATAGAACAACAACGCATTGCTGGTTTACACTTTGATGCGGGGGTATGGACAACATTAGGGCATGATCATTTGCAAGACCATGGTGGTTTTGAAGCTTATGCATCGTTAAAAGAGAGTTTTATTTACAACGCAGGTAGACATGGTGGGACAGTGGTTTACAACCATGATCAAGCAAGTATTTATCAACGCCTTAAACCTGCTGAATTTAAACTCAATGCGTATGGCCATGGCTTATACCAATATGGGAGACATATTTATTGAAATTGAAGAGTACTCAAAAGGTTTAAAATATAAACAACTAGCACTTGAGTTG
>NVTR01000041.1 GCA_002732955.1 Marinosulfonomonas sp.
CCGTTGCCTGAGCCATGATGTGGCTTTCCAGCGTTGGCACAGTCAGACCCTTTTCGGTGGCTGTCACCGCGTCTTTCCATTTGTGGTAGTAGGTTTTGAAGTTCAGCGTCCAGTCGTCATAACCGGCGGCAACCGCATTGGCGTCGGCATCAGGGTTATAATCGGCGTGGTACTGTTTCAGCACATGTGATGCGGCCCAGGGGGTAAAATACGACCCGCTGGTTGCAAGATAATGCAGGAACACCGGGTTTGGTGCGGTAAAGATAAAGGTAAACTGAGTGTCGCTGATCTTTTTGATCTTAACAGTTTCACCACCGTGCGCCCAGTTGCCCCAGACCGCAGGTGTCAGCAATTCATTGCGCATGATATCGTTGACCCAGAACACAACGTCGTCCGAGGTGAAATCATCGCCATCCGACCACTTGTGGCCTTCGCGCAGGGTAAACGTAATTTCGGTTTTGTCGGCRTTCCATTCCCATGACTTGGCCACRTCGGGCACAATGGTGTTGTCGGTTGGGTCAAGGCGTACAAGGTTCACCTGACGCCATGACAGGATTTCCGATGTACCGGATTCCAACGCGCCCGCCACACCTTTCAGCGTGCCACCATAGTTCCCGATCATTTCAACCGGCAGAACAACCAGCGCATCAACCGGCAAACGATCCGYCACCGCTGGCAGATCACCAGATGATACACGATCTGCGAACAAAGGGTTTCCGGTGAATGTCATTGACGAYCCGGTCTGCGCTTCAAAATCCTTHAGTTCAATCTGGTTCGCATATTCCAGATTGATCCCCTGCGGATCCATCACAGTCGGCCCGTCGCCGGCTGCAAAAGCGCCCGTYACAGCTACCGACAGTAAACCGGCAAATGCAAAAAGAGCAGTTATCTTTCCCATTTTTTTCCTCCTGAACATACGGAATGCGGCATGGATGCCGCGGTTCCCGTGTTGGTTTTTTAATCCCCAGCGACTCGTAAGCCACATGGGTTTTTATTATTGACCACATTATTCGCAGCTTTCTTCAAAAGTAAAGCAATCTAATTGATTTTTGTGGGATTTACTCACATATATTGTTGTAAGTGGCTGTTAATGGCGCTAGATTTGTTGGTAATCGGATGCCATGGGCCGGGAAATCTCAACAATCTCTCAGTTCCATGTCGCGTACGAAACATATAGAAAACGGGCTGCAAGCCCCTGATATCATTGTTGGACAGGACGTTGCCGGAGCGAAGCCGAATAAGCCATTCCAAGCCTAAACAGTCWGCTGTGACGTGGGATGTGATCGTTATTGGCGGCGGTGTGGTTGGCTGCGCCGTCACGCGCAGATTTGCTCTGKCKGGGGCGAAAACGCTGCTTTTGGAACGGGGAAGCGACATWCTGTCGGGGGCGAGCAAAGCCAACAGCGCGATTTTACACACCGGATTCGACGCGCCACCAGACAGCGTTGAGCTGGCCTGTATGCAGGCGGGGTATCGTGAATATCTGGACATAAACCAGCGGCTGAACCTGCCGGTGCTTGAAACCGGTGCTTTGGTGGTCGCCTGGAACCAAGAGCAACTGGCGCAGCTTGAAACCATCGTCGACAAGGCCCACCAAAATGGCGTTGATGATGTCAGGCTGGTGACGCGGGACACGTYACGCACCCGCGAACCGAACCTGTCGCTAACGGCGTTAGGCGCTGTGGAAGTCCCGCGCGAGTTTGTGATTGACCCCTGGAGCGCGCCGCTCGCGTATCTGTCCCAGGCGGTTGGTACTGGCGCTGAATACAGGTTCAACACCRAAATTACCGCTGGTGAGTTCGACGGCGACCAATGGCATCTGCGTGCCGGTGATACGCTATTCGCCGGACGATTTGTAATCAATTGYACCGGAACCAATGGCGACAATATCGAACAGATCTGCCGAAAACCGGATTTTGAAATYCRCCCGCGCAAGGGGCAGTTTCTGATCTATGATAAAAGTGCAGCCGGTCTGATCAATGCAATCATTCTACCGGTTCCCACAGCCACAACAAAGGGCGTGGTGCTGACCCGCACGGCGTTTGGCAATCTTCTGCTTGGGCCAACGGCCGAAGAACAACAAGACCGCTGGAATGCCCCTGTGGATCACGACATGTTGCAAGGGTTGATCAATACCGGGGTCGCAATGTTGCCGRACCTGCCCAGCCATGAAGTCACCGCYACCTATGCYGGYYTGCGCCCGGCGACGCAGTTCAAAGAYTACCAGATCAGCGCTGAGGCCGGGAAAAACTGGGTTGGGGTGAATGGTATTCGTTCAACCGGCTTGACCTCGGCATTGGGTATCGCGGCTTACGTGGAAAAYCTGCTTTGCGAAACTTACCCGGRAATCACCAGTTTYGGACCCGCGCGCGAACAAGYATGGCCRCAAATGCCGATGTTGGCMGAGACTGAAACACGCGCCTAYCAGCRKGGCGATGGCAGCGAAATARTCTGYCATTGCGAACAGGTCACGCGCCGCGAAATCGAACAGGCCCTGAACAGCGATGTTCCGGCMAAATGTCTGGGAGGTCTCAGGCGYCGYACCCGGGTGATGATGGGTCGATGTAATGGGTTCTATTGCAGCGCCCGCGTCGCACAACTGACCAAAGGCAAAATTTCACCGGCTTTGACAGTGGAATCTGATCCATGAGCCGCGTTGATTTTGATGTCGTCATCATCGGCTCTGGCCCAGCCGGGATCGCGGCCGCGACAGCGTTATCTAATGCAGGTATCAAGGACATCGTGGTCTATGAACGCGAGGCCGAAATCGGCGGAATCCCGCGCCACACCCACCATCCCAGTTTCGGCCTGCTGGTGTTCAAGCGGCCAATGACCGGCCCGAAATTCATTTCAGCTATTCTCAAGCGCTGCCCGCATGTTCGCTTTGAAACCAACACAACCATTACCGCCATCCGCGGGTGTGGTGAACTGGACATTGCCACGCCGTCCGGCATCAACACCATCCGCGCGCGTCATATAATATTGGCGACCGGCGCGCGCGAAACGCCACGCCACGCCCGRCTGGTATCGGGCCTGCGCCCAATTGGGGTGACAACCACAGGTGCATTGCAGCAATTTATCTACAGCGCCAGTTCCAAACCCTTCAAACGCCCGGTCATCGTCGGTACCGAACTGGTCAGCTTTTCSGCGCTTTGGACTTTGCGACATGCCGGTATAAAAGCSGCCGCTATGATTGAACAAAACCCGCGCATCACCGCCTATCGGCCCGCCGCATTGTTCGCTCGCCTGCTGGGTGTTCCAATTTACCACAATGCGACCGTTACTAATATCGGCGATATCGCCCGGCTAGACCAGATAAACATTGATAGCCCGAAGACCGGAAGTCTTAATATTAACTGCGACGGGGTAATTTTCAGCGGCAGGTTTGTGGGTGAAAACACCCTTGCCCGGGCTTCCCATCTGGAACTTTCCCCAGATACGC
Organism: Marinosulfonomonas sp.; assembly: GCA_002732955.1. Classification (GTDB taxonomy): domain Bacteria; phylum Pseudomonadota; class Alphaproteobacteria; order Rhodobacterales; family Rhodobacteraceae; genus NVTR01. The sequence continues at coordinate 3,443 of NVTR01000041.1, forward strand.
AATTGCCATTTGTTGATCAAAACTGGCTCAGTTCCGATCCGGCCATTTCTGTCATAGGAAACGCAACGCATCCGGCGGATATGGGGGATCAGTGTTACCAGGAAGGGCTGAACGCCGGAAAATATGTTGCTGAATTGCTAAGTGGCGAAACCAAACCAGCAGCCGACTACCTTGTTGTTTCCCATAGCAAGGACATTAAAATGACCACCCCAAACATCGTGCGCCAAAACGGCGATGGTGATGTTAAATTCGACGTCTCATTGCACGTTACCAAACCATATACCGGCAGGGTTTGCGTCACACTTGGCGACCAGACTCTTTACCAACAATCCCGGCGYTGCCTGCCCGCGCGCCGGATWACRYTGAAAAAYATTCAGCTTACGAAMAAGCATGCTGAACAGAAATCCAAGATCAATATYTCKCTCRGAAWTGAAGAATAAGCGTTCAGGTGGTGGGCARSGCCTRCTRATGTAAATGGTCTTTGCTGGCCTATTGCTTCCAGGTTCGATCCAGCAATTGCAGCCAGTTTTCATGGCACAGTTTGACCATCAGATCGTCGCCATAACCGTGCTGTTTCATGGCCTTGCGCAAGGCAGGCAGGCCGGACACATCGCCGATTTCGGCAGGAACCATCGCGCCATCAAAATCGGAACCAAACCCTACACGTGTTTCACCAAGRTGTTCGATAAGATGATCCAGATGGCGTAGCATCAGGTCCAGCCCGGTGTCAGCCAGCATCTGGCCATCGGGGCGCAGGAACGCCGTGGCAAAGTTCAGGCCGACCATGCCGTCGCTGTCTTTAATAGCGGCCAGTTGGTCATCRGTCAGRTTGCGGGAGCTTTGACAGATAGCGTGAACATTCGAATGGGTGGCGACCAGCGGCGCATYGCTAATCTTGGCCACATCCCAGAACCCGGCGGCGTTCAGGTGTGACAGGTCAACCATGATCCCAARCCGGTTGCAGTGTTTCACCAGTTCTTTGCCAGCGTCAGTCARKCCGGGGCCAGTATCCGGACCGGACGGAAAGGCAAACGGCACACCGTGGCCAAAGGCTGTKGGTCTGCTCCAGACYGGTCCAAGGGAACGCAGACCGGCGCGATAAAGAACCTCGAGTGTATCAAAGTTTGTATYGATGCCCTCAGCGCCTTCAATGTGCATGATGGCGGCGATAATGCCCTGATCAAAACAGTCTCGGATTTCGGCCGTGCTGGTGCAAATTTTCAGCGCGCCACTGGATTCGAGCTGGGAAAGGATTGCAGCCTGCGCCATTACCACCGGCAGCGCCTCGGCMTGTGAAATTTCAGGCGGCAGCGGCAGGTCGTAGCTTGGTTGCAGCATATCCGTCAGAATATCGTCAGCTTCAAAGTCTGAAGGTACATAAATCGCGAAAAACCCGCCGCCAAAGCCGCCGATATTTGACTTAAGAACGTCGATATGATCATCGTTCCCGTTGTGAAAACTTAACCGGGCGGCGTTRCCCTGTTCGTATTGTTTAAGCAAAACATCGTTATGRCCATCAAARATCAGCGGCTTCGTTGTGGCTGCCATTTGGTTCCCCGAAAAGTTGAATGCGTGTTGGTTTCAGCATTTGCTCAGCCGGTGCAAAATTGCAATCCCTTCTATGTTCTTTGGGTCACAAAGGTTATTTTTCGCGGAAATTGACATTCAACGCTGCCCGGTTCTTTATCAACGAACATTGAATGAAAGCAGGTTCCATGTTGCTCGATACCCACCTCCACATGATTTACCCGGATCGTCTGGAATACCCATGGCTGTCCGGGGTCAAAGCGCTGAACAAACCCTATCGTCTGGACAGCTATTTGCGTAACGCCAAAAGGCTTGGGATTACCGGCTGTCTGCACATGGAAGTCGATGTAGCAGAAGCACAGATCAGGGACGAAACCGCACTGATTAACGAGTTGATGGGCCAATCTGGCGGCTTGATGCGCGGCGCAATATCGGCCTGCCGGCCCGAGAATGTGGATTTTCCAGAGCTCTTGGAATGGGCCGCGTCGAAAGCGGAAATTCTGGGTTTTCGCCGAATATTGCACGAAATGCCCGATGAACTGTCAAAGACACGGATTTTCCGAGACAATGTAAAACRCCTTTCGGGAACCGGGCTGACATTTGATATTTGTGTTCTGGGACGGCAATTGGGATTAGCGGCAGAACTGGTGGATCACTGCCCGGATGTTCAGTTTATTCTGGAYCACTGCGGCGTTCCTGACATCAAAGGCGGTGAATTTGAGGACTGGGCCAAAGGCATGTCGGCACTGGCAGAGCGGCCCAATATCATTGCGAAAATATCGGGTGTCATTGCTTACGCTGACCCGGATAATTGGGGGCTGGACGATATCCGGCCCTACGTTGAACACACGGTTCAGAGCTTTGGCCACCATCGGGTGATCTGGGGCAGTGATAGCCCGGTTTGCAACCTGGGTGGAGGGTTGGAAACCTGGGTTGCGGCGATACGGGCGCTAACGGATGGCTGGTCTGCGGGCGATCGTGCGGCACTTTTTCATGGGAATGCGCGCACGATATGGCGGCTTTAAAGCTGCCAGGTATACTGCATGAAATCGCTCAYCGACTGACCGGGCGCAAGGATTTTGAGGCCGGGCAGGTCGGGGTCATTATGGGCGTCGATCGCCTGTGAAACGGGTTCAAAGCAAATAAACTCGCAATCGGYGCCCTTAGAATAAATGACAATGTAGCTAAGCGCATCAGACGCAGAGATGTCCACCGATGTAAAAGCAGAACCTTGGCTAAGCCGCGCAGTGCCGGTCCATTCCCCCCAGGGGTTGTCAATCAGGCGGTCAGGCAAGGAGCGGTCTGCGCTGAAATCCCAATCCGGGTTGGCCGAAAGTTCCAGATAGTCTGTCGGTATATTATCGTCGTCTTCCATCCAAACGCCTTTAGCGGTGAAGCTAAGTCGGGTGTCGGCGTCCCTTGGGAACCACGGATGAAAACCATAGCCAAAGGGCAGCGGTTCGGGGCCGGTATTGGTCATGCTCAGATCAATCCGCAGGCCGGTTGGGGTTAGCGAAAAAATCTGCTGCGCTGTGTATYTGAACGGCCCGATCTGGCCGTTGTTCAGTYGCAGGGTGGCGGTGTCTTTGCTGCTSKCTGYTACATCCCAKGGCTTTTGGAAGCCGTCGCCGTGAATGGGCAGAGCTTCGAAAGACAAATTTGGCGCAATTGGGTGGTGGGTACCGTTCCAGGTGAAACCGCCCCCCGAAAGGCGATTGGAAAATGGCACCAGAATGTTCGAGGCCAGATCAAACAGTTTACCCGATACTTCGCCGGTGGAAGGGCGCAGGACGGGTCTGGAATTGACATCTAAATTTGCAATCGCGCCGCCAAGTTCCGGGGCCAGCACRAGGCGCGCATTTCCGGCTGTCAGGTTCAGTAWTTCTGTCATTTTTCCTCGCTCAGGTTTTTACCGGCGCGCCGCCGACAAAGTGGTTTTCATTCACATAATCACAGGGCGCGTCCTGCATTTCCAGATGCAAACCCGCGCCAGTGTAGGGGTGCGCGCGGGCAAGGTCTTCGTCAAATTCAATGCCAAGACCGGGGGCGGTTGGGGCGTGGATGAAACCCTCTTCCCAAGTGAGCGTGTTCTTGATCAGCGCCATATGAAACTCGCCGCCGGTCTGGATGGTTTCAGCCATCAACAGGTTGGGGATTGAAACCGACAGGTGGATATTGGCGGCCCATTCCACCGGGCCGCAATAGAGGTGCGGCGCAATCTGGGCRTTGTAGACTTCGGCCATTGCCGCGATTTTCTTGCCTTCCCAGATGCCACCTGCGCGACCCAATGCCGGTTGCAGGATTGAAGCCGCTCCAGCCCGCAGAATCGGCGCAAATTCGGCCTTGGTGGTCAGGCGTTCGCCGGTGGCAATGGGGATGCTGGTGGCTGATGCAACCCGGGCCATCGCGTCAACACTGTCTGGGGGCACAGGTTCTTCGAACCAAAGCGGCTGGAATGTTTCCAGTGCTTTAGCCAGTCGAATAGCGCCGGACGTGGTGAACTGTCCGTGGGTACCAAACAGCAGGTCGGCCCTGTCACCGACGGCGTCTCGTATGGCTTGGCAAAACGCGACTGAGCGGCTGATGTCTGACATTGCCGGTTGATGACCACCCCGGATGGTATAGGGGCCTGCGGGGTCGAATTTTATCGCGGTAAATCCCAGATCGACCATTGCTTTGGCGCTTTGTGCGGCCAGTTCCGGCGAGGTCCAGAAATCATGTGTGCTGTGGCCGGGCAGGGGGTAGATGTAGGTGTAGGATCGGACCCGTTCGTTCATCATGCCGCCAATCAGTGCCCATACCGGGCGGTCGCGGTCTTTGCCCAGGATGTCCCAACAGGCAATTTCCAGCCCCGAAAACGCCCCCATCACACTCAGATCCGGGCGTTGTGTAAAGCCGGATGAATAGGCGCGACGATACATCAGTTCAATATTTTCAGGGTTTTCACCTGCCATGTGACGGCTGAACACGTCATTGATAACGGCTTTCATCGCCTCTGGTCCGACGGAGGATGCATAACAYTCGCCGTAGCCAACTATGCCGGTATCGGTGGTCAGTTTTACAATGATCCAATAGCGCCCACCCCAGCCGGGGGCAGGGGGCGAAACGATGAAAATTTCCAGATCCTGAAGTTTCAACTTATTTACCCGCCTGATTGTCGAATACGATGACGTTGCGCCGGGCAGCACCCGATTTGGTGTCGGCTATTGCGTCGTTTATCTGCTCCAGTGACCATGTGCCGGATATCAGTTCATCCAGCTTCAATCGCCCCTGCTGGTACAGGTCCACCATCCACGGAATATCACGCGACAGCACGGTGTCACCCATTTTGGTTCCCACCATCCCTTGCCCAAGCGCCGCGATAACCACGGGTTCATAACTGGATTGTTCACCGGAATGGGGCATGCCAACCATTACCATCCGGCCTTTGGGTGCGAGATAACGCGGCGCACTGTCAAAAGCCGGGATCGCGCCGACCGTGACAAAAACCGCGTCTGCACCTCGGCCAGCGGCCTTGAACGCGGMYTTCCARGGTTTTGGATCRGTGGCGAGCACCCCGTCMGTYGCRCCGAATTCCCGCGCKGTGGTTAGTTTTTCTTCGGACATATCRACGGCGATGATGCGCGAWGCYCCKGCAATKCKCGCGCCTTGAATGGCGTTCARYCCRATGCCRCCCGCGCCGATGACAACGACCACTTCGCCGGGGCGGACCTGGCCGGTGTTCACCACCGCGCCGACGCCGGTAATCACGCCGCAGGACAGCAGGCAAGCGGACGTCATCGGCATGTCTTCGGGGATGCGGGCGATTTGTGAGCGGTGKATSACAACCTTTTCGGCGAATGCACCGGTGGACATACCCTGTTCCAACTCGTYGCCGCCCGCCGTTGTCAGCGGACCTTTGCTGCGATCATACGGTGTCGCGCAATAGGCCGGTGTGCCTTGCGCGCAGGACGGGCAGRTTCCACAGGCGCGGATCAGGGTGGCGAGCACCGGATCACCGAGAATGTAGTCGCTGACATGCGTACCGATTGCGGTAATACGCCCTGCCGCCTCATGGCCGTATACCGCCGGAAGCGCGCCACCCCAGCCACCTTCGCCAAAAGATATGTCAGACTGGCAGATGGCGCAGGCTTCCAAAGTGACTTCGACTTCGTCCGCGCCGGGGTCTTTGAGCATGACATCTTCGACGATTAAAGGCTGGCCGAATTCATGGCAAACGGCGGCTTTGATAATGGGCATTTGGTTCCCCTTGGATTTGGGCACAGCTTGGTCGGGGTTGCAGGCCGGATCAAGGGGGAAAACGCGCTTAGCGGATTGCTTAGGGTTTGGCCTGTTTGTGCCGGGTCGCGACGAATATCCCGATGCAGATCAGGGTTAGCACCGCGGATAGTAAAAATGGCGCACCCGGCAGGATGAATGGCGCGCCTGCACTGGTGAAATACCAGAATATCTGGGTCATTAATAACGGTGCAATAATGATGGCGACGGCGTTGATACTGGTCAGCATTCCCTGCAATTCGCCCTGTTGATCATCATTTGCGGTACGCGACATGATGCCTTGCAGGGCTGGCCCGGCGATGGAACCAAGTGCTGTCAGCGGCGTYAGCAACAGGGCCATCGTTCCGTTGGTGATAAATCCAAGYAATATGAACGCAAAGACGTCAATCGAAAGGCCCAGTATTACCGTGTTTCGTTCACCTAAAACCCGCAGGATCGGGCGGATCAACACGCCTTGCACGATGGCGATGGACAACCCAAACGCGGCCAGCGACAGACCGATCATTTCACTGCCCCAGCCAAAGCGGGCYTCGCCGTAATAGGCCCAGATCGCCGGGTAGACAAAAAACGCAACGGCGCTGATAAATACGGTGATCATCAGTCCCTTTAATCCCGGTAGCTGGCCGATGTGTTTGAACGCCCCAAACGGGTTGGCGCGGCGCCATTCAAACGGGCGTCTGATCCGGTCGGTGACGGTTTCAGGCATGGCGAAGTAGCCAAATATCAGATTTGCCCCTGCAAGGGCGGCGGCGGCATAAAACGGCGCTCGGGTGCCATAGCCGCCCAGCAAGCCGCCCATCAGCGGCCCGAATACAAAGCCAATGCCAAACGCCGCGCCGACCAGCCCAAAGTTGGCWGCTTTTTTGTCAGGTTCGGATATGTCGGCCATCGCTGCACTGGCGGTGGATTGGGTGGCAGAGGCCACACCACCCACCAGACGACCCAAAAACAGCAGCCAGATTGTGCCAGCAACGGCCATTACCAGATARTCCARYGTCATTACGAAGAGTGAGGCCAGCAAGACCGGGCGGCGGCCATAACGGTCAGACAGGTTGCCCAGTATCGGGCCGAAAATAAACTGCATAACGGCGAAAGATGTCGCCAGAACACCGCCCCAAAGCGCGGCCTGGCCCAATGATACGCTCTGCACCTCTTTGATCAGCCCCGGCATGACCGGCATGATCAGACCGATACCCATGGCGTCAATGACGACGGTGATCAGGATGAAAATGACGGGAAGGCGAGAGGTCATAAATGCTCAATTAAACGATGCCGTACATCCGGCGGTCCCTTCGCATATAAACCGATCGGTTTAGTTTTCAAAGGGGMYGGGYGGAAAGAAWTATGTGTCAGGTTTTTGGGCGCAGGCCAAGAATTTCACGGGCCTGTTGGCTGGTCGCTAYCGGGCGTTCATATTTTTCGCACAGCTCGGCGGCGCGCCTGACCAAAGCGGCATTTGAGGGTGCTAAAACCTCGCGGTTCAGGCGCATGTTGTCCTCTAACCCGGTGCGGGTATGGCCCCCCGCGCGGATCGACCRCTCATTGACGATGATCTGGCCGGGGCCGACACCGGCACCGCACCAGATGGCGTCGGGCGCGAGCCGTTTCAGGGTCTCGATGTAGAAATTGAAGATCGGTTCATCCACCGGGGTTGCGTTTTTCACACCCATGACGAATTGCACATATAGCGGGCCTTTCAGGCGACCATCSGCCTGCAACCTTGTGGCTTGAACGATGTGCGAAAGATCAAACGCTTCAATCTCGGGCTTGATGTCATACTTGATCATTTCGCTGGCCAGCCAATCSACCAGATCGGGCGGATTTTCGTAAACGCGGGTGGGGAAATTGTTGGACCCAACACTTAACGATGCCATATCGGGGCGCAGGGACAACATGCCACCGCGTTCCTGACCGGCACCCGAACGCCCGCCGGTGGAMARCTGKATGATCATGCCGGGGCAATGCTTTTTGATGCCCTCCATCAGGGCCGCGAATTTATCCGGATCAGAACTGGGGGACTGATCATCGTGGCGGACATGGCAATGGGCGATAGACGCCCCGGCCTCATACGCGGCATGGGTACTTTCGACCTGCTCGTTGACAGTGATCGGCACCGCCGGGTTGTTTTCCTTGCGCGGAACAGAGCCAGTGATGGCAACACAGATGATGCAGGGGTTGGTCATGGATTAATCCGAATGTCGCATTTTGAAATGGGCGATGATCTGGCCGTGRTCMGAGGCGAGYTTGTTATAGGGTGCTTCCGGGTGTGAGCCATCGGTCAGGTGATCGTTTAGAACGCTGAAATACTCCATCTCGCTGATATGTTTGGAATATTCCGCCAAGAAATGGCGTGACATCAGGATCTGATCGATGCTCTCATAGACACCGCCAAAGGCTGATGTGTAGACCATATCGCGCAAGCTACGGCGTACGAATTGCTTTTCGGCAGAATGCAGGCGGACGGCTTCAATCGCCTCATGGATCGCYTYTGCRTCTTCYTTRGAATAGCGYTGGTTGGCYTTGRTSGCATCGTGGCGGCGCATCCAKGAATARTTCTTGAACGGGGTTTCGCCGGTGACAATTTCGCTTGAAACYGCGTGTTCACCGTCGTTGAAATCGCCCATCACCAGSACCGGGCGACCCTTTGCCAATTCTTCCAGTATCAACCCGCGCAGCACCCAGGCCTCGGCCATCCGGCGCAACCCGGCGCGCAATGCACCAAGAGACCGGCCATGGGCGTCATAGTTGGTCAAGTCAGCCTCTGGCGCGAAATCGGCCCCTTGGGGTTTGATGAATTCGCCCAGCTTGGATTTCAGGTGGCAGTTGAAAATAGTGATCACTTGGTTATCGACCGGCACGCGAACTTTAAGGATCGGGCGCGACAGGCGCGATATTTTGAAATACCCGCCATCTTCGCCTGATAATTCCTGAAGCGGGATGTTAAGTGGTTCGGGCAGGTCTTGGAAAATCTGCGGTTTGCCGACAAACCCAAGGCGCGACACTACTGCCAGACCGGGGCGGCGYTGKCCCGGTTCACCGTCATTGGAATTTGGTGCAAATGCCAGCGCCGCATCGGTGTAAGGCGTGTAAGCGAGCTTGCGGAATATCGCCTTTTTTGCGTAACGTTTTTTTCGATCCGGCAGTGCGTCGGCGTTGCTGGCYTCRCCGCGCAGGTCGGTTTCTTTGATCACGTCGCGCAGGGCAACCTCGTCAAAGATTTCCTGAAAACAGACAATATCGGCGTCCATGGTGAATAGCTGATCCGCCATCCAAGCTTCTTTCCAGGCGTGTTCTTCGGGGGTGTATTTTTCRAACTTATAGTATTCCTGATCCGCACCGATCAGGTTTTTGACGTTAAAGCTGGCAATCGTGAATTTGGTCATATTACTACCTGTGTTTTTCTAGGGCTGTAACGAACAATTCGGCGTCTACGTTGCCGCCTGATACGACAACTATCACAGTGTCGCCCTGAATTTCAGAACCATGATAAAGCGCCGCGGCCATCGCTACCGCGCCTCCGGGTTCAGTCACCAGTTTCAGGCGTTTGARGGYGTCGGACATCGCGCGCAGGCAATCGTCGTCTGAAACYACCAAGCCGGGGCCGCAATGGTTTTTCAGTATGGGGAAAGTTAATTCGCCACAAATCGGCGTGATAATGGCATCGCAGATTGAACCGGTTCTTTGGGCGTTTTCTTCCCGCTTGCCGGARATCAATGARCGTGCCACATCGTCAAAACCTGCTGGTTCAACCGGGCGRACGGTGAATTTCGGAGCCTTGGCCGCCAGTGCCAGCGCGATGCCGGATGTCAGGCCGCCACCGCCGCAGGGCACAAGAACGGTKGCGTTTTCAATCCCGGCCTCGCTGGCCTGCTCGGCGATTTCCAGMCCRCARGTRCCTTGCCCGGCRATYACAWATTCRTTGTCGAAAGGTTTGATCAGCGTCAGGCCACGTTCCATTGCCAGCCGGTTGCCTAATTCATCGCGGTCCTCGGTTGCGCGGTTATACAGCACCACCTCTGCGCCCAATTGCCGGGTGTTTTCGACTTTCAGCTCTGGCGCGTCTGAGGGCATGATGATCACCGCCGGAWACCCGTGTTTTTGCGCYGCAAGCGCAATGCCCTGYGCGTGATTGCCGCTGGAATAGGCGATGACGCCCTTGGCACCTTCTTCTGGTGACAGCATGGAAATGGCCGACCAAGCGCCGCGGAACTTGAACGATCCGGTGTGTTGCAGGCATTCAGCTTTGACGAARACGCGGCGTCCGGCAATGTCGTCGAGGAACGGGGACGTCAGCAATGGCGTGCGCCTTGCCTGTCCCTTTAGCCGCTGCTGGGCCGCTACGATCATGCCGATATTCATTGACACGCCTTCAACCAGCTACGGATTACRGCMARCGCYTCWGGCTCRTCCAGAAACGGGACATGGCCTCGGTCGGGTACATCGGTAAATACCATATCGGGGCGACGTTTACGCATCTCGGCGGCGGTATTCGTAGATAACAGGTCAGAATTAGCACCYCGGATCAGCGCCASCGGYAGCCCRTTCATMGCGTCAAACAATGGCCAAAGGTCGGGCGCGTCCTGCTTTGAAGCCGCTTCAAATACTACCCGCAGTTTCGGGTCATAATTTATTTCCAAGCCCTGCGCYGYCTCAATCGTGTGCCGCTCCACYTCATCCAGCCAGCGCTGCATCGGTACATTGGCAAAGCCAACCATGCCTGCGGGCATTGCGGTCGCCATTTCCGCCCGCGTTTTGAACCTTGGGTTTCTGCCAAGATAGACCTTGATCCGGTCCAAGCCAATTTGGTCAATCTCGGGGCCGATGTCATTCAGCGCGACGCCCAGCAGGCGGTCCTTGGCGGTTGCCGCCAGCATCATAGCAATGATCCCGCCCCGCGACGTGCCAAGAATGGCGGCTTTTTCCAACCCCAGATGATCGAGCAGGGCCAGAACATCCTGTGCCTCCACCGGAACCGAGTAGGTTAGGGGGTCTTGCGCCCAATCAGATGCCCCACGACCGCGGTAATCCAACCGGATCAGGCGCAGATCTGGCAGGTGAGGGGCCAGGTAATCAAAATCATGGCAAGTGCGGGTCAGACCGGGCAGGCACAGTACCGGCAGGCCGGTGCCTTGATCCATGTAAGCCAGCTTCAACCCATCAAATGTCTTGAAATACTGCATCAGATATTTGCGGCCAGTTCGGGTACTTTGGTCAGGTCGGACAGGATATTGCCGGGCTTCCACGGCAAACGATCCACCGGTTCGCCTGCCCGGTTTGCCCAGACAGTATGAAATCCAAAACCAGATGCTGCGGCCGCGTCCCAGCCGTTTGAGGATACAAACAACACCTGATCTTTAGTGCAGTGAAACCGGTCGATAACCATTTGATAGACGGATTTATGGGGCTTAAATATACCAATGGCCTCTACCGAAAGCACATCATCCAGAACCTCACCCAATCCGGCGGATTGCACGGCACCATCCAGCATATCCGGCGAGCCGTTAGACAGGATAGCGGTGTTCAGGCCCGCCGCTTTCAGTGCGCCTAGCATGGCAGGAACTTCTGCATAAGCTGATAATTCCCAATACAGCGCCAGCAACCGTTCGCGCAGTTTCGGGTCGTTCAGGTCATTGGCTTCCAGCGCCCAGTCCAGCCCGTTCTGGGTGACTTCCCAGAAATTGGTGTGGGCATCTGCMAGSGCGCGCAACCATGTGTATTGCAACTGCTTTAAACGCCAGTCTGTGGCCAGTTTTTGCCAGACTTTAGCGAACTGTTCCTGCCCCGGTTCGGCGGCCACTTCGCGGGCAGCGGCGGCAACGTCAAACAGTGTTCCGTAGGCGTCAAATATGCAGGTGGTGATTGCCATGTTTAGCCTTTCGATTTTCGAAAGAGTGACATGGGTGGCTGGCAGAGTGAAGGGGTGGTTTAGAAGTAGGCCTGAAACAACAGCCAGCCCGCGCTAAAATGTGCGGCCATGGTGAATGTATAGGCAGCAAGGGCGATCAGGCCTGTATCGGCGCTCATCTTTGTGCGCCCGGTCGGGCTGCGGCGCAACAGGCTTTGCGCGCCCACGGCGGCCATCACCATCAGGGCAACCGACCCGGTGCGCAGTGACGCGGTGGCCATTGCGGTGCTCATGAATACGGTCATTGCAGGCGCCAGRTTTGGCCAGAAGTTTGCGACAGCGCTGCGCGCACATTTACCACCGTCAAAGGGCCAGAAAGGYAACAGRTTGAYAAAATTCAGYGCGCCGCARGTGACRGAAAATATCCAGAAWGTTTGGGCAACTTCCGGCATTGTCGGGGCCAGAAAGACGGACAAGGTCAGYGCCAAAGCCATCGGRCCAAGGCWAAAKGCKGGKCCCATGATGGCCACGAAAAATTCTTCACCGTCAGTTTTTAARGGGYGGTCGGAAATTTTGGATTTGCTGAGCAAAGGAACAAGCCGAAACCKCACACCTTCATGCCCCAGCATCCGGTACGCCAACACGTGGCCCATTTCATGCAAAAGCAGGGCGGCGATCAGCGGTATACCAAAGGGAATACCCAGGGTCGCTGCGGCACCTACGAAGACAATGAAACCAGCTAGAACGCCGATGCCGTTAAAGCCGGATACGGTAACCGATCCAGCACCCGCATAGTTGCCGCGCAACGTAAAAACCGTCGCCAGACACAACAGCAAGGAAAAGAAAACAAGTACCACTGGTAAAACCGCCCACAAAATATTGAAACTGCCCTCCCGGCGGTTTCACATGGGTAAATTACAATGATTTTAGCAAGTTTTTACAGGAAAACCCTGTCGACAAACTGTTTCCAGATCAGAGATTTTCAGCCGCGGGCATACCCATAATGTGATAGCCGCCATCGACATGAATGATTTCGCCAGAAGTGCTGGCGCCATAGTCCGACGCCAGGTAGACAGCTGTTCCGCCAATGGCTTCCTGTGTCGCATTGGCCCGCATCGGGGCGTTTGCCTCAGAGTGGCGAAAGGTTTTTCGTGCGCCACCAATGGCCGCACCGGCCAGYGTTTTCATTGGTCCGGGCGATATAGCATTGACCCTGATACCGTCCGGGCCAAGGTCGCTGGCCAGGTATCGCACGGTTGATTCAAGCGCTGCCTTAGCCACGCCCATCACATTGTAATTGGGCATRACACTAACTGAACCATCAAATGTCAGGGTCAGAATTGTGCCGCCTTCCTTCATCAAAGGGGCCGCGCGGCGCGCCACATCAATCAGYGAATAGCAGGAAATATCCAACGTGTTCTGGAAGTTTTCGCGCGATGTATTGATGAACCGGCCTGTCAGTTCGTTCTTGTCCGAAAATGCGATGGCGTGGACAACAAAGTCCAACTGTCCCCATTGTTTCGCAATCATGGAAAATGCGGCATCCATCGACGCGCTGTCGGTGACGTCGACATCAACCAAAAGGTCTGAGCCTACTGACTCCGCCAGAGGTCGCAGACGACGGCCAAACGCTTCGCCCTGATAGGAAAACGCCAGTTCTGCGCCCTCGCTGGCAAGGGTTTTGGCGATGCCCCACGCGATTGAACGTTCATTCGCGACGCCCATTACAAGGCCGCGTTTGCCGGTCATCAGATCAGCCATATTGGATCACCCGTGATATTTGCTCATGGCGAGGCTGGCATTGGTGCCACCAAAGCCAAAGCTGTTGGACAGGACRGTRTCWAGMTCGRCCTCTTGCATCTTGGTCGCGATCTCTTCCGGGCGAATGGCAGGRTCCARCTCATTCACGTTGATTGATGGGGCGATAAAGCCGTGTTCCATCATCAGCAGGGAATAGATCGCCTCATTCACCCCGGCGGCCCCCAGCGCGTGACCAGTCATCGACTTGGTACTTGAAATCGGYGCGTGGTCTTCGCCCAGAACGGCGCGCACGCCTTCGACTTCCACCACGTCGCCTACCGGCGTGGATGTGCCGTGGGCGTTGATRTAATCAACSYGGCGATCGCCAATGGTRGASGTGGCCAGYTTCATCGCCCGTTGCCCGCCTTCGCCCGATGGGGCCACCATGTCGTGACCATCCGATGTGGCCCCGTATCCGGTGACCTCGGCATAAATTTTYGCGCCGCGCGCACGTGCGTGTTCCAGTTCTTCCAGCACAATCATACCGCCRCCRCCGCCRATMACRAAACCGTCGCGGGTTGCATCAAACGCACGGGCGGCTTTTTCGGGCGTGTCGTTATATTTGCTGCTCATCGCGCCCATGGCGTCGAACAGGCACGACAGGGTCCAGTCAACTTCTTCGCCGCCACCGGCAAACACGATATCCTGCTTGCCGAACTGGATTTGCTCGACGCCGTTGCCGATGCAATGGGCCGAAGTGGAACAGGCCGAGGTGATCGAATAGTTCACACCCTTGATCTTGAATGGCGTCGCCAGACAGGCGGATACGGTGGACGACATGCCGCGCGTGACCATGAACGGCCCCATGCGTTTGGGTGCGCCCTTTTCAATCACGATATTGTGGGCTTTGAACAGGTTAGATGTGCTTGGACCACCGGAACCGGCGATCAGGCCGGTGCGTTCATTGGAAACGTCGCTTTCTTCCAGACCGCTGTCGGCAATTGCCTGCTCCATGGCAAGGTAAGCATAGGCGGCCGTTGGCCCCATGAAACGCAATTGGCGCTTGTCGATACTGGCGACCAGATCAATTTCCGGRATRCCGGCGATCTGGCTGCGGAAACCATGTTCAACATAATGCGGTTCGGCTTTGATGCCGGATTTACCCGCTTTCAGGCTGGCGGTTACGTCCGCCAGATTGTTGCCAATGGGGGATATGATCCCCATTCCTGTAATTACCACACGGCGCATCGGCGCTCTCCTTTGTAGAAATTGATTAGCTTGCGGACAAAGCGACTTTCATGTCTTTGACCAGATAGATCACTTCGCCGTCGGCCTCAACGCGCCCGTTGGCGACACCCATGGTCAGGCGGCGGTTCTGGATGGCTTTGGTGAAATCAACGTAATAGGTGAGCATTTTGCGATCCGGGCGCACCATGCCGGTCAGTTTTACCTCACCCACACCCAGCGCATAACCGCGCCCCTGCCAGCCCCGCCAGCCCAGATTGAAACCGGTCAGTTGCCACAAACCGTCGAGCCCCAGACAGCCGGGCATGATCGGATTGCCGGGGAAGTGGCAGTCAAAGAACCAAAGGTCAGGATTGATGTCGAATTCCGCCACCACATGACCCTTACCATGTTCACCGCCATCACTGCTAATCTCAGTAACCCGGTCCATCATCAGCATTGGCGGCATGGGCAGCTGCGCGTTGCCGGGGCCAAAAAGCTCGCCGCGGGCGCATTTCAGCAAGCCTTCTTTGTCAAAACTACTGGGGAATTCAGCCATACATTCATGCCCTTTATCGGTATTTATTCTTCTCAGTTCCCGTCTACCATCCAGCTCTCGGCAGTGGCAAGTGCGTGTAGGTCACAAGGTTTTGCGGATTTTTGTTTGAAACAGCGGGGATTTGCGCACTATATGGTAGGGAAGAATGGGATGAACATGCTAAATATTGCACCTGAGACCACCAGAGGGACCAGTTGGCTTGCCAGTGGCGGATTGCGCCCGACACGCCAGCGCCTTGCATTGGCGACGCTTTTAGTGGGCGACGGTCAGGACCGGCACGTCACCGCCGAGAGCCTTTTTGAAGCGACGCAATCCACAGGTGAAACAGTTTCTTTAGCGACGGTTTACAACACGCTAAAGGCCTTCTCAGCCGCCGGATTGTTGCGCGAAATTACCGTGAACGGGTCAAAGTGCTATTTTGATACCCGCATGGATGACCACCCGCATTTTCTGTGGGAAGACAGCGCTGAATTAATGGATGCGCCTGCGGACGGGCTGGAAATAGCTAGTTTGCCAGATGCGCCAGTTGGGGCGGAAATATCCAAGGTGGACGTGGTAATCAGGYTGCGGCGCAAGTAGGTAGGTCCCTCGGCTGGCTTAAAACCACTGCCCCGGYTCCATCAGGCCCAAATCCAGCAATTGCTGCGAATTCCATTCAAACTCGACCGAGTTGTGCCAGTGGAATGTATCAATATCAAATGTTGAACCCGAGTTATTCTTCAAGGCCTTGGCGGTTCTGAAAGACATCAGCGACACGGTGATATTGTGGTGCCAGGGGCAGGAATAGGTGTTGTATTCTTCATCGTTAAAAGTGTGATCCGCGCGCAGTTTCARMCCSGSYYTGGCTTTGAAAAGGGGAATTCTGTCAATGCGGCGGCGAATTTCGGGGATGTGTTCTTCGAACCGCCAGCGCAACCCGCCGTAAAAATTCAGCTGGCGTTCTTTTGCCTGAAACTTATCCAGCTTATCCGTCCTGGCCAGAGCGTAATAGCCGGATTTATCCAGATAGGCCTGGTCCAGGCTCACGGCTTGCGGATATTGGTTCAAATCGCCCGCATATAWRTCAACGACATAACCCAGCACGGCGTCGCGGCGTTCTTCGGTGTGGAAGGCCAGCAATTCTGAAATATTGCGGCTTTCGCAGAACGGGTGGAACAGGAATTCGGCGTTGTAACAGTAATAAATCCAGCGCCCGGGGGCCGCATCAATGACAGCGTTTACGGCTGTTTCAGTCGCCTGATCAGCCATCATATCGTAATTCACCCGGTGAACTATCCGTTCTAGTTCCTCGGGCAGAACTAATAAATCGGGCGCGAAAACCACAACAGATTTGAACCCGGCCATGATGTGATGGCGGATGGTGGTGTCCACCTCAACCATATCTTCCACCAGAATAAGCGCGACCGGCCCCTTTATCAGGGCCTCCCCGCCGGTATTCAGGAARTCCGTAAGGCTTTCGTAATTCATTTCAATTCCATAGCAGCTTATTCGCYCACCCCGGTGAAAATCACATGAACACCCTGAAATGCAACCGTTGCAGGGCAAGTTGTTCCCCTGTAGTTACGCGATTTCAACATATGCCGGAACTGCCCAATGTCAGATGCCAAGAAACTATATATCAAGACCTATGGCTGTCAGATGAATGTYTAYGACAGCGAACGCATGGCCGAGGTGCTGGCGGTTTCCGGGTAYGAAACCANCGCYAANGCCKGATGATGCKGACATGATCYTGCTGAATACCTGCCATATCCGGGAAAAAGCGGCTGAAAAGATTTATTCTGAACTGGGCCGTTTCAAGGGGTTGAAAGCCGATAATCCAAACCTGAAGATCGGTGTTGCGGGTTGCGTGGCGCAGGCCGAGGGGCRGGAAATTATACGCCGCCAGCCGATGGTTGATCTGGTGGTCGGGCCGCAAAGTTATCACCGGCTGGGCGAGCTGGAAGCAAAAGCCGGCAATGGCGTTAAGGCGCTGGATACGGATTTTCCAGAGGAAGATAAGTTTGAACATCTCGCCAAACGGCCCAAGGCGCGCCGGGGCCCAACGGCGTTTTTGACGGTGCAGGAAGGCTGTGACAAGTTCTGCGCATTTTGCGTGGTTCCCTATACCCGCGGCGTTGAAGTCTCGCGCCCACCTGCGCGGATATTGGACGAGGCCCGCGATCTGGTTGAACGCGGTGTGCGCGAAATCACCCTGCTTGGGCAGAACGTGAATGCTTACCACGGAAACGGCGAAACGCTGGCCGGGTTAATCGAAAAGCTGGCGGAAATTGATGGCTTAAAACGCATTCGCTATACCACCAGCCACCCCAATGACATGGGCGATGATCTGATCGAAGCCCACGCCAGTTGCGAAAAACTGATGCCCTATCTGCATCTGCCGGTGCAATCGGGCAGTGACAAGATTTTGAAAGCGATGAACCGCAAACACACGGCAGACGACTATTTGCGCCTGATCGAAAAAATCCGCGCCGCGCAGCCTGATCTGCTGTTATCGGGCGATTTCATTGTGGGGTTTCCGGGCGAAACCGATGATGATTTTGAACAAACCATGGCGCTGGTCCGCGAGGTTGGCTACGGGCAGGCCTATTCSTTCAARTATTCCGCCAGACCGGGGACACCCGCGGCGGAGCGGGTAGAAGTGGATGAAGCAGTGAAATCTGAACGCCTCGCCCGGTTGCAGGCTTTGCTAAGCGAGCAACAGAAATACGCGCAGGAACAAATGATAGGGCGCCAAGTATCGGTGCTGTTTGAAAAAGCCGGGCGGCTGGACGGGCAATTGATAGGCAAATCCGAACACCTGCACGCTGTGCATGTGGTTAGCCCGGTTGAAAACCTTGGCACAGTTTGCAAGGTCAGGATCATCAATACCGAAGCAAATTCGCTGGCGGGTGAGCTGATTTAAAGAAGGCCTRCATACACACCCAGAGCGGGTATAAAGCGGTACGCGCTCACCCATATACCAGATTTGGTGTTTATCCTTCACTTTCACAGGAATCTTGTTAGTCTGTCTGACAATAAAATAAGGCAGCAAGCCGAGCGTATGTATTGGTCGGGCTTAGGGGGTTTAATGGACAGTATTTTCGTTAATGGGACAGCGTCCTTGCGCGGCAAAATCACGCTGTTGTTCACGGTATTTTCKGTCCTGTGGCTGGGGTTTGCCGGAACAGTATTTGCGGCAGGCGACACGGGTGCCCGCACGATTATCGGCGAAAAATACGTCCCAACGATCTGGGTAGACCCGGATGGCTGCGAGCATTGGGTGTTTGACGACGGTTGGGAAGGCTATATGACCCCCCACGTCACCCGCGATGGCCGACCCGTATGCCGGACCGGAAATACATGTGCAATTCTGAATTCAGATCAGCTGTTTGCAACCAACCAAACTGCAATATCTGCCGGGAATCGGGCGAGACTGACGAAATTTTTCAAAGACGTACAGGCCAAGTCGTTTATTATTGCAGGACATACCGACAGCCAGGCCAGTGACGAATATAACATGAAGCTGTCACAACGCCGCGCGAACGCGGTTGCCAAGGTAGCACAAGCAGCTGGCGCAGATGTGTTCGATGTTCGCGGTTACGGCGAACGCGCTCCAAAAGCATCTAACCGAACCGCCGCCGGAAAAGCGCAGAACCGGCGCGTTGAAATCATATGTATGTATTAGGGCTGGTGTAATGGTTATTTTTAGAGCGACCGGCTTTGTGATAGCGGGGCTGGTGCTGATGTCCTGCGAGGGGCTGACCGGTAGCCGCTCGGACAAAACCCGCGATCATGGKCTGGATTCAAAACCGCTCAGCGAATTGCAGGCCGGTATCTGGATTGAYCCGACCGGGTGCGATCACTGGATCATTGATGACGGGATTGAAGGCTATCTGTCACAACGCTTAAACCGCGATGGAACGCCGGTTTGTTCCGGTTCAGCCCTGTCCAATTACGCGATTGGCGATTTTAAAGGCGGCTCATCGATTGCAGATGCGATTTAGACGCTGAATTCTCAAGTCCGTTACAATACGATGTTCTTGCTTGCGTGAAGCATAGCAAATTGGCACCATTAACCCAAAGCAGCTTAACGGAGATTCTTTTTGGGAATTAGCGCCATTACCCCGCCGCCATCACCAGATGACGTTCACCAAACACTATTGGAATTTCCCGACAACCGGCTGTTAATCGACCTTTGCGGCGAGTTTGACCGCAATCTTGCCCAGATAGAGCATGAGCTGGAGGTACAGATCGTGCGGCGCGGCAATCAGCTTGCGATTATGGGCGAGGCGTCAACGCGCGAGCATGCGGCCGGAGTCTTGCAGGGGCTATATGCCAAACTGGAAGCCGGACGGCCGATAGATTCGGGCGAAATAGAAGGTGAAATTCGCATGGGTGGGGTTGAAGATGTTGCCGACACCAGTRGCGATCAGATAGAAATGTTCCGCGGCGGTCGCGCGGAAATCAAGACCCGTAAAATGACCGTGGAACCCCGCACCAAGGCGCAAAACGATTATGTGCGCTCACTTTATGAAAATGAACTGGCCTTTGGGATTGGCCCCGCTGGCACCGGCAAGACTTATCTGGCGGTGGCGGTCGGGGTGAACATGTTAATCAGCGGGCAGGTGGACAAGATCATCCTGTCGCGCCCGGCGGTTGAAGCGGGCGAACGGCTGGGTTTCCTGCCCGGYGAYATGAAAGACAAGGTCGACCCGTACATGCAGCCGCTTTATGACGCGCTGAATGATTTTCTGCCGGGCAAACAAATGGCCCGGATGATCGAAGAAAAACAGATCGAAATAGCGCCGCTTGCGTTCATGCGCGGGCGTACATTGTCAAACGCGTTTGTGGTTCTCGATGAAGCGCAGAACGCCACCACGATGCAGATGAAAATGTTCCTGACCCGKCTGGGCAAAGGCAGYCGCATGGTGATCACYGGGGAYMGMACWCAGGTTGAYCTGGCGCGCCATGTGCAAAGCGGGCTGGCAGACGCYGAACGGCTGTTGGCGGGGATCAGCAAGATCAGCTTTAATTATTTCACTGCAAAAGATGTGGTGCGCCATCCACTGGTGGCGCGGATTATTGAAGCYTATGACGCGGACGACAATGGCTGATCTGGTCGACGTTCTGATTGAAGATGAAAGATGGGCGAAAGTTGGTCTTGCGGATATGGCGCAGGCCAGCGGCATAGCTACGCTTAGCCATTTGGGTCTGAACCCGGATCGTTTTGAAATCAGCCTGCTGGGCTGCAACGACACCCGGATCGCAGCGTTAAACACCGATTTCAGGGAAAAACCGGGGGCGACGAATGTGTTGTCCTGGCCATCAAAGGAACGCGCAGGCAAAACTCCCGGCGGGACGCCAGATTTACCGATACAGGGCGGTACAGAACCCCAGGAACTGGGCGACATCGCCATAGCGTATGAGACATGTTTGAATGAGGCAGAGCGGGCGGATACCGATTTCGGCCATCATGTCGCCCATTTACTGGTTCATGCTACGTTACATCTGTTGGGTTATGACCACATTAATGGGCAAGATGCAGCGTTAATGGAAGGAATTGAGCAACAGATACTTGCAAGCATGGGTCATCCCGACCCATATGGTAACGAATAGGGCAAAACTGCCGCAACACCGGAAAGGAACCATGAACGATACTGAAGACGGGTCTTCTAGCGCAGCGCAAAGCGCGCAAAGACCACACAGGACCAGGCAACCTGGCATTTTTGGCCGGATCGTTGCTGCCCTTAGCCCCTCAGAAAGCACCGGGGATCACACAGATAATATTGTTGCCCCAAGAAACGGGTCAGCGGTATCGAGTGCGCCCCTTGGCATGCTCAACCTGCACCGCATGCGTGTGGAAGATGTGGCKGTTCCCAAAGCTGAAATAATTTCTGTCCCAACTGACATCAAAAAGGACGATCTGGTGCAGATTTTCCGCGAAACCGGCCTGACACGTATACCGGTTTACCAGGGAACTCTGGACACGCCGGTTGGTCTGGTACACCTGAAAGATTTCGCCCTGAAACACGGGTTCAACGGTGGTGGGCCGCGCTACAGTTTGCAAAAAATGGTGCGCCCGCTGCTGTTCGCCCCACCCTCGATGCCGATCGGGGTGTTGCTGCAAAAAATGCAGAGTGAGCGGATACACATGGCATTGGTGGTTGACGAATATGGCGGTGTTGACGGGCTGGTGACGATTGAGGATCTGATCGAACAGGTTGTCGGTGAAATTGAAGATGAACACGACGTTTCAGACTCTGAATTGTGGTTCAACGAAAAGCCGGGTTGTTAYCTGGCGGACGCGAAAACCCCGCTCGATGAATTTGAGGCTGAAATAGGGATTACACTGGTTGACCCGGTCGAGGATGAAGAAATTGACACGCTTGGCGGCTTGATATTCCTGCTGGCAGGTCGCATTCCGTCGCGCGGCGAAGTGATCGTGCATCCGGCAG
Source organism: Marinosulfonomonas sp. (assembly GCA_002732955.1). Taxonomy (GTDB): domain Bacteria; phylum Pseudomonadota; class Alphaproteobacteria; order Rhodobacterales; family Rhodobacteraceae; genus NVTR01. The sequence continues at coordinate 25,050 of NVTR01000041.1, forward strand.
GCCCTGAATTTGAAATCGTGGACGCAGATCCGCGCCGCATCAAAAGATTGCGCATCCGTCTGCCGCATTTGCAAAAAGATGACTGAAAARGGCGCCGGTCTGATTGACTGGCTGTCTCGCGTCGCCGGATGGCGCGGCGGGTTWTTYTCTGCGCTGACAGGGCTTGTSATTGCGYTGGCTCAGGCCCCGTTTGGCCTTGTCTGGCTTGGGTTTCCAGCGATTGGTTTGGCGATATTGCTTGGCTACACATCAGCCAACCCGCGTCAGGCCGCGTGGCGGGGCTGGGCGGCTGGTTTCGGATTCTCCCTGTTGACGTTCTCCTGGATAGTTGAACCCTTTCTGGTGGATATAAAAACCTTCGGCTGGATGGCCCCATTTGCGTTGCTGTTCATGGCGGCGGGGTTCGCGTTTTTCTGGGGGCTGGCGTTCTGGCTGGCGCGTAGATTAGCGGGGCAGGGCACGCTGGCGCTTGCTTTGTTGATCCCGGTATTCTGGACCGGGTCCGAGCTGTTGCGATCCTATATCCTGACCGGGTTCCCCTGGGCACTGACATCCTACATCTGGATCGACACGCCGGTGTACCAGTGGGCGGCGTTTGTCGGGCCGCACGGTTTGACCTTCGCTACATTTCTGTTGGCCGCAGGTCTGGTGATTGGTCTCGCAAAGCGCAGATTCGCAGGGGTCTTAATCAGCGCGGCTTTGCTTGGCAGCGCCGTGGCGGGTGGGGCGTGGATGCAGGCGCAACCCGTTCCAGAAGCAAGTGATACCCAGCCCATAGTTCGCCTGATTCAGCCCAATGCCAATCAAAAACAAAAATGGGATCCGAAAATGATCCCGGTATTCTACAACCGCCAGCTTGACCTGACGGCTGAACCCGGCGATGCGCCGGTTGATCTGGTGATCTGGCCCGAAGTYGCAGTACCGTTTCTGTTAAACGATCCGACGTCGCCATTTTGGGAAATCTCAGAGGCCGCGAACGGTGCCCAGGTTATCGTCGGGGCACAGCGTCTGGATGGTTTGCGCGCCTTCAACAGTCTGGCAGTGCTGGGGCAGGGCGGTGAAATCACCCAGACCTATGACAAACACCATCTGGTGCCGTTTGGCGAATATATCCCCGGTGGCTGGCTGCTTGGGCGTATTGGCCTGAAAGCGATGACCGCAAAATATGGCGGTGGCTATAGCGCCGGGCCGGGGCCACGGGTGCTTGATCTGGGGGAACTTGGCAAGGTAATGCCGCTGATCTGCTATGAAGCAATTTTTCCCCATGAAATGCGCCGGGTAGCCGAGCGCCCGGATTGGATGTTGATGATCACAAATGACGCCTGGTTTGGCGAAGCCGCAGGCCCCTATCAGCACTTTGCGCAGGCCCGCGCCCGCGCCGTTGAATTTGGCCTGCCGATGGTGCGGGTGGCAAATACCGGAATATCTGCAGTGATTGACGCACGGGGGCAGGTGGTTCGCTCAATGCCGCTTGGTGTWTCCGGKCGWMTKGAYGTKRAATTRCCSGCAGCACTACCGGCCAGCATTTACTGGAAAACTGGCGACATTCCYACWGTATTGTTGCTGATTGTCTTTGGCATTGCGGCGATTTGGCAGAACAAACGAAATCCAATTGACCCGGTAAGCACCCCCATGTAACCGGGGCTGATTAACCGCCACAACGGCTTCCTGACGTGGCGGGGCATAACAATGGAGCAATCATTATGTCGCGGCAAAACTACATTTTCACCTCGGAATCCGTGTCCGAGGGGCACCCGGATAAATTATGCGATCGTATATCMGATGCAGTACTGGATGCGTTTCTGGCAGAAGAACCCGAAGCGCGGGTCGCCTGTGAAACATTTGCAACCACCAACCGGATTGTCATCGGTGGTGAAGTTGGCCTGTCCAGCAAGGAAAAGCTGGCCGAATACATGGGCCGGATCGAAGGCATCGCGCGTGATTGCGTGAAAGACATCGGCTATGAGCAGGACAAGTTCCACTGGAATACATTGAAAGTGTCGAACTACCTGCACGAACAATCGGCGCATATTGCACAGGGTGTGGACGCGGCGGACAACAAGGACGAAGGRGCWGGTGATCAGGGGATCATGTTCGGTTACGCGACTACCGAGACCCGGGAACTGATGCCTGCCCCGATCCAGTATTCCCACGCGATCCTGCGCCGTTTGGCCGAGGTGCGCAAATCCGGTCAGGAACCCAGCCTGCGCCCYGATGCAAAATCGCAGCTTTCGCTGCGCTATGTCGATGGCAAGCCAGTAGAAGTTACGTCAATCGTTCTGTCSACSCAGCACGCGWSSGAAGACCAGACATCCGACGATATTCGCGCCATAGTGGAACCCTATATTCGCGAGGTTCTGCCAGCAGAATGGATTACACCGGAAACAAAATGGTGGGTAAACCCGACCGGCACATTCGTCATTGGCGGCCCCGATGGTGACGCCGGGCTGACCGGGCGCAAAATCATTGTCGATACCTACGGCGGTGCTGCCCCGCACGGTGGCGGCGCATTTTCCGGCAAGGATCCAACCAAGGTTGACCGTTCAGCCGCCTATATCGCGCGYTATCTGGCTAAAAACGTCGTGGCCGCCGGGATGGCGGAACGCTGTTTGATCCAGCTTTCATATGCGATCGGCGTCGCCCGGCCGCTGTCGATCTATGTGGATACGTTCGGGCAGGGCGAAGTGCCGCCAGCACAGATTGAACAGGCAATCGATCAGGTCATGGACCTGACACCACGCGGTATCCGGCAACATCTGGGCATGAACCGCCCGATTTATCAGCGCACGGCGGCCTACGGCCACTTTGGCCGCGCCCCCGAGGCAGATGGTGGCTTTAGCTGGGAAAAGACCGATCTGATAGAGGCTTTGAAAAAAGCTGTTTGATCTGGCGGCGCTTGGGGGTTGACCATCAGTGCCAGATTTTGAAAGAAGCCCCGGAAGTATCCGGGGCTTTTTACGTTATGACGAAGGACGACAGACAAATGACAGAGCCGAGGCGCAATTTCTACGGTCGCCAGCACGGCAAGACCCTGCGGAACCGCCATAAGGAMTTCYTGGCGAATGATTTGGCTGCACTGTCMCCGGGGSYGATCAGCCCGCAGGACAACCCTGAACGCGCGCCACTGGATTTGGGCGCGCGGTTT
>NVTR01000042.1 GCA_002732955.1 Marinosulfonomonas sp.
GTAGTGTCAGTTGGCGGGCGAAATTTCTTCAATTCGCCCCTGCCCGGTTATGTCGACTGGATCGAACAGGCGATGCCGTTGATTGCGTTTATGGGCGTGGCCTATACGCAGCGTGATGGCGGCCATATTCGCATGGACATGCTGGTTGGTACGCTTAGGGGGCGCGCGCTTTGGCTGGCGGAATTTATCACGACATCGGCAGTTTTGCTGCTGATAACTCTGCTGATCTGGGGCAGTTGGGCGCATTTCCAGCGCAGCTTTGACTTTGCCGCGCCGCTTTGGAGCCGCGATAGCTCAATGGATATCAGCCTGCCGATCTGGCCTGCTAAGTTGCTGATACCGGTAGCGTTTTCGGTTTTAGGATTGCGGTTAGCGCTACAACTTTGGGGCTATGGTCGCGCATTCGCGCTGAACCTGACTACCCCTGTCGCCATTCCGCTGGTTGAATCTGCTGCCCAGCAAGCCGCCCATGAGGCTGAAATATTGTCGAACGGAGACCGCTGATGGAACCTATTGATATTGGCCTGATTGTTTCAGCGGGAATGCTGGTTCTGGTTGTCCTGGGGATGCGGGTGGCATTCGCTGCCGGGCTTGCGGGCATGATCGGACTAATCTGGATATTCTGGGCCAAGAAGGATTTTGGTGGCGATGATTTCATCTGGGCGCTGACCGTCGCGGTGAAAACCGCCGGACAAGTCCCCCATTCAAAGATTTCTTCACAGGCGTTGTCACTGATCCCGACATTYATWYTGATTGGYTTTCTKGCYTAYCAYGCKGGYCTGACCAAGGCGCTGTTTGAGGCGGCCAAAAGATGGGTTGGCTGGCTGCCCGGCGGCATGGCTGTGTCTACKGTGTTTGCTACSGCAGGCTTTGCGGCTGTGTCCGGTGCATCAGTGGCCACGTCCGCTGTGTTCGCGCGGATTGCGATCCCTGAAATGTTGCGGGTCGGTTATGACAAACGCTTTGCGGCTGGGGTTGTCGCCGCAGCTGGAACATTGGCATCGTTAATTCCACCATCTGCCATATTGGTGATCTATGCTATTATCGTCGAGCAGGATGTGGGCAAACTTCTGCTKGCKGGTTTTATCCCCGGTGCGTTTTCGGCGCTGGTTTACGGCGCGCTGATCGTCGGACTTGCGCTAACGATCCCGAATTTCGGCCCCCCCGTTGGTGGCTTTACCTGGAAGGAACGCTTTGTCTCACTCCCYCCCGCYCTGCCGATATTCTTTGTCGTCTTCATCATCATTGTCTTTATCTACAACCCGTTTGGCGGCGACGCCTGGGGKACTCCGACCGAAGGCGGGGCAATTGGGGCGTTCGTGGTGTTCTGCATGGCTGTCTACCGCGGGATGCGCTGGCAAAAGCTGAAAGAGGCGCTGCTGGAAACTGCCAAGCTGTCGGTGATGATTTTCACTATCATCTGGGGSGTGCTGATCTATGTGCGGTTCCTKGGCTTTGCTGAATTGCCATCCGCMTTYGCCGACTGGATATCCGGGCTGGAACAATCGCCAATGCTGACGCTGGTGCTGATCCTGCTGGCCTACGCGGTGCTTGGCATGTTCATGGATGCGATCGGTATGYTGCTGYTRACCMTGCCGGTGGTTTACCCGGCGGTGATGGCGCTGAATGGCGGTGAATTTGTATCTGCCGCCGACAGCGCCTTTGGCATGTCGGGACCGATGTGTGCGATCTGGTTTGGGATACTGGTGGTGAAAATGGCCGAGTTCTGCCTGATCACGCCGCCGATCGGGCTGAACTGTTTTGTGGTGGCCGGGGTGTGCGAAGAGGTCACGGTTCAGGATGTMTTCAAAGGCGTGACRCCGTTTTTCATCGCWGAYGGGGTCACCATCGCYTTGCTGGTSGCGTTYCCCGGGATTGTGCTTTGGYTRCCAAGTYTGGTKTGAARYSGTAGWWWCTGCCCCGCCAATCCAGCGGGGCAGATTTTTGCTGATAATCTAGCTGGCGCTTACCGCACGTCCGGTCAGAACCTTGGCCAGATGGGCRCGGTATTCTGGKSWRCCGTGCATGTCRCCAATCATGCCATCGCTATCCAACGACAGRCCCGCAATCGCGTCGGCACTAAAGTTAGCTGAYAGYGCYGYTTCRGCCKCKGWCCAKCGGAAYACRCCGTTTTCWGAYGCCCCKGTSACTGCSACCCGSACRCCGTCGGCGTATTTGGCAACCATCACCCCGACCAGYGCAAAGCGYGAWGCKGGCTGTTTGAATTTCTGATAGTTCGCCGTTTCCGGAACCGGGAAATCAACCGAGGTAATGATTTCGCCTTCATCCAAAGCCGTCTCAAACATGCCCTGAAAATAGTCGTCGGCATTGATCGAACGGGCGTTGGTGTTGATCGTGGCCCCCGATGCCAACACCGCCGCCGGATAATCCGCAGACGGGTCATTGTTGGCGACAGAACCCCCAATAGTGCCCCGGTTGCGAACCGCTGGATCGGCGATGTCAGTGGCAAGTGCGGCCAATGCCGGATAATCGCCAGCCCCCACAGCCACTGCTGCATGTGTGGTCGACCCACCAATACTAACCGTACCACCAGCAGAGCTAACACCCTGCATTTCGGCAATCCCGGCCAAAGATACCAGCTTTGATGGTCCGGCAAGGCGCTGTTTCATCGTCGGGATCAAAGTTTGCCCGCCGCCCAGTGCCATTGCATCTTCATTTCCCAGTGCAGCAACCGCTTGTGCTACAGTGGAAGGCTTTTCTAATTCGAAATCATACATTGTTTTCTCTCCTCACTTCGCAGCTTGAATTGCAGCCCAGACCCGTGACGGGCTGACGGGCATATCGATATGGGTGACACCTAAGTCCGACAAAGCGTCCACCACGGCGTTAACCACCGTAGGTGGTGAGCCTATGGCCCCGGCTTCACCACAGCCTTTGGTGCCAAGCGGGTTATGGGCGCAAGGTGTCAGACATGTTTGATCAACTGTGAATGACGGCAGATCATCGGCCCGCGGCATTGCGTAATCCATGTAGGACCCGGTTAGCAGCTGGCCGTTTTCGTCATAGACGCACTGTTCCACCAGTGCCTGACCGATGCCCTGTCCTAGACCGCCGTGGATTTGCCCCTCAACAATCATCGGGTTGATGACATTACCGACATCGTCGGCGGCGGCGAATGAACACAGCGTCACCTTGCCGGTATCGGGGTCTACTTCAACCTCGCAGGCATAGGCGCCGGACGGGTAGGTAAAGTTCGCCGGRTCGTAAAACGCGGTTTCCTCCAGCCCGGGTTCCAGTATTTCRTGYGGRAARTCRTGCGGCACRTAGGCYTTGAAYGCCACCGCYGCRAAGGGYTGYGATTTRTCGGTRCCGGCMACRMTGAACACGCCGTCTTCAAASACYACRTCRCCYTCRGAGGCTTCCATCATATGGGCGGCAATCTTGCTGGCTTTGGCGATGATTTTTTCGGTCGCCCGAACCACYGCCGARCCACAGACCGCCATGGAGCGGGAACCATAGGTRCCCATACCAAACGGTATTTTCGAGGTGTCGCCATGCACGATATCAATGTCGTCCGCGCTCATGCCCAGCATATCYGCGACGATCTGCGGGAACACCGTTTCATGGCCCTGCCCGTGGCTGTGCGCCCCGACCATAACCGAGATATTGCCAGTGGCRTTCACCCGAACVGTWGCCGAGTCATATAAGCCAACCCGCGCACCCAACACACCGGCCAGATTGGACGGTGCAAGGCCGCAGGCTTCTACATAGGTGTTCACACCCAGCCCRCGCARCAGGCCGCGACTGGCGCTGTCGGCTTTGCGYGCSTCAAAVCCTTTCAGRTCMGCGATGTCTTCMAGYTTRTCCACMAGSGCGTGGAAATYRCCRGAATCGTATTCCARMCCGGCYGCKGTKGTGAAMGGAAACTGCTCTGGYTTGATGAARTTYTTGCGRCGMAWTTCAAGYGGATCSATGCCCAGTTCCCGCGCGCATATGTCRATYRYCCKYTCWAKCGAAAAAGTTGCCTCGGGGCGGCCAGCRCCWCGRTAAGCRTCMACCGGGGTSGTATTGGTGAACACYGTTTTGACATTCACATAGACCAGTGGAACCGTGTAGTTCCCGGCCATCACTGTGCCATGCAGATAGGTCGGCGTCGCGGTYGARAAYGTWGACARATAWGCGCCAACATTCGCCCGGGTACTGGTGCGGATCGCCAGAAASGTGCCGTCCTTTTCGGTTGCCAGTTCGATCTTGGTTTCATGGTCGCGCCCGTGGGCATCGGTCATGAAGGATTCTGACCGGGTCGCGGCCCACTTGACCGGGCGGCCCAGTTTTTTGGACGCSGCCAGCACCAGTGCTTCTTCGCCATAGTGGTAGATTTTTGAGCCAAACCCACCGCCAATATCGGGGCCAATAATGGTCAGCTTGTTTTCGGGAATTCCCATCACAAAWGCCGAGATCAGCAGTCGTGTAACATGKGGATTCTGCGASGTGGTGGTCAACGTGTAATGGTCATTTCCGGGATTGTAGTCTCCGATAGATGCCCGGCCTTCCATTGCATTYGGYAYCARCCGGTTGTTCACCAGTTCCAGCGTGGTGACATGGGGGGCTGCTTTGATYGCCGCGTCCGTTGCTTCGCGGTTATCTTCGATCCAACCCCAGTCAAAACAGCAGTTATCGTCAATTTCGTCGTGAACGCGGTGATCGCTGTTGGCCAGAGCCRAGGCCATATCAACGATTGCGTCCAGTTCTTCAATATCCGCGTCAATTGCTTCAGCAGCGTCCACAGCCTGTTCGTAGGTTTCCGCAATCACAGCCGCGTAAGCATCCCCTACATGGCGCACTTTACCGTGCGCCAGCACCGGGCGTTTGGGTTCTTTCATTGGGGTGCCGTCGCGGCTGGTAATCAGCCAACCCGCCGGGTTGCTGCCGACTTCGGCAAAGTCTTCGCCGGTGAACACTGCCAAAACGCCGGGCATGTTTTCCGCCCCCGATGTATCAATCCCGTTGATTTTTCCATGCGCTACATCCGAGCGCAGGAACACGGCATAGGCCTGCCCTTGTAGATTGATGTCATCTGTATAACGGCCACGACCGGTCAGAAACCGCACATCTTCGCGCCGTTTCGGGCTTTCGCCAATTCCATTGTCTTTAGGCATTTRAWYTCTCCCGTTRANTCMAATCNAKYTGCYWNGCATCASCCCAGTTGGGCGGCGGCGGCCTGAATGGATTTGATAATGTTGTGATACCCGGTGCAGCGGCAGATATTGCCGTCCAGATGGTTGCGTATCTCGGCTTCACTTGGGTTCGARTTCACCGCCAGCAAGTCAGATGCAGCCATCACCATGCCCGGTGTGCAAAATCCGCATTGCAGTCCGTGATGTTCCTGAAACGCCGCCTGAATAACCCCGAGTGAGCCATCCTCATTCGCCATRCCTTCGATKGTTTTAACGTCRGCACCCTCGGCTTCCTGCGCGAACATGTTGCAGGATTTTACCGCCACRCCGTTCACATGYACKGTGCAGGCACCACATTGTCCGGTGTCACAACCRATATGGGTGCCGGTTAAATTCAAACCCTCGCGTAGAAAATGCGACAGCAACGTGCGCCCTTCGACGTCCCCGGAAACGGCYTTACCGTTCACCGTCATTGAAACAGATGTCATTAAATCCTCCCTGGATATTTATTTTTGCTGGCCGAAAAGTCCTTTCAGCCAGTTGATTATTTTGCCCAGCAAACCGGTATTAGCGGTATCCTGTGCTTCGTCCATTGTGCTGTCATCTTCTGTTCCTTCGACAGCCTGTTGGAAATTCTCAAAAAACTGATCGGCCAGTTTTTTAGCGACGCCATCAATTAACCGCGCCCCAAGGCTGGCCAGTTTTCCACCGACYTTGGCCGTCACATCRTARCTAAGYAGTGTRCCRCCTTCGGYATCTKCCAGTGTGACCARTGCACCGCCTTTGGCATAGCCCGCCGGGCCGCCTTTGCCTTCGCCGGAAATACGATAACTTTCGCCTTCAACGATGTCACTAAGCGCCACAGCACCCTTGAARGTCGCCTTCACAGGTCCGATTTTTTGGGTGACGACGGCTTCAAAACCATCCTGTGCGTTACCGGTCAGTTCGGAACARCCGGGRATGCTCACACGTAAAATATCCGGGTCATTAAGGGCACGCCAGACCACCATGCGGTTTGCATTGATCGTTCTGGTGCCTTTTAGTTCCATGCCCGGATTATCCCCTTGTTAGCCATCTGCTACGAATAATGATCCTAGAACTACTTCTACGCAAATCAACCGCAAATTGCTCTGGCAACTTACTTCCTGCGCCAATTCGCCCAATCTTGCAGAGTATCCAGATCAATGACCGCGCCCTGACCCAATGTTTGAACATCAACCAGAAATTCCGGCGCTTCTTTCAGCACATCGCGAGCGCCCCTGTCCCCCGTTAAAGTCGCCAGTGTTTCAAAAAACCTGCGCCCAAACAACACCGGGTGACCGGGGGTGCCGTCTGCGCTGACAGCGCGACAAATTTCCCGGTTCTCGGTCGGATCGAATGCCGCGATCAACCGGTTCATGTGGTCTGGCGTAATTTCCGGCATGTCSGCCAGGGCTACAATCACKGCGTCRCAATCATCCGATACGGCGGAAAGMCCGGCGAGGATCGATGCGGACATACCGATTTTCCAATCCGGTGACGGAACTATGTCTACTGCCAAYCCTTCAAGCACAACCTGCCGCAGTTCATGGTCGGGCGGCAGTACTACAAGAACCCTGTCTGCCTGGGTGTTCAGAGCAACCTTGGCCGAGCGGTGCAGCAATGTTTCGCCGTCAATCTGTTCCAGTAATTTGTCCACTGAACCCATACGCGAAGACGCACCGGCGGCCAGCATAATGACCTCAACCTTAGGTCGYGCCGCTGCCGGTGGCGCTGCTCCACGGGGCTGCGGACGGGTGGAAATTTCTTTTAGCAGGCCACCCACACCCATTGCGGCAATATCATCAGCCGTAACTTCAATACCGCTAACCAACCGCTCTAACACCCAATCCGCCCCGTTCARCGCGGGCGACCGGGCGCAACCGGGTAAACCAACAACAGTTTTTGCACCCAGATGCCCAAAAAACAGCAGGTTTCCCGGATCCACAGGCATGCCAAATCTGGACAGTTTACCCCCGGCAGCCAGCAAAGCCGCCGGGCCAACGTCATTTTCGTCAGAGGTGGCAGAGGCGGTCAGGATCAGCACCAGATCGGTGGYGGCGGCGGCAAGGGCGCCCGCCAGTTCGGTGGTATTGTGTTGGGCAATTCTCGTTTCGCGCAATGTACAGCCAAGGCTTTGCAACCGTTGCTCAATCACCTGCTTTCCTTTTGTCAGCAGGCTTGCCTTCATCGCCGCTGTCTGCGTCAGGATCAGCGTTACATCCTTCGGCTTAAACGCCGCCAATGTCAGCGCGCCGGTAGCTTGCGCKATTGCTTCCYTGATYTTAWCRCCCGGCGCRGCAAAGGGGATAATCTTGACAGTAGCAACCAAATCGCGCGCCTGAACGCGCACCATATCTGGCAATGTTGAAACAGTGATGGATGGATCAACCTTGTTGAACTTGTTCACCGCACTCGCATCAACGCACAATAYCCCGGCGTTTTGCGCATAAATATTTACCCGTCCGGTAAACGGAGCGTTTAGGCGCAAATGTGTTTCGGTTTCTTCAATCAGCGCGCTTGCCAACAATTCAGCTGCGGCGTCTTCATGGACGTCACCGGCTGACAGAACCGCCACTGTCACCTGCCCGATACCGGCCGTCTTAAGATCAGAAATGTCTTCTGTCGTTAGATTGCGGCCTTTGCGAATACGCCGTTTGCCCGCCTGCGTTGAGTGGGCCAGAATGGCGCCCAGGGCGTCTTCGATCTTCACCGGCCCAAACTTCATCGCCGTGTCTCGGGGCGGCGCAGGCGCTCGGTTATTTCCGCCATGATCGAAATTGCAATTTCAGATGGCGAYTTWGCAGCTATATCCGCCCCTACGGGTGCGTGGATACGGGCGATCTGGTCATCSGTGAAACCCGCCTGTTGCAACCGTGTTACCCGCTTGGCGTGGGTCTTGTTGGACCCCAGACAGCCAAGATAAAACACATCCGATTTCAGTGCCTCAGTGATCGCAGGGTCGTCAATTTTCGGRTCGTGCGACAGGGTGACGACAGCGGTYCGCGCGTCCAGACCTTCGGCTTTCAACGCCTCATCCGGCCAGTCATCAACCAGCCGTTCACCGGGAAAACGTGCCTGTGTCAAAAACGCCCCGCGCGGATCGACCAGTACCGCGTCATACCCGGCCAGCCGCGCCATTTGCATTAAGGGCTGTGCGATATGTACGGCACCAACAACAACCATTTTTAGCGGTGGGTTGTGGATACCGATGAACCAGTCGCCTTCTATGCCAGATTTATCGGACACAAAACGCGGTTGCAGATTTTCGCTGTCTACAGGGCTGGCCAGTCGACGCTCCCACGTCTTGGTATTCACCAGATATGCCGCTGCACGCCGCTCGGCCCGCGCAGCTACCAAGCTTTCAATCAACGCTACATCCGGCCCCTGACCAACGCCAATCGGTTCAACCAGTATTCGTATAGTACCACCACAAGCCAATCCGACAGCAAATGCTTCTTCATCGCTGACACCATATTCCAGCAGCCTTGGCGCGCCATCATCCAGCGCTTCTAATGCCTCAGCCACAACTGCGGCTTCAACACAGCCCCCCGATACCGAGCCGGCCAATTCAGCGTCCGAACTGATCGCCAGTTGTGATCCGGCAGGTCGTGGGGCCGACCCCCAGGTCTGAACAACAGTTGCCATTGCCGCGCCCTTGCCTGCGCGCAGCCATTTCAGCGCCTGTTCTGGTATCTGGTCAAACTCYGCCATCAGCCRTCCATCATCTGCATCAAACGCGCCTTTTCACCGATGTCTTCCGGTCGGGCCAAGGCCTGCGCCAGTTCCTGTAGGGACGCAATATTATGACCGGCGCGAAAACTGTCTACGTGCGGCAACATTTCACGAATGCCGCGCGCTTTGGGGGCGAAACCGTCCCAGCGCAACAGCGGGTTTACCCAGATGATTTTACGCGCGGACAGGTGCAGGCGTTGCATTTCAGCCGCGAGATTGCCGTTGTCATCCCGGTCCAGACCATCGGTGATCAGCAATACCACACCGCCCTGCCCCAGCACCCGACGTGACCAGTCACGGTTAAAGTCATGCAGGCAAGCGCCRATCCGGGTGCCRCCTTCCCARTCCTGYGCTTCAGCSCCTGCCATKGCCAGTGCAGCGTCAACATCGCGGTGCCGAAGGTGCCGGGTGATGTTGGTCAGCCTTGTGCCAAAGGTAAACGAATGCACCTGTGCCCAACCTGCGCCCTTGGCGTTGCTGGCGGCGTGCAGGAAATGCAGAACCGCGCGGGAATAGGMCGACATTGACCCGGAAATATCGCWAAGTGCCACCAGATTGGGCCAGCGGACTTTTCGCCTTCGCCGCGCGAGTTCCCGAATTTCACCGCCCTGACGCGCGGCAAGGCGTATCGTATTTCGCCAGTCCGCCATTTGGCCACTGGCAGCTGGTCGGGTACGGCGAGACGTCAGCGGGCGCACCGGCAGAGTGATCTTCGCAATCATCCGCTTGGCTTCGGCCATTTCCGCCGTGCTCATCTGYTCAAAATCCAGACTGCGCAGGGTTTCCTGCGCCGAATAGGTCGCCGACGCGTCCAATTCAATCTCTGTTCCTTCGGGTTGAAACGCCTCTGGAACCTCKGCGTCGGCCCCATCCAACAATGCCTCGGCCGCGCGACGTTCGGCTGCGTTGGCTTGCCGCTCATCCTGCGCGCCTTTAATGGCGGGGGGCAGCATCGCCATGATATACTCCAAAAAATTCGGATCGCGCCAATAGAGCCGAAAAATCTGCGCGAACACCAACCGGTGCTCAGGGCGCGAGACAAAACAGGCGTGCAGCGCCCAGTAGAAATCCGGCTTGCTGGTGAAACCGGCTGCCGCAATTGCACGGATGGCGTCTGTTACCCGCCCCGGCCCAACTGGCAGCCCTGCATTACGCAAAGCACGGGCAAAATGGGTGATGTTGGCGACCAGATTGCCGTCGGGTGGAAGTGCAGTCGCGACCGCCATCAGCTGGCAATCTCGGCGCTTGCCTTGGCTTCATCCAATATACGCGCCGCTTCTGAACCGCTGATCTTGGCAATGTCATCCTGATATTTCAGAACTGCCCCCAATGTATCGGCTATCACTTGTGGTGATACCTCTACCGCATCCAACGCCATCAGACATTTCGCCCAGTCAATGGTTTCTGCAACGCCCGGTTTCTTGAACAGGTCTTCTTCGCGTAGCTTCTGGATAAACCCGGTTACTTCGCGGCTTAAAGTGTCTGAYGCCTCTGGCACGCGCGCGCGCAGTATTTCCAGCTCACGTTCAAAATTCGGATAATCAACCCAATGGTACAGGCAACGCCGCTTTAGCGCGTCATGAACTTCGCGGGTGCGGTTCGACGTCAGGATCACGATCGGCGGCTCTTTGGCAACGATGGTTCCCATTTCCGGGATCGTCACCTGAAAATCACTGAGCGCTTCCAGCAGGAACGCCTCAAACGGTTCATCGGTTCGGTCCAGTTCATCTATCAATAATACCGGCGGGCCGCCCGGCTGTGGGCTCATTGCTTCCAGCAGGGGCCGGCGGATCAGAAATTCTTCGCTGAACAGTTCCTTGTTCAGCGCGTCGCGATCCTTGGCACCAGTTGCTTCTGCTGTACGGATCGCCACCATCTGCGCCGGGAAATTCCATTCATATACAGCACTGGACGCATCCAGACCTTCATAACATTGTAACCGGATCAACCGCCGACCCAGCCCTGACGCCAGCGCTTTGGCGATCTCGGTCTTGCCCACCCCCGCTTCACCTTCCAGAAACAAAGGCCGCCCCAGTTTCAGTGAAAGGAAAACAACCGTTGCCAGCGAGCGGTCACAAACATACCCCTGACCAGCCAACATCGTTTGTGTAGCATCTATCGAAGTGATTTCATTTGGCATTTATTCAACGTCCACCAGTTTACCGGATTAGCATAGGCCTAAAAAACCGGTGCATACCAGTGGTTACGGCAAATATTAGCTTGCGAATTGGTGTTCAGCCAAGATGTATGAGTAATCCGCCTGACCAGAACAGCCGATTAATTTTCAAGAAATCCAATTCCTTTGATTCAGGTCAAATAGTCAACGAACTCATTTCGCTATGCAGTGGCGAACAATCAACCGAAGATTTGAGTAAGTAATGCAGGCGGCTCTAATAATAACTTGCCGGAAATGTTGGAGTTATCTTCCGAATTCCCAATTGTTATTGGTTTTGTTGTTCTCTTTTGCCGTAATTCTCGGCCAGATTTTACCGTTACAGGCCGGCCATTCAGGGYTTGGGGATTCTGAGTTAATAGAAATTTGYGGCGGTGAAGACGGCAGCTATTTTATTGATGCCAGTCAGAATAGTGAAGGTTCAGAACAGGGCCATGATTGTAGCGATTGTTCGCTTTGCACGATTTCCGGGAATGGCGCGAATGGCGTTCCGGCTGCGGGCAGCGATATGGTACAATTGTCTGCTGTCGTAGAATTAGCATTTTCACCGGAATACACAGTTTTTACTGATTGCCCGGAAAAACACTGGTCCATATCGCGCGCGCCCCCAATAGAATACATCAATAGATTTTATATCTTACACAATTCGTTTTCCTTAAATCATTTGCACAACAAAAATCTTGAAGATGCCCRGACAAGTCAGGTGGGCACTTCATGGGTTTAACAATATATTCCCCCAACCGGATAGCGACGGCGCTACGCYTCTTGATGGTTGTCTGCATTACGTTGCTGGCRTTCGCTGCAACCGCGCGTGCACAAACTGCGCCGGTCCTTCTGAAATTTCTGGAAAAGCTACCCGCCAGCGAGTTCGTTGAAGGGGCCACTGCATATGGCCCGATGCTTGAAAACATACCAGTTGTACCAGTGATGAATGGCGGCAAGGTCATTGGCCACGCCTATATTACATCGGATTTTGTCAGTACGACCGGCTATTCGGGAAAACCGATCCACGTCATGGTGGCAATTGACCCGGATGGCAAATTGTTGCGGGCTGAACTGGTCGAGCATTCAGAACCCATTGTTCTGATCGGYATTCCKGATCGCAAGATCAAGGCGCTGACAGCCAGCTATTTGGGCCTTGATATAGTAGCCGAGGCGGCTGCGGGCGGGTCCGGGCATGATTTGAATATCATTTCCGGCGCCACGGTCACAGTTATGATAATCGACGATTCAATTGTGCGTTCATCCATCAAAGTGGCGCGCGCCCTTGGCCTTGGCGGRCTGAACAATGACGCTGCSAACGCAGGKCCAACGCATRTGCTGAATATGGACGAGGTCGGCGTCAATGACTGGGCAACCATGTCAGGGGACGGCACGGTTCGGCGCATGACGCTGGACATCGGCCAGATCAACACAGCGTTTGAGGGAACTGGTGATGAGCGGGTCCTGAAACACGCCGAAGCTGGTGAGCCCGACGATACCTATATTGACCTGCAGACMGCGYTGGTWTCSGCRCCMRSYATYGGSCTTAGCCTRATGGGYGAMRMYGARTACRGCAATCTKGTYRAMTGGYTGRAAGARGGCGARCASGCMATCCTGATSATGGGGCGYGGSRYCTWTTCSTWYAARGGNAWCGGSTNATGTGCGSGGCGGKATWTTTGAYCGSATCCAGYTKATCCAGGGCGATATTTCGGTACGTTTCCATGACCGCAACCAGCGTCGCCTTGGTACACTGGCAGCGGGCGGCGCGCCAACATTCAAGGAACTGGACGTTTTCAAGATCCCGGCGGATGCTGAATTTGACCCGACCAAACCCTGGCGTATTCAGTTACTGGCGCAGCGGGTTGTTGGYCCGGTTGAAAAGACATTTTTGACCTTTGATCTKGGCTACAACATACCTGAAAAATACCTGACAGCGCTGGCCCCAGCCATCCCTGCTACGGTTGTGGAATCTGAAGAAGACGCCGCAGCACGCGCCGCGCTTTGGCATCGTATCTGGAAAAGTAAAACGGTTGAGATTGGCATTCTGATTGCAATGCTTACGGTTTTGACYGGCGTATTTTTCTTTCAGGTGCAGGCCACCAAACATGCGCGCGCRTTTTACTGGTTCCGCATGGGTTTTCTGGWTCTGACGCTTGGTTTTCTGGGCTGGCAACAGAATGCGCAACTATCCATCGTGAACCTGATGGCACTTGCGGCATCGCTGACCAGTGGTTTTAGCTGGGATGCCTTTTTAATGGACCCGTTGGTTTTCATCCTTTGGGTGTCGGTGGCGGTAACATTGCTGTTTTGGGGGCGCGGTGGTTTTTGCGGCTGGTTGTGCCCGTTTGGCGCCTTGCAAGAGCTTTCCAACCAGATCGCCCGGTTTTTGAAATTTCCGCAATGGACCTTGCCCTGGGGCCTGCACGAACGGCTATGGCCTTTGAAGTACATGATTTTTCTGGGTCTGTTCGGCCTGTCGCTGGTATCAATTCCACTGGCCGAACAGTTCGCCGAGATTGAACCCTTCAAAACCTCGATCATCCTGAAATTTGTACGCAGCTGGCCCTACGTGTTGTTCGCWGCTGTYATATTAGGGGCCGGCCTGTTCATAGAACGGTTCTACTGCCGCTACCTGTGCCCGCTTGGTGCAGCACTGGCGATACCAGGCCGGTTACGGATGTTTGACTGGCTGAAGCGTTACAAAGAATGCGGCAGCCCGTGCCAGACATGCGCCAATGAATGTTTTGTTCAGGCGATCCATCCTACCGGCGAAATTAACCCTAACGAATGCCTGTCCTGCCTGCACTGTCAGGTTCTTTATCAGGACAATACGAAATGCCCCGTTTGCATCAAACAAGTGAAGCGGCGGGCAAAAGCGGCCCAGAGCACTGCCCTGTCAAGCGACGCTCTGAGCCGTCTAACAAACCACCCGAACCTAAGTAAACTTAAGGAGAAATGAGATGTCAGAAGACAATATTACCAAAGAAGGCCTGACAAGACGAGCCGTCTTGACCGGTCCGGTGAAAGGGGCTGCAATTGCTGGCTCATTTGCGGCACTTGGTGGRGGYGCATTGCTTAGTTCCACCACCGCTGCAGCCGCATCAGGGTCCAACGAGGTCGCCCCGGGCGATCTGGATGACTATTACGGCTTTTGGTCGTCAGGTCAGGCAGGAGAGCTGCGTATCTTAGGCTTGCCATCCATGCGTGAACTGATGCGTGTCCCAGTATTCAACCGSTGYTCGGCAACGGGTTGGGGCGTTACCAACGAATCCCTGAAGATCATGACCGAAAACCTGATGCCCGAAACCAAAGAGTTTCTGGCTAAACGTGGTATGAAAACTTACGATAACGGTGATCTTCACCACCCACACATGTCGTTTACCGACGGCACTTATGATGGTCGCTACCTGTTCATGAACGACAAGGCCAACACCCGTGTTGCCCGCGTCGATCTGAAGTTCATGAAATGCGACAAGATGATCGAAATTCCGAATGCGTCCGACATYCACGGTCTTCGCCCACAGAAATTCCCGCGYACCGGTTATGTGTTTGCAAACGGTGAACACCGGGTTCCGCTGGTAAATGACGGCACAAACATGGATGACGTTGAAAATTACGTTTCCATCTTTACCGCCATTGACGGCGACACAATGGACATTTCCTGGCAGATCATGGTGACCGGCAATCTTGATAACGTCGATTGCGATTATCAGGGCAAATATGCCATGTCGAGCAGCTACAATTCCGAAGGCGCGACCGAACTGGTTGGCATGATGGAAGCCGAGATGGACCACGTTGTTGTCTTCAACATCGCCCGTATTGAGGCAGCAGTCGCCGCAGGTGAATTCGAAACCTATAACGGCGTCAAGGTTCTGGATGGGCGCAAAGGGTCAGATCTGACTGTCTACGTCCCGATCCCCAACAGTCCGCACGGGGTGAATTCATCGCCCGATGGTAAGTACGTTATGGTCAACGGTAAACTGTCGCCAACTGTTTCGATCATCCAGTGGGACAAAGTGGAAGCAGTGTTTGACGGTGCTGATCCACGTTCCTGCGTTGTGGGTGAGCCCGAACTGGGCCTGGGCCCGCTTCACACAGCGTTTGACGGCAAGGGCATGGCCTATACCACGCTGTTCCTCGACAGTCAGATGGTGAAATGGGATATCGACAAGGCCGTGCGTTTGTACGCCGGTGAAGATGTTGATCCGATCATCGCAAAAACTGACGTGATGTATCAGCCGGGACACAACCACACGTCTATGGGTGAAACCAAAGAGGCCGATGGTAAATGGCTGGTATCGCTGAACAAGTTCTCAAAAGACCGCTATCTGAATGTCGGTCCGTTGAAGCCTGAAAGCGAACAACTGATCGATATCACTGGCGATATTCCAGTRTTGGTGCATGACAGCCCAACATTTGCGGAACCGCATGACTGTATCATTGTGCGCCGCGATATCGTGACACCCGACGCGATCTGGAGCCGTGACAACCCGATGTGGGATGAAGCACGCGCRCAGGCCGCAGCCGATGGTGTGGTACTGGAAGACGACAGTGTCGTGATCCGGGACGGCAACAAGGTGCGGGTTTACATGTATTCCTCGGCGCCTACTTTCTCGATGGAGGAATTCCGCGTGAAGCAGGGCGATGAGGTTACAGTATACGTCACCAATATTGATGACGTGGATGATCTGACCCACGGCTTTACTCTGGGCAATCACAATGTGTGTATGGAGGTCGGACCGCTAGCCACGTCTTCGATTACATTCACCGCYGATCGCCCCGGAGTTCACTGGTTCTATTGCCAGTGGTTCTGTCACGCGCTGCACATGGAAATGCGCGGYCGGATGCTGGTTGARCCTGCGTAARGGWATGACAATGTTGCGCCRTYTGTTCTTGCTGATACTTCTGCTTTCCCCGGCTTTGGCCGGGGCGGTGGAACGTGTTGTGCCAGCGACAGACGGCGCGCTTGTCGAGGCATTGAAAACGGCACAGGCGGGGGATGTTATCCGCCTGTCCGATGGTCCCTATACCGGGCCAATTTTAATAGAAGTCCCCCTGACACTTATCGGTGGAGGTGCGACGATTGATGGGCTTGGGGTTGGCTCGGTKATCACGGTGAACGCGCCTGATGTAACGGTTCGCGGGCTGACAGTGGTTGGGTCCGGGTCAGGTGGYGACGGGCTGGACGCGGGTATCACGCTGACAAAACTGGCGGATCGTGCGGTGATCGAAAACAACCGGGTCATTGGTAATTTGATTGGTATTGACGTACATGGGCCGGATGACGCTCTGATTAGTAAAAACATCATCGAGGGCCGTCAGGACCGCCGGATGAACGCGCGTGGCAACGGCATTTATGTCTGGAACGCGCCGGGTACACGGGTGATCGGCAATGACGTGCGCTGGGGTCGTGACGGGGTGTTTGTGAATACCTCTAAGAACAACGAATTCATCGGCAACCGATTTCGTGACCTGCGTTTTGCGGTGCACTATATGTACGCCAATGACAGCGTGGTTTCCGGGAATATTTCGATTGGCAACCATCTGGGGTTTGCCATCATGTATTCCGACAATGTGCGCATTGAGGGCAACCTGTCGCAGGGTGACCGCGACCACGGCATCATGATGAACTACACCAACAAAAGTCAGATTATGGGCAACCGGATTGAACAGGTGGGTGATAAATGCGTGTTTATTTACAATGCCCACAAGAACAATTTTCAGGGCAACTCATTTGAAGGCTGTAATATCGGCATCCATTTCACTGCCGGTTCTGAGCGAAACCAAATCACCGGGAATGCCTTCATCGGCAACCGCACGCAGGTCAAATATGTCGGTTCCAAATGGGTCGACTGGAGCGTGGATGGGGTTGGCAATTACTGGTCTGACAATGCCGCGTTTGATCTGGACGGGAACGGCGTCGCAGATTCCGTATACCGTCCGAACGACATAATGGACCATATTTTGTGGACCCAGCCAGCGGCCAAATCCCTGCTGGGATCGCCCGCCGTTCAGTTGATCCGCTGGGCTCAATCTGCGTTCCCGGCCACCTTGCCCGGTGGCGTCATAGACCGCGCGCCACTGATGCAACCGGTACGCCCCGACATTCCTGAGTGGGAAAAAATCCAATGACAACGCTACTGATTGAAAATGTGGGAAAAAACTATGGCCCTCTGGAAACTGTAACGGATGTCAGCCTGACCATTGAAGCCGGTGAGCGGGTCGCATTGCTGGGCCATAACGGTGCCGGTAAAACCACGCTGATGCGGATGATCCTGGGTCTGACGCCGGTTTCATCCGGGTCGATCAGGGTTCTGGGGTCTGCCCCCGGATCACGGGCGGCGCGCGCTGCAATCGGGTTTCTGCCGGAAAGCGTGGCGTTTCATGGCGCGCTGTCTGGACGTGAGCAGCTACGCCACTTTGCACGCCTGAAAACGGTGCGGATGAACGTTGTGGATGACCTGCTGGATCGTGTCGGRCTGACCGACGCGGCTGACCGGAAAATTCGCACCTATTCTAAAGGAATGCGCCARAGGATCGGATTGGCGCAGGCGTTGCTTGGCACCCCGAAACTGGCACTATTGGATGAACCGACCAGCGGGTTAGACCCAATATTACGTCACAAGTTTTATGACATCGTGCAGGAATTGGCCGATCATGGCACAGCCGTATTGTTGTCGTCCCACGCGCTGACCGAGCTGGAAACCCGCACTGATCGCATTGCGATCATGAGCAAAGGAAAACTGGTCGCAAATGACGCACTGGTTAACCTGCGTGAAAAGGCAAGCCTGCCCATTCGCGTGAACGTCACCACCCTGCARGAAGACGCTGATCGCGTCGCGGAACTGCTTGGTGGTGAACGGATGAACGGCTGTTCTTTTTCACTGATCTGCCGACAGGAAGATAAAATTGCCACCTTGGGCCGCGTTACCGCATTGGGCGGGGTGATCAAGGATATCGACGTCAACCCAGCTAGTCTGGAAGAGCTGTACCGCCATTACAGTGGCGCGGATGAGGGGGGCAAATGATGTCTGTTTTCTCCGTCGCGCGGCTGGAATTGCTGATTGCGCGCCGCAACATGTGGGTCGCGACATCGGTTATTCTGATGGCGTTGTTTACGGTCGTGCTGACCTTAGCGGGGGGTGCGCCGACTGGCTCGCTTGGGGTTGATCCGTTAATGGTTGCGGTCACATCGATCACCACGTTGTCGGTTTACCTGATCCCGYTRATCGGATTRYTGYTGTCGTTTGAYGCCATCGCCGGTGAGGCAGAGCGCGGAACACTGGCGCTTAGCCTGACCTATCCCCTGTCACGCGGTGAAATCCTGATTGGTAAATTTCTGGCCCAYTTCATGGTGCTGGGATTTGCCATTGCTGTCGGGCTNGGGNCTGACGGCRGGCCTGACGATCTGGCAGTACGGATTGGCGGATCTGTCCTATTGGCCACTTGCAAAGCTGTTTGTGACGTCACTGGCGCTTGGCGCGGCGTTTTTGGGGATTGGYTATAGCGTATCAGCAAMGGTGCGCCAAAGCAGTGTCGCGTCGGGGATCGTGATCCTGATCTGGCTGATCTGCGTGGTGCTTTATGATCTGGGATTGCTGRGCGCATTGGTGGCCGACAGTGGCGGATTTTTTACGAAATCCGTATTCCCATGGCTGCTGGTTGCCAATCCGGCAGATGCATTTCGCCTGATAAATATGCCAGCAGAATCTGTCTCTGACCTTGCCTCTGGCATATCAGCCGCAGGTGGTGTTTCCGGTCTGGCCGGGCAACTGACGTCGCTGCTGCTTTGGCCCGTGTTTGCTTTGTTCCTGGCCTGGCTGGCCTTTCGGAAGGTAGAACCATGAAACTTGTCCTGGGCATTCTGTTGCCGCTTTTAATCCTGGCAGGCTGCAAGGAAGACAGTGCAGCGCTAAGCCTGCCCGATCCGGTGGTCCTGACCGAAGAAGCCGCCGGGCATTATTGTCAGATGATTATTCTGGAACATCCGGGACCAAAGGCGCAGGTTCATCTGGCGGGTTATCCGGCACCGCTGTGGTTTAGTCAGGTGCGTGACGGGATTGCGTACCTGAARTCRCCCGAACAATCCGCTGAAATTCGCGTACTTTATGTCAATGATATGGGCCGCGCCGTTAGCTGGGATGAACCGGGTTCCGACAACTGGATCGATGCAAATGATGCTTATTTCGTGATCGGTTCTGATGCTGTTGGCGGCATGGGTGCGCCTGAGATTGCACCTTTTGGCGACATGACCAAAGCCCAAGATTTTGTTCAGGAACATGGCGGCGTAATCATGCGGTTAAATGAAATACCGGCAGAGACCGTTCTTTCCCCGGTTGAATTTAACGCTGACTTAGGGGGGCTGTCCGGTGACAACTCGTAGAAGAGTTCTGACAATTCTGGCGGGCGCTGCGGCCCTGCCGGTGATCGGCGCACAGGCCAGTAGCCGCCCCACCCAATGGCGAGGTATCGCCCTGGGGGCAGAGGCCCGGATCATCCTTGATCACCCGGATGCAAAGGTTTTGATTTCATCCGCAGTAAAGGAAATCCAGCGGCTTGAGGGAATTTTCAGCCTGTACCAAACCGACAGTCAGATTTCCCGGCTGAACCGGGATGGGGTATTGCAGCAACCGGCGTTTGAGATGATCGAACTTCTGTCAGTTTGTTCTACAATTAATTCCCGTACTTCCGGCGCGTTTGATCCAACCGTTCAAAGCCTCTGGGCGCTATACGCCAAGGCGTATTCCAGAGGTGCAGAACCCAACCCCGAATTGATTGCCAGTACCCTGGCGTTAACTGGATGGGATCACATACGCTATTCCAGCCAACAGGTTAGCTTTGATCGTAGCGGCGTCCAGATAWCCCTGAACGGAATWGCACAGGGCTATATCGCCGATAAGATAGCGGGATTTTTTCGCCGTGAAGGTGTTCAAAATGTCCTGATCAATACCGGTGAAATCGCCGCCATCGGGAATGCACCGGGTGGCGAGCGCTGGCAARTCAACCTGAAGGGCGACCAAGGCGCGGCACTTGCCCTGAGCGACGCGGCTATCGCTACCTCTGCAMCATTGGGGACGACGCTGGACACAAATGGTGCGGTTGGGCACATACTTGACCCTCGCTCGGGTCTGGTTGCCAGTGAGTGGTCCCAGGTTAGCGTTGTTGACAATTCTGCCGCTGTGGCCGACGGGTTATCYACTGSATTTTGCCTGATGAATARGGCGGATATCAWTTCTTCCAAAGGATCTGCGCAGGTTATACTKTCTTARCGCTGCTTATGTTTTTCAACCAGCGTAGATATCATCAGCCTCAATCCCGTTCCAGAGCGACAAAGGGAACCAAACGTACAGCATCACTGCCAGCGTGACGCTATCGTGAATATCTATGGGTAGGGTACTGCTCTATTGTAGACATTATATACCAAAGATACTTGGTCAACGTGTTGGATAGACAATGGAAAGCTTAACAATAAGTGGTGCCGCCTCCAAAGCAGGGGTCGGTGTGGAAACCTTGCGGTTTTACGAAAGAAAAGGTCTGATATCACAACCACTAAAGCCAAGAAATGGTGGATACCGACAATATTCGCAGGAATTGATCGACAGAGTTCAATTTGTGCGACAGGCTCAGGACCTTGGTTTTTCACTAAAGGAAGTCCGTGAATTGCTTGATTTGCGTGCAGACCCTGACAGTGATTGCAATGATGTGAAACGCCGGGCCAGTGTGAAGTTATTGGAAATTGAAAGCAAGATCAAAGGTTTGCGCAAAATAGGTGACGAACTACATGTATTGATCGCGTCCTGCCCGTCAAAGGGAAGTCTGGAAGATTGCTCAATTATCGCCAATTTGGATTGCCAACCCACCAGCGGCGATAACGGGCCGTGCTGACTGTGGGTTCAGTGTGCATTTGCTGACCCCAGCCCACTAAATGTTCCGGCCCCTGGGTCTGTTTCGAGTGCCTTGACTCCGTACTATGGTACGGCGCGTAAGGTGGTCGGAATCAGAGTTACCAAGGAGTTAGGAAAAATGAGATTTCATATATATTCGGCGGTAACATTGACCGCCGGTCTGCTATTGACGGTGCCGACAGCTTACGCGCAGAGTTCGTCTACATCAGGTGGCATGAGCATGGGTATGAGCATGCCGACCGATGCACCCGTGGTTCCGGCCGTAAATGGTTTCATCGACGGTCACGCGATGCTGTTTATGCATACCGAAATTTCCGACGCGGGTGTGGCGAAAATATTGACTGACATGATGGGTGGCTCGCCTGTGCCGGTGGTGCCCAGCCTTGCCAATGCACCTTTAGAAATGTTGGCGCCGGTATATGTATTTACCAATGGCCATGATGGGATGGGGCCAATGGGACCATTGGGCGGACAGGCGGATATATTTGACAAGGCCCCGGGGGAGCCGGGATACAGCCCCCTGCGAAATATTATATTGGTGACATGGGCTGATGGGGCAAACGTAAGTGTCCTGAAATCATTCGCAGAACTAAAAAGCGCTCTGGACAGCGGTGCGGTTCGCCTGAAAGAGGCAGGCATCGTCGTCAATATGCCGTTCCTGACCTGGCCGGGTGGCTCAAGATAAACGGGTCAGTGCGACGCAATTGCAGATTAAATCAGCGACCCCAGATCCGACCCGACGCTTGGGTAGGCGGCGGTTGCTAATTTCATCTGACGGGTCGTCAGACCAAACTTCATAGCTAATCCAAATGTGTTGATTAGTTCGCCGTATTCCGGGCCAATCATATGCGCGCCCAGTATCTGGTCATTAGTGTTGTTGACCAGAACTTTCACAGCAGCGTGGGTTTCACCAATTCGGAAATTGGAAATCCAGCCGCTGGTTTTGGTGTGATGCACGGTAAAATCCAATTCTTGCGCCCGCGCTTCTTCTTCCGACAGGCCGACCCGCACCAGTTCCGGGACGGTAAAAACCGCCACCGGCACGCCCTGGTGGTCGGGAATGATCTGCACATCGCTGAAAACGAGGCGCGATATTTTCTGATCGCAACCGGCGCGCCTGATCCAGTTTACTGGCTCCTGGTGCAGCCCCCGGTATCCAGAAAGCTTTGCAATATTTGTCGGTTTAAAGTTCGCGCGGCCCCGTCAAAATCCGACCAGCGTTTTCACATTCGCCACTCGGTTAGTAAAAGTGGTAAAGCCGCAACCACAGTCGCACTGCTGACAGCCGACATATCGAGACCCGGAATTTCAGCTGTACCACTCAATTTTTCCCATTCCTGCACCGCAACGCTATCTTTGAATATAGATTCACTGTTGAGACCGCACCTGAGGTGAAAGCAAATATCAGTGCGGCATTCATTGCACCTTCCCCTTGTTACCCGGCGCAGCAGGAAAGTTTCGCAACATCCATATCAAACGTCTGGGCCGCCAGTTTCAACCCTTCGACGGTGGTCAGGTACGGGAAAATTGTCTCACCCAATGCCTTACTGGTCATGTCAAACTTTAGCGCCATCGCCAGCGTCTGGATCGTATCAGAGCCTTCCGGCGCGATGATCTGACCCCCCAAAAGGCGATCGGTGTTCTTGTCGGCAACCAGTTTAATCAATCCACGGGTGTCACGCGCTGCCAATGCACGGGGCACCTGATCCAGCGGCACAATTGAGGTTTTTACGTCAAAACCAGCGGCGCGGGCATCGGCCTCACTCAGGCCAACACCGGCAACCTGCGGGTCGGTAAACACCACCCACGGCATCGCGTCGTTGTTATATTCATGCGCTTCACCCARCAYCGCATTTTTCGACGCCAGCTTGGCGCCGTAAGCCGCCATATAGACAAACTGATCCCGGTTAGTGACGTCACCGGCCGCATAGGTGCCTGTGCGGCTGGTCTGCATGTCATCGCCGATAATGATCGAGCCGCGCCCGTCCAGATCAACCCCGGCATCTTCCAGACCCATGCCATCGGTATTTGCGCGCCGCCCGGCGGTCACGATCAGCTTTTCCGCGGTGAGTTCAACTAGTTCATCGCCTTCCTTGACGCTGACTGTCACGCCCTTGGCACTTTCCCGACAGGTGTCATAGGTAATGCCGCAATACATTTTGATACCTTCGGCCTTGAACGCTTCGGTCAGTACTTCGGACACTTCCGGTTCCGCCACCGGCAACAGACGAGAACGGCAGATCACCGTCACATCGACACCAAACCGCGCCATCATCAGCGCAAGTTCTGAGCCGATATAGCCGCCACCGATAAAGATCAGGCTTTTTGGCAATGTCTCCAGCTCCAGCAACCCGGTACTGTCATAGCTGGTGATGCCTTCAATACCCTTGATTGGTGGAAGCGTCGGGCGACCGCCGGTGGCGATGATTACTTTGGGGGCCTTGAGTGATCGATCACCAACCTGAACACCGCCCTCTACCAGACGTGCGGCACCTTCTTCGATGTAGTCGACACCCTCATAGGATGGTAAAAGACCGGCATACTTTTTCTGTCGCAGTGCATCCACCAGATCATCCTTGGCGGTGACAAGCTGCGCCCAGTTTTCAACATGGGCCTCACCTACCACTCCGGGGAAACGGGCCGCAGATTTGGCACCGTAAATGGCTTCGGCTGCGCGGATCATTGCCTTGGACGGAACGCACCCGACATTTACACAGGTACCACCAATAGTGCCGTGGCCAACCAGCGCCACGCGCTTTCCGGCATCGGCGGCGGTGATCGAGGCGGAAAACCCTGCCGAACCTGCGCCGATGACAATCAGGTCATATGCACCTGAGCCGTTGTTTGAACTGCTTTCGTCTTTCATCTGTTCATCCTTGAATTTTAGCAGCGATGCCGGGGTATATTACCGGGCCGCTTCATTCTTGTGTTTGCGCCACAGCGCATAGAGCGTCAGCAACACGAACAGACCCAGAGCAGGGAAAAGCACGTAATCCAGATACCCGACCAGTGCGGCCAGACCGACCAAGCCAAACAGCACCACAAGAACCGGAGTGAAACAGCAAAGGGCTGCGAGCACGGTTCCGATAATTCCAAATCTCAGCAAACGGTCATTCGATACGAATTTATCACTCATGTTCAATCGCCCCGGTATTCTTTTCATTAAGTTTTCAATTTTCCTGCCAAGCTCGGACAAACAGCGCCAGACTGCCAACGCAACACACCACCATTACCGGCACCCCGATCATCAGAGCCAGCAAGCCGCCTTTTGATCCGTTATCGTCCATGCGCAATCACCCGTTTCATGATGCCGGTTCTACGGCGGGTTCTTCAACGAGCGTCGCCGGATAACCAAAATCAACCGTTGCACTTAGCAAGGCTTCAAGTGTGGTCATCTCGTCATCGTACTGAATGACGAATTGCGCCAATTGCAGGTTCGCATCATAAAACCCGTCAACGATTTCGGCACTGGCAATATCAGTAATGGCTTGTGCAGCAATATAGGGGCAGGAAGAACAATACAGGCCGGTGACTTCGATGCGCGTGGTTTGTTCACCGGCAAGTGCCGGGCCCCCGATCAGGGCAGCGAGGGTGGTCAAAACATATAGCGGATTTTTCATGGAATAACCTTTCAAAAGGGGCTGAGAATTGAAGCGGCGGCGTATTGGAATACCAGCGCGCCAGCGACTACAACTGCGCTAAGCCACATGGCCGACCGCATGATGGTTCGGTTGATTGGACGCTCGCAGGTGCCGTTAGCACAGCTAATGGTATCAACGGGGCGATAGGCTTTGTAGAATCCGTAAGCCAACGTGCCAACGGCAAACGCAAGAAAATACCAATGGTACTGGTAAAGTGAGCTGAGCTTGCCGATAAATACGCCGGTAACGCCAAGGCTGACCAGAGCAAGCGGAAGGATGCAACAGGACGTCATCGCCAACGCACCCATCAACATGAAACCAATTGTTGCCCGGTCCCCACGGTCTGCCCGGGTGTTTCCACCGGCAACAACTGCACCAGATCGTGGCGAAATTTCTGTCATTCGAATCGTCCTTGCCTGTTATCTGACTAATATCTACACTCTGTAGTAGATACAGGCTCAAGGGCTAAAAATGGAAAACGGTAACATTCCTGCGAAAAATTTGCGCCGGGTGGATTTGTCCCGAGCAACCGGCTGCAATATTGAGACGATCAGGTACTATGAAAACATTGGTGTCTTGCCGGAACCGCCGAGGAATCCCAATGGCTACAGGTGCTACGACGGCGTCCATGTTTCACGACTGAATTTTATCATGCGCGCCCGTGATTTGGGTTTCTCGCTGGACGAAGTTCGCAGCTTGCTTGCATTGGTTGATGGGGGAATAAACACATGCGCCGAAGTTCAAAAACTTGCCCAAGACCACGTCATGAATGTGCGGGCTAAAATTGTTGACCTCGGCCGAATCGAAAGCGTACTTTCGGAAACAATTGCAAAATGTTCGGGTGAAGACGTTCCTGAATGTGCGGTTATCGATTCACTGAACTCTGTGCCAAAGCTGTAGTGTATTCGTGCAAGATTTCCTGTTTTTAAACTGCAATCGACATTTTACTGCTATATGCTTGAAAAGTTGACCTTTAATTGGCTTGTTTTAGGTCGTTCGGAACCAGAATTTCCTTCAACAGCACGCAGAAAATGTAGCCATCAAAAAATCGTTTGAACCTCTAGTTGCTTGAGGTTCTATTTTCCGGTTTGAGCGCGAATCAAATCAGGAATCTTCACAATGCCTACCCAACAAATACTCCGAATCGAAGGCATGGATTGTGCCAGTTGCACCAATAAGATCGAAGCGGTGGTTTGCAAAATTCCCGGTGTGGAAAACGTAAGTCTGAACTACACCAGTCAGAAAATAAAATTTCAGCTTGGCAAAACCGATGGCGATGCCAAACCGGTGATCAGGGCGATTGAAAAGCTGGGCTACAAGGTGATGCTGCCCAAGGCAAAGCAAGCTGATGTTGTGTTGGCGTGGTGGCAGACCGGCAAAGGCAGGCTGGTGATATTCGCGGGCATTCTGGTGGTTATCGCCGGGGTGATGTCGCTGGTGTTGCCTGCCTATGCCAATGCTGGCTTTGCGGTGGCAAGTCTGGTGGCGCTGTTTCCGCTTGCGCGCAAGGCAGCACTTGGCACGCTGTCGGGGCAGCCGTTTTCGATAGAAACGCTGGTCACCATCGCTGTCATCGGCGCCATTATCATTGGCGAGTCCGCCGAGGCTGCGGTGGTGGTATTTCTGTTTTCCATTGGCGAATTGTTAGAGATGGTTGCAGCCGCCAAAGCCCGCCGCTCAGTTCAGGCGCTGGCCGATCTGGTTCCAAAAACTGCGGTCCTTGTGACGGATGAAGGCTTTCAGGACGTGCAGGCCGATACTTTGGTGATTGGTGATCTGATTGAGATCAGGCCGGGGGCACGGGTTCCGGCGGACGGGGTTATCACGCAGGGTCAAACCACGATTGACGAGGCTGCGGTCACTGGTGAATCGATGCCAAAGCGCAAAACTGAGGGTGACACGGTATTTGCCGGGTCGATAAATGTTGATGGGCTGATCCGCCTGACGGTGGAAAACGAAGCCGAAAACAACATGATCGCGCGCATTCTTCAAATGGTCGAGGACGCCGAGGCGAACAAGGCCCCAACCGCCCGTTTCATCGACAATTTCAGCAAATATTACACACCGGGGGTCATAGTCGTTGCCGCATTGGTCGCGATTATACCGCCCCTGATGATGGGGGCCGAGTGGACCCCGTCGCTGTATAAGGCGCTCGCGATACTCTTGATCGGCTGCCCCTGTGCGCTGGTTCTGTCAACGCCTGCGGCCATAACATCAGGCATATCGGCGGGCGCAAGACATGGGCTATTGATGAAAGGCGGCGCGGTGCTTGAGGCCATTGGCAAGGTCACGAAAGTTGCGTTCGATAAAACCGGTACCCTGACACGGGGCAATCCAACGGTGACCGACATCAGGGTTTTTGCGGGTCAGGAGGACGAAATGCTGGCCCTTGCGGGGGCGGTTGAATCCGGGTCATTGCATCCTTTGGCACTCGCCATTGTGAACGAAGTAGAATCGCGCAACATCGCCCTTGTGGATACCACTGACGCCAAGGCGCTCAGCGGGCGCGGGGTTGAGGCCACTGTAGGCGGCAAAGTTGTGACCATTGCCTCGCCCAATTACGGACGTGAGATTTCCAAATTCAGCGCCAGGCAGAACCGCGACATTGAGGCGCTGGAAGAGCAGGGAAAAACCGTGGCGGCGGTGATTGTTGACGGTGTTTTGACCGGCTTGTTCGCCATGCGCGATGAACTGCGCAAAGACGCGCAATCAGCGATGCAGGCGCTGGAAAAAATGGGCGTTTCGGCGATTATGCTGACCGGTGATAACCAACGCACCGGCGCGGCGCTGGGCGCGCAACTGGGCATCGAAGTAAAGGCAGAGTTGCTGCCGCAAGACAAGCTGGGCGTCATCCAGACCCTGAAAGAGCAAGGCAGTATTGCGATGGTTGGTGACGGGATCAATGACGCCCCGGCGCTGGCGCTGGCGGATGTTGGCATTGCCATGGGGGGTGGTACAGATGTTGCACTGGAAACCGCCGACGCTGCCCTGCTGCATGAAAATGTCGGCGATGTGGTTTCGCTGATCAAACTGTCACGCGCCACAATGTCGAATATTCACCAGAACATCACCATTGCACTGGGTCTGAAATCGGTCTTTCTGGTAACCACCCTGTTGGGTCTGACGTCGCTCTGGATGGCGATACTGGCGGATACCGGGGCGACGGTGCTGGTGACAATCAACGCGTTGCGTCTGTTGGGGTACAAGTTTAACAAGTAATATAGCGTTGCAATGTCCTAGTGTGGCAATAGATATGAAAGGTGGTTTGCGCGCGCGCATAAAAGCCGGAAACATCATCAGGAGGCCCCATGCTATCGATTGGCACGCTGTCGCGAAAAACCGGAACCAAGGTTCAGACCATCCGTTACTACGAGCAGATTGGCTTGCTGCCGGAAC